>JAGDCN010000046.1 GCA_017958525.1 Bacteroidales bacterium
GTATCGTCTCCGTAGCCAAGATCATAAGCGACGCTGCCCTCAACTTGGGTATGAACGTCAAACAAAGTGAAATCCACGGTATGTCGCAGCGTGGCGGCTCGGTGTTCAGCCACCTTCGCGTCAGCAGTGATCCTATTTTTGCCGATGTTATCCCCGAAGGCAAGGCCGACATCATCCTCAGCTCCGAGCCTATGGAAGCTCTGCGCTATCTGCCTTTCCTCGCTCCCGACGGCGTGGTCATCACCAACAGCGACCCTTTCATCAATATCAACAACTATCCTGATATCGAGAAGGTCAATGCAGAGCTGGCCAAGCTGCCCAAGTGCGTAAGCTTCAACGCCAATGCCATAGCCAAAGAGCTCAACGCCCGCGGTAATATGGTTCTGCTCGGTGCTGCCGCTCCCTATCTTGAAATTGCTTTCGAGGAACTTGAGAAAGCCATCAAGGCTATCTTTGGTCGCAAGGGTGACGCTGTTGTCGAGACCAACATCAAGGCCATTCGCGCCGGCCGCGACGCCAAGTAAGCTTGAGGCACAAGCCTGTCATCAGGGAACTGCCGTGGACTTACAATACGGCAGTTCCCTTTTTTATTCTCACAGACATTATGTGTAAAATATTTAGATAGTTACACAATATAAATGCTTCGTATCCGTTTCCTTCAATAGAGAGACACTGATTCCTATGGACCCATCAGAGTACATCAGCGATGGCGGCGACGATAACCAACAATCTATACAATTTTATTCATCCATTTATTAATTAATTAAACATTATCATTATGAAAAAGTTATTTTCAGCATTGATGGTTGCCTTTGCGATGACGGCAATGGTTGCCTGCGAACCTGAGAACGGCCCCGACAACGGCGGCAACAACAACCCTGGCGACAACAACGGCTTTAGCGTGGAGATGTTTGTCGGCACCTGGCAGGTGGAGAATATGACCGTTGACGGTCAGAATATGACGCCCCAGAATATGCTCTTCATTATGAATGAAGACGGCACAGGACTGGCCAACGACAATGGTGTAACCGAAAACAATGGCTTCACCTGGAGTGTTGAGGGAGACCAGCTGACCATCACACCGCGCAGCGGAACCCACTTTGTATACACTGTCAACAGTTTGACCGAAAACGAGTGCACCTTCAGTGGCACCAACGTACCGATGGCCGACATCCCCGGCAATGTGGTGGTACATTTGGTTCGCGTATAGTAGTTCCATCCCTAATGCACTGGTGACTTTGAACGCAGGAGCTCGACTTCCTGCAACAAGGTCACCTTTTTTTGTTTAATTTTTTTCAATGTCAGCACGTTGTCGCGTTTGTTGGCCGTTTGTAAGAATTGTAGACTCAACATCAAAATGGCACAAGTGCCTGTGGCACGCGTGGAGGAGTCTTGTGCATCCCAGCCCCGAAGCACCAAAAATGAATGAAAGTTTTCACAAAGTTTTATCAAATTCCACTGGAGTGAACTTTGATAGAACTTTGGTAGGACTTTGAGTGAACTTTGATAGGAATTTGGTCCCTGGAAAACAGGGAGTTATAAAACGGCGTTTTTTGCCGTTTTTGGGGTGTTTTTCGGTAAAAAAACGACGTTATTTTTCCTCTGTTTTTTGGTCAAAGTTTTTTCGGAGTTTTTATTTTTTTCCGGAGTTTTATATTTTTTTCAACACAAAGATATCACTCTATAAAGAAAGCACCAAGAACTTTCGTTTTTGGTGCTTCTTTTTATCTTATTTGGTGTTTTTTTATCCTTATGGGTGCTTCTTTTTATCATTTGTGATGCTTTACTAACTTGAAATAAAGCAACCTGATGATAATTTTTTTGCCGGAAGTGCTATTGTTGTGGTAATAGACTGCGTAACAATGTGTTGCTGCGAAGCGGAATCAGGTAATAGACCGACATCTTGTCGCGGAAAAATTCCACTGCACCGCGCCGTTGCCAGTATTGGTGGGTCTTTAGGCTGTGCATCACGGGAACGAATACGAAGTCGTAGTGCTGCTCCAGTTCGTTCCATATTTCCATAATCATCTGATGGTTGAGTGGGGTGTGTCGATAGGACTCGGCAACAATGAACGAAAATACGGCTATGTATTTCAGTGAGTTGAGTTGCTTTAGCATTGCAGGTTTTTCGCGGACGATGGCTTCGGTTTCTTCATTGATACGATAGTCGCTCATATTAAGCAGCCCCACGGTCTGTCCATTTACGTCGATGGCCTTGACGCTCATCGGCCAGTTGAAGTGCAAGTGGTCAACCCACCACGTCACCTCGTTGCGGTCGAAGCTGTATTGTCTTGTTATCCATTCGATGGTTTCGTCCCTGTCGGCAGGGGTCATTCGATATAGGCTTATATTCATATCTTTTCGAAGGTCAGAATGTTATAGCTTAACAGATGGTAGGGATGGTACGACAGTTTGGATTTGCGCAGCCCTTCAAGCCCCATATCCTCCTCGCGGTTAATGTAGCGGAACTGCATCGGCAGGTGTTGTGCCATCTGCTGGTTGATGATATTGAAGGCTCCGTCGATGCTGCGATTTGCTTTCTCGACGCAGGTGTCGAAGGTGTCGTTGGTTACTGCTGCGCCAAAGCTGAATGCAATCATTTCCCCATCGACGAAGATGGTGCCGCCATACATATCCAGTGTGTCCCAATGGCGGAAAACTTCTTCAATCATTTGATGTTCAGATTCAATGGTGTTTCCGTACCACGGGTTGTCGTGCTGCACCTCTTCACGCCATTGTTGTGCCAGTTGTCGGCAGCGATCGAACATCTCTGGCACAAGTTTGCGGAATTCGAAATCGGGGTGTTGGCTGAGAAATTTGTTAATGTGGTTGCGCTTGGCTTTCAGGTTCTTGCCTTTCATCTGTTCCAGTTCGTCGCGCAGGTAGATATAGTCGTAACTGTTGCGCAGCGGTTCGACACTGACGCTGTCGCCGTATTGTCGCTTAAGCTGAGTGGCCCATTCATCATTGACGTTGATGATTGTCAATGTCCTGCCGTTTTTTGCCTCAATTTGTCTCAGGCTTTCAATGACGGTTCTGTCTGGCAGCGAGGCTGAATTTAAGAAAAAGGCAGGTCTGCGGTGGTTGAAATTGTAGCGGATAATGACCGTATCTGGCAGGAGGCACACTTCGGTATCGAAAAGGATGCGCCATCCTATCAGATTGGCAAAGTTGTAGTTGCAGTTCTGTAGGCCAGAATTGAGTGTAATTCTTTGTATTCCATTTTTATCGTCGATGGTTAGCGGACGGAAGTGTAGGTCTGGAAGTGTGGAACTGTCTGGCATTGGATTAATCTTGAGAGGTGTTTATTTTTTTGAGGCGGTTAGCATACGAGGCTTGCCGCGGAAGTCGTTGCCGATGTCAGCTTTAAAACCGTTTTTTTCAAACAGGATGGCTGTTTCGTTGGCCAACTGTTCATTTATTTCTGTGACGACCGAGCCGTCAGAAGCCAAGCATTTGTTTGCTATTTCCGCGATGGCGCGATAGAAGACCAGAGGATCATCGTCTGGCACGAATAACGCTTGTGCCGGTTCCCAGTCGAGCACGTTTGGCAGCATTACAGCTTTCTCTTTTTCCATCACGTATGGTGGATTGCTGATGATGAGTGAAAACGGGGAACGGATAACGGAGAACGGGAAATTGAGAATGTCGGCTTGTAGGAAGTTGATGTTGACGTTGTTGTTTGCAGCGTTCTTTTTGGCGACTGCAAGTGCTTTTTCGGAGATATCCACACCCCAGATTTCGGCTTCGGGCCATTGTTTTGCCAATGCTATGGCTATGCAGCCACTACCAGTGCAAAGGTCGAGGACACTTGTCTTTGAATTGAGAGTTGCGGATTGAGAGTGTTTTTTTATTGTTTTGTTTATAATTTCCTCTGTTTCAGGTCGAGGTATGAGTGTCTCTTCGGTCACCTCGATGCAGCAGCCGCAGAAGTCGGTCCAGCCTATGATATGCTGTATTGGGCGATGGTGTTTGAGATCTTCGGCTGCCCAGTGGAAACGCAACAAGTCGCTCTGGTTGACGGTATCGTCTTTGTGTGTAAGTAGTTGCACCTGATTCCATCCAAGAAAAGCCTCAAACAGCATACGGACAAACATCCTTATTTCACCTTCGGGATAGAGCGGGGCGAGTTCGGACAAGAAGTAGCGTTCGATATCGCGTACTTTGTTGGAGGGTATGTGCAGGTCGGTTGTGTTCACTTGGCTTTTATCTGTTGATATGTTTAATGTTGATATGATTAATGTTGATATGATTAATGTTGATATGTTGATATGATTAATGTTGATATGTTGATACGGTTTTTACCCGTTTGGGTTTTCGTTTTCGTCTTCGTTTTCGTCTTCGTTTTCGTCTTCGTTTTGGTTTTCGTCTTAATCACTATTTTCTTCCGAAGTCGGCAGGTATCTCCCCCCAGTGCTCAGTGTCCCATTTCAGAATCTGCGTGGTATAGTGGTTGTTGTGAAGCCAGGCTTCGGCACGGTGGATTATTTCATATAGTTTGGCAGTATCGGGAGTTAGCGATAATTTGGTGCGGCATTGTTTGGCGCGTACCCAGCCGATGGCGGTTTCGGAATCGGAGTAAAGCACTTGCTGAAGGTTGTTTTTTTTGAGATAGGCCAATCCGTGGACAATGGCCAGAAATTCGCCTATATTGTTGGTTCCTACAGGAGTTTTGAAGTGAAACAGTTGTGTGCGGCTGGCGACATATACGCCTTGGTATTCCATCACGCCAGGATTGCCGCTGCAGGCGGCATCGACAGCGATAGCATCGAGAACAGGCGCTGGTCCCTTGGCGTCGGGGCGTATCTTCGTGATGCCGTTCTCGTCGGTGACAAGTATCGACTCGCCTTTGGTTTGTCTTTCAGTGACCGAAGCTGCCAGTTCGGGGCCGATGCGAAAAGCCTGCTCCGCCAGAGTCCGGCTTTCGTAAGACTTATATTTGGCTCCGGTCACACCTTTGATTTGCCGTTCACACTCCGCCCAGTTGTCGTAGATGCCGGGTTGGTTGCCTTGCCAGACGACGTAGTATTTCTGCTTCTTTGCCATTTTCCCTTTAAAAAAGAGCGGTTGAGTTTTTCACACAACCGCTCTTTCTGTTATTAGAATTCGAAATTTGTCTTTCGAAGTTCGAAATTGACTTATGCTCCGAGTTCGAGGCGTTTGAAACCAGTGCAGCAGAGCTCCTTGTCCGTGCGGGCGATGAAGTCCTTGACGCTGACCTTGCTTTCCATAATGTACTCCTGGTTCATCAGGGTGCTTTCCTGGAAGAATTTGTTCAAACGTCCTTTTGCAATGCCTTCAATCTTGGCTTCGGAAAGGTTGGCAGCAGCTTCGGCACCGACTTTTTCCTTGATTTCGCGAGCCATCTTGGCTTGCTCTTCGGTGATCCAGCCTTTGGCCATATTAGAGTTGATATGGTCATCGCTATCGACGTGTGCGGGGTTGATGCCAGCTTTCTTGAGGGCAGCTTCGACTGCTTTGCCGACAAGTTCCTCTTTGGTCTTTTCGCGATAGACGTTCAGCTCGCTGTCAATGACGCTCTGCGGAACGCTCTTCTCGTCGAGAGCCACGGGGCGCATAGCCACAACCTGCATAGCAACGTTGTGTCCGACCTCGTCGAAACCGGCCTTGTTCAAGCCAACGATGCTGGCCATACGGTTGCCGGGATGGATGTAGGCATAAACTGCTTCAGCGCAGATGGCTTCGAAGTGTGCCAGTTCAATTTTCTCGCCGATTTTGGCGATCTGGTCGGTGATGCAATCGCTCACCTTGCGGCCTTCGAGTTCCATATCCAATACCTGTTCCTTGGTGGTGAGGTTCTTGGCCATAGCGTTGTCGAGGATAGATGTGGTGAATGCAATGAAGTCGGCGTTGGTGGCCACGAAGTCGGTCTCGCAGCTCAACATAACGATAGCACCGTATTTGCCTGCACTCTTGGCGAGGACGCAGCCTTCGTTGGCATCGCGGTCGGCACGCTTGGCAGCCATTTTCTGGCCTTTCTGACGCAGTAATTCGATAGCTTTCTGTACGTCGCCGTCGCACTCGACGAGGGCTTTCTTGCAGTCCATCATACCTACGCCGGTCAGCTGGCGCAGTTCATTAACCTGTTTTGCGGTGATATTAGCCATATTCTTTCCTCCTAATTATTGTTGATTGTTGGCAGGTGCACTTTTTCTTCTTGGACGGCGGGGACGAGCCTCTTCGCGGTTTTCGCCTTTGTTTTCCTCGTTGTTCTCAACCTCTTCGGTCTCGGGCTCTTCCTCGACATTGTTTTCCTTGTCAAGCATACGCTCGTTCAGACCTTCCTGGATGGCCTCAACCATATATTTCAGGATAGCGGCAATCGACTTCGAAGCATCATCGTTAGCGGGAATCGGGAAGTCGATAAGGTCAGGGTTGCAGTTGGTATCGACGATTGCGAAGGTGGGGATGTTAAGTCTGCGTGCTTCGGCAACAGCAATGTGCTCTTTGTTGATGTCGATGATGAACAGTGCGCTGGGCAGACGAGTCAGGTCGGCGATGCTACCGAGGTTCTTGTCGAGTTTGGCACGTTCACGCTGCACTTGCAGACGCTCGCGTTTCGAAATATTATTGAAATCCTTGTCGTGCATCATCTGGTCGAGCGAGTTCATTTTCTTGACGGCTTTACGGATGGTGCTGAAGTTGGTCAGCATACCACCAGGCCAACGCTCGGTGACGAAAGGCATATCAACGACTTTCACGATCTCGGCGACGACGTCTTTTGCCTGTTTCTTGGTGGCGACGAAGAGAACCTTCTTACCGGATTTTGCGATCTGCTTCAGAGCATTAGCAGCTTCTTCTGCTTTTGCGATAGTTTTCTGCAGGTCAATTACGTGAATGCCATTGTGCTCCTTGAAGATGTAGGGAGCCATTTTGGGATTCCATTTTCTTTTCAGGTGTCCAAAGTGACAACCTGCTTCAAGCAATTCTTCGAATTTTAATTCTGTCATTGTTTATTGATTTGTTTACGTTCCTTGATACCAATTGCCGAGTAGTCCTTTGGGCCCGGTTTTTCAGCAGTCCTATGCTGCCGAACTGGCAACCGGACAGAGTCTCCGCAATTTGGATACTAAACTGATATTTCTTTTAACGTTTGCTGAACTGGAAGCGTTTACGAGCCTTGGGCTGACCGGGTTTCTTACGCTCGACCATACGCGGGTCGCGCATCAGCAGGCTCTTGGATTTCAGTGCCGGACGGTCTTCGGCATTGTTCTCGCAGAGAGCGCGTGCAATAGCCATTCTCAGAGCTTCAGCTTGGCCAGTGATTCCACCGCCGTCGAGGTTAGCCTTGACATCCCATTTGCCTTCGGCATCGACAATCTGGAAAGCCTGATTGACGATGAACTGCAGCGGGCCGGTGGGGAAATATTCCTTATAATCTCTATTGTTGACGGTGATTTTACCGCTACCCGGTTTCATATATATACGGGCAACAGCGGTTTTTCTTCTACCTATGGTGTTGATTACTTGCTCCATTGCTATTATCTTATATCGTTAATGTTGATGACTTTAGGATTCTGAGCCTGATGCGGATGCTCGCTACCTGCATAGATGTGAAGGTTGCGGTAGAGATCAGCTCCCAGTCTGTTCTTCGGAAGCATACCGCGGATGGCGTGCTCAAGAATGCGCTCAGGATGGGTTGCGCGAACCTTTGCAGGGGTCGTCTCACGCTGTCCGCCGGGATATCCGGTATAACGCTGATAGATTTTGTCGGTTTCTTTTTTACCGGTGAAGACAACCTTCTCTGCATTGATGATGATAACATTGTCGCCGCAATCAACGTGCGGGGTGAAGCAAGGTTTGGTCTTGCCTCTCAGGATGTTGGCTACTCGCGTGGCCAAGCGTCCCACGGTCTGACCTTCTGCATCTACAAGAACCCACTCTTTGTTCACGGTGTTCTTGTTGGCCGATACTGTCTTGTAACTTAATGTATTCATTTTTTATTTTACGATGATGTTCATTTTTTTATTTGCCGACACCATAAAAATATGGTGCCCGATTCCTTTTTTCTCTTGAATTCAAAGCTTATGCTTGGGCTGACGGATAACCCTTACATATTCCTATCCTTCTGATTTGGAGAATATTGAACGGGTAATCATCTTCTCCGAAATCATTTTAAGAGGGTGCAAAATTACACCCTTTTTTGAAACTGACAAAATTTATTTGTTAATTTCTTCCAAAAAATGTTGATAATTTTTAGGCTCGCAACAAATGAAGCCGCATTTCTGGCTGCCCACGGTGGTGGCAATGACGAAGAGGTCGCCGCCCTCTTTCAGGTCCAGTTGGCGCTGCAACTCGGCGGCAGCCACGGGGTAGTTGCGCGTAACTACGTGGGCCTTGCCGTCGGGAATGGCTGCGGCGACTGCCTTTTTGTTCAGTTGAATTTCGTGCAACACACAGAACGTGCGACCCATCCATTCGTGATAATTGTTGCTTGTGTAAAGATGTGTGTTTCTGGCCAGTTTCTGCAATCCCCAGCTGTCGCTCAGCAGCTTGTAGGGTCCGCCTTTCATCAGCGATGCATCGGGCTCATAGATGTAGTGCCCCACGGATGTGCAATATACGACCTCGGCCTGCGCTTCTTGGCTCCGCGTGAAGGGATCGTTGCTATAGATGCAGACACCGGGGATGATGTTCTGGCAGTGAATCAAAGGTTCTTCGCGCTGTTCGCCGCACAGAAACAGCAGTTCTTTGCATTCGCCCTTGACGGCGACGACATAAACGTCACTGACATTGCCCAGCTGTGCTATGCCTTTGTCGATGTCCATCATTGGCGACGCTTTGACCATCAGCCAACGGCAATGAGAGCGCAGCAGTTCAATGTGCTGCAGGATGTTGGGAACACAGTCCTCGAAAGCGGCCACCTTGCGCCCGGAGGCCGAGCGGCGGGCAGGGTCGATGAAGATAATGTCGAAGTGACGGTCTTCTGCGGCAAGCCATTCCATACTGTCGGCACAATGGATTTTGAGGTTCTCCAACCCAAGTACTTTGCCGTTGTGCTCCATCAGTGAACATAGTTCTTCATTGCGCTCCACATAGTCTATGTGAGCTAACACCTGCGTGTGCAATGGATCGACATAGCTTGAGTGTCTGGCAAAGGCAATACTGTCGATGCCCATACCGCCGGTGAGATCGGCTACGGAGAGGAACGACCCTTCGTCACACAATTCATCGGCCACGCTGACCTTGTGCACCGCTGTCTCGTCAGACGATGCTTGCTCCCTGTTCAGTCTGGGAGGGTAGAGGAAATCGTCGTATTGCAGCAGCGACGGCCATTTCTCACGTGCTGTCCGCCGCCCTTCTATCTGCTGCACTGCAAACTCTACGTCCACGTCAGGATAGCGTTGTTTGTGCAGCAGCAGCTCAAGCGGGTTGTCATTGAGGTGCTCTTTGGCGAACGAAACTGCCTCCCGCTTCGCGAGATCTTGGAAATCTTGGAAATTCTTTTTCTCTGTCATTGCTGGTACGGGCGAATCCTGGAAATCTTTTTTAATCTTGGAAAAACAACCTCTCGCTTCGCGAGATCTTGGAGATCTTGGATTTTTTTTTTCTCTGTCATTGCTGGTACGGGCGAATCCTGGAACTCTTTTTTAATCTTGGAAAAACTGCCTCCCGCTTCGCGAGATCTTGGAAATTATTTTTAATCTTGGGAAATGGTATTCCCGCAAAGCGGGAATTGTTCGCGTGTTTTGACTTCAGTTTGTTTTGATTAAAAAGAGGAGAAATATCGGTTGGGTACTTTTATCATACCGTGAGCGAAATCGTCCTCGTTGAAATTTATCAGCCAGCCCAATGGTTTGTTGGTCAGTTTTAGATAGGTTCGTATCTGCTTGTAGTGAAGCGGATTGAGTTCTTCGACGGATTTCAGCTCTACGATAATGGTGTCGTCTATCAGCAAGTCAATTCTAAGGTCGTTGCTTACAACGTTTCCCTTGTATACAACTTGAATGGGAACTTGCGATTTGACATCGATATTGCGTAGTCGCAATTCTGCAATTAGCGCTTTCTCGTATATTGATTCCAACAGTCCAGGTCCTAACTGATTGTAGACTTCCATCGCGGCACCGCGAATTTGGTACGACAAAGCATTCAGCCGTTCCTCAAAAGAAATGCCCATATTCAATAATAATTAAATACTGATCTAAATATAGATTGACTTAAACGATTAAACAAAGTTGTGCGTCAGCATTTCCGACTTTGTCGGAAATAATTTCCAGGATTTCTCTGGATTTTCAAGATTTGCCAGAAAGCGAGTGTTTAGGATTTTCAAGATTTCCAAGATTTCCGCCGCAGGCGGGGCTTTTCTACCCTCGCTGCAGACGGGGAAAGCCCCCTCTCCTGCAGCGGAAATACGGAAAGGATCAATAAACTCCACAGTCGTGCAGTTTCTTCAGCCGTTCCACAACCATCGGACGGTCTTCCTTGTATGTCACACCGAACCATTGAGCCGTGGTCTTCAGCACACGCATCGTAGCGTAGCCGTTGGCAAGGAAGGTGTTGACGGCAAAGGGAATGTAGTATTCCGACTTCATCTCTGTGCCGCGCTCTTTCAGGAACTCGACAAAGAGTTTCTCGCTCTCTGCAAAGTAGTCGGGTGTGAAGCCGAACAGGTTCATCGACACGGTGGCGTCGGCAGAGAGTGGGTGCATCGAACCGTCATCGTCCTTGTACTCAATACCGTTGGCAGTGCGGCCAATACTGGTGCGTTCGGTCATACCGACCAGATAGCCGTTGGCATCGACGTTGCATACGCCGCGGCTCACTGTGCCGTTCTCCGACAGGGTGTTCTCCAGTTTGTAGCCTACCATACAGTAGTCGCCCTTCTTGCCTTCCAGCCCGCGCAGGTAGTCGCCCATAACTTTGAACGCGTCGGCGCCATAGAAATCGTCGGCATTGATGACGGCAAAAGGCTCCTTGATGGCATCCTTGGCCATCAGGATGGCGTGGTTGGTGCCCCAGGGTTTCTCGCGACCTTCGGGGACCTTAAAGCCTGCCGGAAGGTTGTCAAGTTCCTGGAATACATATTCCACCTTGATTTTGTTGCCGAAATGCTCGGCATTGATTTTGGCCTTGAACTCCTGCTCAAAGCTGTGGCGGATTACGAAAACCACCTTGCCGAAACCAGCGCGGATGGCATCGGTAATCGAATAATCCATAATGATCTCACCATTGGGGCCGACGCCGTCCATCTGCTTCAGTCCGCCATAGCGGCTGCCCATTCCGGCAGCAAGTACTAATAATGTTGGTTGCATAATATTTTTTTTATTTATTGTATTCAATAAAAATATAAAATGTTGTTTGTGCTATCTTTTCTTTTTAAAAAACTCTTTCATCAATTCACTGCATTCTTCCTGCATCACACCATTATCAACCACCGTTTTGGGATGAAGCATACCGTGACCTAATTTTTCGAATCCTTTCTTTGGGTCGCCGGCACCATAGACTATACGGCCTATCTGCATCCAACCCGCAGCACCTGCACACATCGGGCAAGGCTCGACGGTGACATACAGCGTGCAATTGGGCAGATATTTGGTGCCCAATGTGTTGGCGGCTGCTGTGAAGGCTACCATCTCGGCGTGTGCCGTCACGTCGTGCAGACGTTCGGTATTATTGTGCGCACGAGCCACAATCTGGCCGTCGCATACGATTACGGCGCCAATGGGCACTTCTTCCTCGTCGCGTGCGGTGCGGGCCTCGCGTAGCGCCTGCTGCATATAGAATTCGTCTTCGTTGTCAAAAATGCTCATTGTTAATTTTCTGTAAACAGTTTCATATCCAGTGGAACATATTTGCTTTTGGTGAAATGGAACACCATATCGCCCTGCATCTGGTAGCTTTCCACACTTGGTAGCAATACGGTACCCAAAGGTTTGTATTCGTGGAATGCGTGCCAATCGGGATGGTCGTAGGCCTGATGGCTGGTGTATTCTGAATGCTGGTTGGTTTCTTCAATCAGAAAGAGCAGACCGCTCTCTTTTTCAAACAAATAATTTTTGCAATAGCGCATAGGGGTATCGACGAACACACGTAGCACCTCCTGACCGTTAAATTCCCATATTCCCTTGTACGTCAGTTCGGCGGCATCGGCTTGCCTGTGATACAAAGCCCCACGGAAGTCGTAGCTTGGTTCAAGCACATAGTATCGCGCCTGCGTCACACGTACCCAGCCGTCCAATGTGCCCATAATGTACTCGCGATAGACCTCCTTGCCATCGGTGTAGCAGCCTTCCAGCAGTGTGTCGCCGTGCCACAGCTCGGCGCGGAAGCGGTTGGGAGGCAGGAACCAGCGTTTCAATATGGCAGTATCGCTGGGGTCCGAACGCTTGTAGGTAACGGTTTCCATATAGAGGATGCTGTCTTTGCGGATTCCGTTGAAATTTAGAATATTATAGTAGTTCTGCACAATCTGCTCGGCAGTGTCGGCGGCACTGGGCCGCTCCTGAGCCATAATCTCGAAGCAGAAAAGTAACGGTATAATAATGATAATTAGTTGTTTCATTGGGTTTGTGTTGATATGTTTGGTATTTTAGAACTAACCTTTTGGAATCACATTTTAAACGGATAACTCTGGGTTTTGTTCAATGTTATGCGTTCTAAGGTGATGACTGTCTGTTCGTTCAACTGTTTGCTTTTTACGCTGATATTGATAGTCGTCGGTAGCAGCTGCCCTTCTACGCTTGTCCAGTTGCTGTATGTCAGTTCAATTGTTTGTCCTGTTTGTTTGCTTTGCAGAGTGGTGGCAACAGGGCGTTTGGTGGCAAAGTCCTTTTTGAGTGTCAGTTGTCGCTGGCCGTTGTTTTGGTCAAACCATAGGGTTACAATGTCGCCGTTTCGCTGCGGTTCCTTGCTTTTCCGGCATTGCGGTGGACAGTTGGCGGTCAGAAGGGCTTGCAAAGTGACGAAATCGACATCAATACCCCAGTTTTTCTGAATGTCATTGTAGCTCAAGTCGTATTTTTTGCCAATCAACTTTGCGTAGGCTTGTGCTTTTGTCGGTGTCAGTTGGGCGCGTCCCAATTCCAGCAACTTGTTCACGCTGACCCATATAATGCTGTCTTTCGCCATTCGCAGTTGACCATTCACATTGATTCCCTGCACGGTGCAGTTGAAATTGGCCGTAATGCTTCGGTATTGGGCATTCATTATTGTGTCCAGACGTTCGGCGCGAGGCTTGGACGGTGCCGTTGCTGCTGCGGTAGTGTCGCGGCTGACGTTGTTGCCGTCGTCGCGTTTCAACTCCTTGTGCGAGCGGCATCCTGCCACCCCCAAACAGACAAGCATTAATATGAAAATGTAGCGTTTCAAAACAACCTTTCTTTTATTTATTAATAATTACCCTATAGTGTTCTTTCACTTCCTCGGACTCTTTGTCGCGTTGTACTGCCTTTTCGATGTAGGGGCGAGCTTCGTCATCGCGTCCCATCTGGTGCAGAATCCAGGCGTAGGTGTCAAGAAAAAATGGGTTGTCGGGTTCTTTTTCGATTGTCCGTTTCGACATTCGTTCGGCCTTCTCGAGTTCGTGTTTGTCGATGGCCAGACGATAGGCGTAGCTGTTCAGAGCTTGGATATCGTCGGGATATAGTTTCAGGAATTTCTCGTAGTATTCGTAGCAGCGCTTGTCATCAAGGCGATTGTAGCATTCGGCCAGCATCATATAGGTGTCAGGTTCCAGATAGCCTTTGTCAAATCCTATTTTCTCGCAGCGTTGCGCCAGTTCAATGGCGCGCTCGTAGTGGCCGTTGTCGTGTTCCACGACGGCTTGGATGTAGTAGGGCAGGGGATGCAGCGGAAAGAGTGCCGAGGCGCGCCGGGCGTGGCTGGCCATCAGGGATGTATCGGTGTTTTCCGACGAAAGCTCGGCGACCAGCAGAGCCTCCCATATCTGGTATTTGCTGCTGTCGGCGGTGAGCGATAGTACGAACTGATGCACTGCCTCGGGGTATTTGCGTTGCCGCATCAGCACGTCGCCGTACAGGGCTGCGAAGGTGGTGCTGTCGTCGCAGTTATGCATAGCCACTTCAAGCAGGTCAAAGGTGTATTGCGAATAGATGCCGTAGAATTCCTCGCTAGTGTAGAAGTTGGTGAGAATGTGCAGCTTGTTGGAGGTCGATAGGTTGCGTTGTCCCATAGCAATGCGCAACTCTTCGTATGCCTTGCGTGGTTGAGCTACGGCTTTGTAGTATTCGGCAAGCGATATGTGTATGTATTCGTCGTTGGGGTTGGTTGCCAGGATACGGTCGTAGCAGGCTTTGGCCTTGTCGTATTTGCCCGCGGACATATACGATTCAGCAAGGATGGCGTTATATTGGCCGTTGTTTGGCAAGGCTGCGACCAGGGCTTCGTATTCCTCCAAGGCCTTGTCGGTGCGACCAATGGCTGTCCAAAGTTTTGCTTTTTGTGTCGATACCGGCTCGGTGACGCCCACCTTTTTTTCCACCCTGTCCAATGTTGCTATTGCGTTTTTATAGTCTTTCGCAATCAGGTAGGCGTTGCTTAGTTCGTAGTAGTAGTCAAGCACGTCGGGGCGCATATTGACGATGCTTTTCCAGGTCTCAATGTTTTCTTTCTTTCGGTTTGTTACACGGTAGAGGGTGGCCAAATGCAGGGCATACCATACGTTGTCACGGTCGGTTGCAACGGCTTTTTGCGACAGGGCTATGGCGCTGTCGGCCATACCGAGCGAGGCCACCAGGCGGCTCAACTCATACATCGCCGCAGCGTTCTTAGGGTCGCGTGCCAGCACTTCGCTGTATCTCTGTATTGCCACCATATCTTGCCCCGACTCCTCCAGCATCTTGGCGTCAATCATCATCGTCTCAGTTTTCAGCTGCTCGTCGTTGCGCTCCACAATGGGTTTGCGCTCGTATTTTTTCGGAGACGTGCTGTTGGCTGCATCCTTCGTACCCTTGCATCCTGTAATAGATACCGTGCAGAGTATTGCGGTTGCCATTAACGCCAAAAAACTTGGCGTCATCCGTTTGCGGGCTTTTATATATTGCATATATGTTTTCTTAGTCTTTAGTCTGTCGTTTCTTCATCAATAACTGATTTGTCTCTCTTTTATTATTTATATCTTTAAATATTTGTTCATTTGTTCAAAAAATAAAATAATTCAACTATCGGGATTTAAAAGATGGAGTTAAATAGGGAGTTATGCCAGCGTTGCAGGCAGGGAGTTATGCTCTTCGAGCAGGACAATAGTCTTGAATCATCCATTGTGTATATTGTATTGTCCTTTTTAACTTCCTTAAATTTATCTAAAACGAAAACCAAAACGAAGATGAAAACAAAAAATCATTTTTCAGTTTTCAATTATCAATTGTCCAGTTTTACTTCCGAAACTTGAGTTGGTAATAAATGATATCATAATATTGCCCCATTGGCCTCTTTTGTGTCTTCCCCTCTGTGTAATTCCAACTTTAAAAACACACATTTCCCTCCTGTTGCTATTCCTTAAAAAAACAAAAAATATTCAGATTTTTTTGGTCAGTATTGTTTTTTGTGGTAAATTTGCATCCGAATAATAATACCGCACATCTCCTGTCGATAGGCTGAAAAGTCTTGAAAACAAGAGTTTTGCGAATATAAATGAGGGAAATTTTTTATTAATTAAAATTCAATTACAATGAAAAAAACATTAATGGTTCTTAGTTTTGCCTTGTGCGCCACTTTTGCGTTCGCACAGACAAACAAAATTGCAACCCCTGCAAAGTCGGGTGAGGTAAGAGCTGCTAAGACTGTCGCTGAGGACGTTCAGGTCCAGAAGGCTGGTTACACAGGCTCGATTTTCACCAAGGACGATGAGTTGATGCTCTGCACCTTTGCTACCGAGGGCGCCGGCTACACCACAGGTGCCATTGGAGAAAACGAGATGGTCAATGGTACCTTAGTTCCGGCCCACGGCCAGACCGCTTTCCACTCGACCTGGCATCGTATGCCCAGCAACGATACCAACGCCCTTGATGCTTTCAACCCGAACAGCCCTTGGGGTTCACACAACTATCCTGCCGCCTATGATGTTTGGAGAAATTACATCTGCGGTTATAACGGCAACACTCCTTTTGGAAGCACTACTCACGACGAGGGTATTATGGTTATGACTATGATGGACCAGATTTCTGCGTGGGGTGGTAGCGGTGCTGTCGGAAACTTCGATGCCTACATCGCTTTTACTCCCTTCTCGACCGCTCAGAGCCCTCTCGTACGCGTTCGTTTGTACCAGTATTATCGTTGCTTCAACAATGACCAGTGCTGGATTGACTACAGCACCAATGGAACTACCTGGTACGCTGTCGAAATCAACGTCCGCAGTATCGATGTTGAGAGCAATTCCAGCATTAGAGGATGGAAGACCGTCACTATGCCTGCCAGCATCGGCAATCAGGCCAACGTCTTTCTGCGTCTTCGTTGGAGCTGCACCAGCAGTGCAGGTGGAGCTTATGGCTACTTCTGGTTTGTCGATGACGTATCGGTTATCGAAGCTCCCGACAATAATCTTGTAATGAAATCGAACCAGTACTTTGAAGGTTTCTACCAGACGATGCCTCAGGATCTTGAAGTTCCTGTTGTATGGGTTGCCGAGTTCTCGAATGAAGGCCAACTGACCCAGACCAATCTGACTGGTGCCGTCTATGCTTTTTCGGCTGACAACACCACGGCAATGCTTGTCGCCAGCAAGACTATTGCTTCCGTCGCTCCTGACCCGATGACCACCCGCCAGCTCATTATCGACCCGCTGGGCTTCTATGACAGCGCTACTACTTCTGTTCACGGTTCGACCTACAGTCCTTACGCTTATGCCACAGGTTCTATTGGATACCTGCCCACTGGCAACACTGGCGCACACTATTTCTACACCGACATTACCACTGACAGCTATCAGCCTCATTTCTATGAGAACGAGACTTTCGATACCGTTTTCTACAATGTGAACTGGAATACCGACGACCATCCCTTCGGTGTTTGGGGTCGCGACCACGGCGTTGTTGCTCTCGGTTCGGCTGTAACCTACGGTGCTATTCGTACTGAAGGTAATACCACCATTGTTTCCGATGATCCTGGTACAACTCAGTGGAACAAGGCTGGCTACGGTGTCTTCGTTAAATATGTTACTGGCGACACTGTCCCCATCGATGCCAACGGCAATCACTGGCGTGTCCTCGGTATGGAAATGGTTGCTTCTACCGAACCTGGCTACCAGAGCCCCGGAACTCGTCTCTCGCCCATCCTGTTTATGGATGTTACTGACAGCACCGGTGCACTTACCGGCTGGAGAGGCATCTCCACTGGCGCCAGCACCTATGTTGTCAAATCGAGCGATGTTATCTCGAATTCTGTTCTGTCAGATTCTTTGGAGCGTTTCACCTATGAACTTCCCGGCAGCTATCCTGTTGTAAGAATTATGTTCCCCAATCAGCCTGAACTGATCCCGAACTTCTGCTACAACGCTGGTTACGAGCTGGAAGAGGAAAGCGATTTTACCGTTGCCACCACTCCTTACTACTTCTACAATGAAGAAGGTGTCGCTACCCGCTTCTCGGAAGAACCCGGTATGGAAGACTATGCTGTCACCCTTGGTGTTGTTGGCAGATGGTCAACCTTCATCGCTGACCCGTTCGACGGCTATGTACGTCCTCTCAATTCTGACACCTATCCTATGATCCGTCTTCTTATCGGACCTTCATACTATATTCCCAAGGTTTCTGTAAGCCTCGAGTGCGACAATCCCGACGAGGGTAACTTCATCGATGGCAACTACAATGACCTTTGCGGTACTGTTGACAGCGTGCCTGTCGGAGGCTCCGTTACCTATATTGTTATGCCTGTTCCCGGCTACGATATCGACAAGATCTATCGCGATGGCGTTGAAATTGAATACGAGCCTCAGGAAGATGCTGATGGTATTACATACGGCTATGTCACTCTTGAGAATCTCCAGGCCAGCTGCGTGCTGCGTTGCTCTTTCAAACCTCACGTAGGTTTCGATCCCGTTGCCAATGTTTCGATGCGCCTGATGCCCAACCCGGCAACTTCGAACGTGAACGTGGTTATGAAAGGTGTTACCGGCACCGTCAATATGGCTCTTATCGATATGAGCGGCCGTGTTGTCACCACTTCGCAGTTCAATGCTGAGAACGGTACCAACATCAATGTCTCCAACCTTGCCAAGGGTGCTTACTTTGTACGCATCACCAACAACAAGTTCAGCAAGATTGAGAAACTCATCGTTCGCTAATCCCTTTAGTTGAATATTAATGAAAGCAGAGGCCCGCGCAAATGCGCGGGCCTCTGCTTTTTGTTCTGGTAAAGTCGGCTTTACTGGTAATATGGATATGGGATTAAAGAATATTACCCAGCTGTTCTTTGATTTTTTCCAACTCGTCTTTCATTGCCACCACTAAACGCTGTATTTGTATGTGGTTGGCTTTCGAACCTGTGGTGTTGATTTCGCGTCCCATCTCCTGTGCGATGAATCCCAGTTTCTTGCCGCTGCCTTCTTCATCGGCCATCACCTGGCGGAAATAATCGATATGCTTCTTGAGACGTACTTTCTCCTCGGTAATGTCTAACTTTTCGAAATAATATATCAGCTCTTGCTCGAAGCGGTTTTGGTCAACCTCCTTGACGGCGCTGTCAGCCAGCATAGTGCGCATACGCTCCTTGGCGGTGTCGATGCGCTCGCTTTCGTATTGAGGTATCTGTTCAAGATAGTGTTCTATGAGGTCGAGATGCTTTACAAAATCGGTTTGCAGGATTCCTCCTTCGTGGACACGTGTGGCATCCAGCTCGTCGATGGTTTGCATTATGGCGTCGGCCAACTGCTGCCACTCGTCGTCGGAAAAATCCTGCTCGTTGTCGCCAACCCAAATGTCGGGTTGTTGCAGCACAATGGAGAGCAGCATCTTGCGATCGGTACCACCCTCAAGGCTTTCGGACAGGCGGCACACCTCTTCATAGCGGCGGCGTGCAAGGTCGGCGTCGAGGTGTACTGTCGTAGCCGATGACTGTTCTTCGCTGATGTTGAAGTCTATTTTGCCGCGTTCCAGACGGTTCAACATTGTGCGTATCTGGAGCTCGTGTTCCTTCAAGTCGGAGGGAAGTTTGACGATGGTGTCCATCTGCTTGCTGTTCAGAGTCTTTATTTCAATGTTGTATTTCTTGTCGTTTATGGTGCATTGCCGCTTGGCAAAGCCTGTCATTGATTTCATTTGTGATTTAGAATTTATAATAAATAAAAGAATTAAAAGTTCTCCGTTTTCTGTTCTCCGTTTTTCCGCTTTTCAAATGCCGGTGTGGCATAGGTTTGATAACCGTTGGTATCGCTGTAAATGAAGAATACGGCTTGTGTGCCTGAATCGTCTGGATGCTGTTCGATAAACTTCAGCGACCGCTCAAGGCCCATAACCATAAAAGCAGTGGCCAAAGCATCGGCGCGCCAGGCGGTACTGTCAATAACCGTCACGCTGAGCAGGCTGTGTTCGACAGGCCTCCCGGTGGCAGGGTCAATGGTGTGCGAATAGCGGATGCCATCGCGTTCGTAGTATTTACGGTAACTGCCAGAGGTCACTACCGCTTCGTTGTTCAGCCGGATGCTGGTTTCAATTTCAGGACTGCTGTAGCGGTTCTCGGCGGGGCGTTCAATTCCGACCACCCAACTGCTACCGTCGGGTTTGCAGCCTTTGGCGCACACCTCGCCGCCAATATCTACTAAGTAGTTGTCTATGCCCTGCTGTTCCAGATAGCGGCCGATAAGGTCGCTGGCATAGCCCTGTGCAATTGCGTTGAAGTCGAACTCGGTGGCACGGTATGGCTTGTGGACAATGATGGTGCTGTCGCTGTTGCGAACCGTCGAAGGCTGTCGGCCAACATATTGCAATAGGCTGTCAATGTCGGCCTGCTGAAGTTCTTCGCGCTTGGAGAAACTGAAACCCCAGGCCTTGACGAGGCGTCCCACGGTGCAGTCGAAAGCTCCGTCGGTAAAGTTGTGCATCTCGGTCGATAAGCTTACAAGTGTGGCAAAGAGTTCGTTGACGACGCTGTCGCGGTTCTCGTTCACCTTGCGCAACAGAGAACTATCTACCCAAAGAGACGCTGTGAGGTCAAAGTCGTCGAGCAGCGAATCGATGCTGCTCTTTAGGTTGCGCTGCTGTGCGTCGTAGTATGTTACGGAATAGTATGTGCCTTGAGCTTCACCGTGTATGCGGACAGGCTGCTGCACACGAGTGCAGGCAGCAGTCGTCAGCAGGGCAGCCGCAAGGAACAATTTGGACAACGATGATATTCGGTTTGTCATTGAAATGTCGGAAACTATAAAAAAAGCGTTCGGAAATCCGAACGCTTTTATATTGTCGGTTTATAGAATTACTTGGATAGGACGACGGTGCGTGTTGCCACGGTGCCGTTCTGCATCTCGATACGTACTACATATACGCCGTTGGTGAGGGCTCCCAGATCGACGGTGCTGGCATTGCCGGCGTTGATGACCTGCTGGCCGTTCATATTAAAGACGCTGACGTTTTTGAGAGCCTCGGTGCTGTTGATGTTTACCTGTGCCGTGGTCGGATTGGGATATAGTTGCAGCATATCGTCGTTGACATTCTCGATGGCGAGGTTGGCCATAACGGTAACGTAGGCAGTGTTCTCGCAGCCAGTGCTGTTGTTGCGGCCGTTAAGCGATACCTCGGTGTTGGCCTGAACATTGGTGAGCGTAATGCTTTCATCCGTCGAACCGTTGCTCCAGGTGTATGCTACATTCTGGTCGCTGTTGGCGTAAAGGGTGGCGTTCGAGCCAGGGGCTACGCGGAGGTCGCCGGTGATATACACCTCGGGTGTATGGTTGATGGTGATGTTGAGGATAATAAGGCTGTCACAGCCGTTGGCGGCTTTCAGACCATTGATGGTATCTATTTTGCTGTAGATATAAGTGACATAGTTTGTGTCATAATTGAACGTGTAAGAGTCGCATCCGCGGTCGGTGAGGCTGAAAGTGCTGTTGTGCTTAATGTTGAAGTGCAGAGTGACAGTGCTGTCGTAGCATCTTTCAAGCGTGCGGGGATGGAAGAGATTGCGTGCATTGGCTGTCGAGTGCGAATACTCGTCAGAAGTAATGGTATAGCCGTCGGTGGTGACGGTGATCCAAGACGAGGTGGGAGCCCAGCGGAAACGTGTTCTTTCGCAGGCGACGATAGTTGAATCGTATGATTTTACTTCAGGGGTGATGATGGTCAGGTCAAGCGTCAGGAGGGAGTCGCATAAAGCGTTGCTAGTGTCGGTGATGTTGGTAATGCCTGTGGTTGTTAGGGTGTCGTTTTTCCAGATGTAGGATTCGCAGGCCGTGACAGTGTAGGTCTTTGAAGCGGATGTGGTCAAATTGAGGGTGATAGTCACCGTGCTGTCGCATCCGTTAACGCTCTGGAAGGTCTGTGTGTGAGAACCTCCGACGGTATAGACGCTGTCGCCCCAGTTGAAGGTGCATCCACCTTGCACAGGAGTGGGGACAGTAATGTTGTATTCAGGGTTGATGGTGAGGTCCAGTATGTAGAGAGTGTCGCCAATGATGGCAGTGTGGACCCCTGAGGTGGTGTAGGTTACTCCATCAATGGACCAGGTGTAGGATTCACAGGCATTGATGGTGGAATCTACGTGAATGGATGCATTGTGCTGTGCATTCATAGCCAGCGGCATCATAAGGGCAGCCAAAAGAAGGAAGAATACTCTTTTTTTCATCTTTCAGATAGAATTAATATTGTTATACTTATTTTATTTATTATCTATATAAAGTTATGTTTCAACAGTCTAAGGGATATTTTGAGGCTTTTGGCGTCAAAGTATCAATATGCAAAGATAGTAATTTTTTTTAATATGAATATTTTTTTTTAATTTTTCTTCCTCAAAAATAGTTCGGCGACATTCTCGACGTGCTGTGTGTGTGGAAACATATCGACAGGCTGGATGCGTCCGATATTGTATTTCTCACTGAGCATTTGCAGGTCACGGGCTTGTGTGGCAGGGTTGCAACTGACATAGACTATGCGCGGAGCTTCGATGCTTAGCAGCTGCTCGACAACCTTGTCGTGCATTCCGGCCCGTGGTGGGTCGGTGATGACTACATCGGGACGACCGTTGGCGGCGACAAAGCTGTCGTTTAACACCTTGGCCATATCACCAGCATAGAAGGTGCAGTTGTTCAAGCCGTTGAGTTGTGCGTTCAGGCGTGCGTCGATAATGGCCTCTTCGACATATTCAATGCCTGTAACTTTTCGGCACATTCCTGCCAGGAACTGCGCGATGGTGCCTGTGCCGGTGTAGAGGTCATAGACGTTCTCGTCGCCTTTCAGCTCGGCAAACTCGGCGACGAAACTATAGAGACGAAAAGCCTGCTCGGAATTGGTCTGGTAGAACGACTTGGGGTTGATTCGGAACTGCAGCGGCGTGCCACCACCGTAGCGCGGCATCTGCTCGGTGATGTAGGACTTGCCACTGTAGGTGACCACGTCTAGGTCAGTGTAGGAGTCGTTCATCTTGTTGTTGACGATGTACAGCAGTGAGGTGATTTCGGGAAACTCTTTTTTGATAAATTCCATCATCGGCAGCAGAATGTCATCGTTTTTTTCGGCAATGATGACGATTACCATCAATTCACCAGTCGATGTGTTGCGAACCACAAGGTTGCGCATAAAACCGGTATGGTTGCGGATGTCATAAAAAGGCAGGTTGTGGCTCAGTGCGTAATCGCGCAGTGCCAGCCTGATGCGGTTGGATGGTTCTTTCTGTAGAGCACAGTGCTCGATCGGCAAAACCTTGTCGAACACCGTAGGAACGTGGAATCCCAATGCTCCAGGGTCGTTTTCGTCGCGCATTTCGCCTTCGTTGAGCCAGCGTTTTGACGAGAAGGTGAATTCCAGTTTGTTACGATAATAGAAAATATTGTCAGCACCGCAAATGGATCTCATCGCCGAGGTGTCGATGTGCCCCAGCCGCTCAAGATTGTCGCGCACTTGCCGCTCTTTGCACAGCAGCTGCTCGCTGTAGGCCATTGTTTGCCATTTGCAGCCACCGCAAATGCCGAAATGGGGACACTGCGGTTCGACACGTAGAGGTGAAGGCTGCTTGATGGCAAGCGCCCGACCTTCAGCATAGTTTTTCTTCTTTTTAATGATTTTCAGGTCGATAATGTCGCCTGGCACCACAAAGGGCACAAAGACGACCATCCCGTCAATTCTTACTATGGCCTTGCCTTCA
Source organism: Bacteroidales bacterium (assembly GCA_017958525.1). GTDB lineage: Bacteria > Bacteroidota > Bacteroidia > Bacteroidales > P3 > Colimorpha. Next base: position 23,266 of record JAGDCN010000046.1, read on the forward strand.
GCTCCGGCGTCACTGACTTCGATGTCGGGAATGATGATTTCTTGTTTCGGTTTTCTCATTTTCATCGCTGCTGTGGTATTATAATAACTTAAATTTCGGAAGTGAAAATGGAAGTAATAAATGGAAGTAATAAAAGGAAGTTAAAATGAACAATACAATATATACAATGGCTTGTTTCAAGACTATCGTCCTGCTCGAAGAACATAACTACCTGCCAGCAGCTGGCATAACTCCCTATTTAGCTTCATCTTATAAGTCCCGAAAGTTGAATAATAAAAAAGAAGTATTGACGACAATACTTCTTATCTTCGTTTTGGCAAACGGACTTGCGGCAGGATGCAGCAGTCCGGCACGAATGTTTATCGTTCGTCGGAGACGGAAAGTTTTTTTCTGCCTTTTCTGCGACGTGCCGACAGAACTTTTCTGCCATTTGCAGTCGACATTCTCTGACGAAAACCGTGCTTATTTGCTCTTTTTCTGCGTGATGGTTGGAATGTTCTCTTCATTTTTTCTCGAATTTGGAAGTGCAAAAGTACACATAATTTTTGATATAGAAACATAAAAATGTTTAAAACTTTTTAAA
>JAGDCN010000047.1 GCA_017958525.1 Bacteroidales bacterium
GCAGTTCGGTACTCGACTCCATCTTGACGTTTATCTCTTTGTTTTCAGCCAGTTCGACGGTATCAAACACCGTCTTATAGCCCACATACGATACCCTCAGCACCACTTTGCCCTTAGGCAGCGTCAGCGAGTAACGTCCCTCGGCATTGGTCAGGGCACCTTTGCCCGACAGCATATCATAGACAGTGGCACTGATGAGCGTCTCGCCCGACGAAGCCGAGCGGACAGTACCGCGGATAGTATAGCTCTGCGCCATCGCCACAACGCCGCAGCCTATCAATAGTATAATCAGCAAAATCAGTTTCTTCATATAGTTGTTTGACTTTAAATATAACGAAAACCAAAACCTTGAATTAACCTTAACCTTGACCTTAACCTTAACTTCAGATAGTTTTAACGAAGACGAAAACCAAAACCAAAACGAAAACCATAACCTTCCAACCCTAAAACCCTCTAACTCTCAAACCTATCAACCTATCAACAACTCAACTCTTAAAAAAGTCATTAATCCATCCGCTGGGTTGCCTCTTCGACAGCAGCGTGCCGCAATAACGGCAAAAGCGCGCATCGGGATCCTCTTCCGTATGACCGCAGTGGGTGCAGAAACGCGGACCGGCCTCGCCGGTGCTGTTATCCTCATATTCATTGAATTCGGCAGGAACAAGACTCGCATCCAACAGCCCGCTTCCCGCTCGCCATTCTCCCTTCTCCGTTCTCTGTTCTCCGCCTTCCGGTCCCCTCTCTCCGTTCTCCTCTCTCCTCTCTCCGTTCTCCGCTTTCCGTTCCGCTATCGTTTCCCCCAGCACTATACCCGTCGGCACAGCAATTATCGAGTAACCAAGCAGCATCACCAGCGTCGAGATGAACTGGCCCATCGGCGTCACCGGCGTGATGTCGCCATATCCCACCGTCGTGATAGTCACAACAGCCCAGTATATCGCCGTCGGGATACTCGACATCGCAGGATTCTTGCCGTGTTCGAACATATAGATGACCGAACCGAGAATGATGGCGGCTATAAAGACAAAAAGCATAAAAATCAATATCTTCGTCACACTGCGACGCATTGCGTTGAGCAAGTGGAAACTCTCGTGCAGGAAACGTTGCATATTGAAGATGCGGAAAATTCTCAACGTACGCAGCACACGCAACACCGTCAGCGTCTGCGTGGCCGGAATCAGCAGACTCAAATAAGCCGGGAATATCGACAGAAAGTCAATTATGCCATAAAACGAAAACACATACTTCCACGGCTTGTTGAGGCAGTAAATACGCAGATAGTACTCCAAAGTGAAGATGATAGTCAGCAACCATTCCACACCCATCAGCACCCACCGCAGGTTCGAGTGCACCGCCTCGAAACTGTCGAGCATTATCACCACCAGATTCACACCTATCAGCACCAGCAGCCACACATCGAAACGCTTGCCCGCCGGAGTGTCGGCCTTGAAGATGATGCGATAGATTTGCTTCTTTGTAATGTTGCGGTACCTTTTCGGAATCAGCACACGGAACAGCAGCCAATGGAAGAAGTTACCCACAGCGTTCACCACTTTACGAGCAATCTGCCTGTAGTTAAGATGCATAAAAAAACCGCTCAGCTTCCTCCATATCCACACCAGAGGATGCGTCAGCGCATACCACAGCAACATCAGCAACTTCACAACTATTCTCTTATCCTTCTTTTCAGCCATTTATTTATTTCATTTTCGTTATTTTCATCTTCAACCCATCAACAACTCAACAAATCAACCCATCAACAACTCAACCCATACATCATCACCGACTGCCTCTCCGGTCTAAACATCTCGCTTGCCACGCGGCCTAGGTCTTCCACCGTCACCTTTCGGTACAGCTCCGGTTCGTCGTTCACCCACTCCGGGTGTCCCAGCCATTCGTTCATACACAGCGACGCAGCGCGGTCGGCAGTCTTGTAGTTGTTCACAAAAAAAGTGTTTTCAAAGCGGTTCTGAACCTTCTCCAGTTCCCTTGGCGACAAAGGAGTTTCGGCAACACGCTGCAGTTCAGCCTCCACAGCACGTTTGGCCGTTTCAAAGCCCGTACCGGCCGTCATCCGGCCCGAAATCACAAACAGACCGCTATCCACCTCGCCCGTGATATAGGCATCAATCTCCGAGAAAAGTCCCTTCTCCTTGACCAGCGCATTGTACAGGCGCGACGATTTGCCGTTCGACAGTATGTCGCTCACCAGGTCCGCAGCACGAAAGTCGTCTCCAAGCCTGCCGCACATCGGGTAAGCCATATATAGCGCATCGGCCGGCACATCGCGCTGCACACGCAACTCACGCGCCTCCCTTTGTTCCGGCTCCACAGGCAACCAGCTATGCAACGCCGGCACCCCGTCAGCAAAAAACCGTTCCCCGCTCTCCGTTCTCCGTTCTCCGTTCCCAATGTCTCCATACCATTTCTCCACAGCGCGAAACACCTCGTCTGCCTTCACATTGCCGCTCACAGCCAAAATGGCATTCGAAGGACGGTAAAAACGGTAGAAAAAACGCTTCACATCCTCCAGCGTCGCCTCCTGCACGTGACGTATATCGCTGCCTATTGTCGCCCAGCGGTAGGGATGCACCTTGTAGCACAGCGGACGCAGCAGCATCCACACATCGCCGTAGGGACGGTTCACATAGCGGTAGTTGTACTCCTCCGTCACCACCGACTGCTGCACCTCCAGGTTGCGCTGCGAAAAGTCCAGCAGCCGCATACGGTCCGATTCCAGCCACAGCGCCGTCTCAAGATTCCGCGCAGGCAGCGTGATGTAATAGTTCGTAATATCGTTGTTTGTAAACGCATTCGATTCCCCGCCCGCCTCGGTCACCACAGCGTCGAAGTCGGGCACTCGCTCCGTACCGCCGAACATCAGATGCTCGAACAGGTGTGCAAAGCCCGTGCGCGACGCATCCTCGTCACGCGAGCCCACTCCATACAGCGTGTTCACCGTAACCAGCGGCGTCCCCGCATCTTCGTTCACTATCACCGTCAGCCCGTTGCCGAGCCTGTATTTCTCAAAAGTCACTGTTGCATTTGTATTATTCATAGAAAACGTTCATTCCTCAGAAATATTATATACCGTTGAAAAAAAACACTTCACAAACACTGTTGAAAAAAAAATTTTCATCTGCGTGTTACTTTTTTACTATTTTTGCATCTAATATATACAAAGGGAAATTTTACGCCACTATCTGACGAGTTATGACAGACGAAGAAAGACAAGCCACTTTTTTAGCTATGCTTCGACAAAGCGAGGGCATACTTCTGACTCTGTGCATCCATCTTGGACGGCGTCGCGAGAACGTCAACGACCTCTACCAGGATGTCGTCTGCGACCTCTGGGAACACTGGCACACTTTTCGCGGTCAAAGCTCGCCAAGAACTTGGGCCATCCGTGTCGCCCTCAACACCATCGGACAGAAAATGCGATGGGAAAGACGCCAGGTCCGCGTTGTCCAACTCGACCAGCAGAAGCTCGAAAAAATCGCCGAAGAACGCGACGACCCCGAAATCGAGACACTCTACAGGCTCATCGACCGCCTCGGCAACACCGAACGGCAGCTGCTGCTGCTCTATCTCGAAGACCTGTCTATGGCCGAGATAGCCTATGCCACAGGCCTCAGCGAAAACGCCGCAAAACAAAAAATCTACCGCATAAAGAAAAAACTCAAAAGATTAAAAGAGGAGGATGAAAATGAATAAAAAGAAAAACAACAGCGAACCCTTCGCTTCACCCGACTCAGCGCCCCTGCACGACGACGAGCCAATGCAGCAACTCAAAAGAGCCTGGGTAAAACAACACCGCAAAACCGACAGCACATTGAACGCCGCGCCGTCACCTGTCGACTTTGCACGCCTCGAAGTGCAACGCCAGCGCACTGCAGCGCCCTTCCTGGTCTTGGGCATCGTCTGTACACTGCTTGCCGTCGCCACATTACTGCTGCGCGCACACACCGCCGACAGCGGACTGCGCATTGCCGCCATCGCTTTGGCAGCCATCTGCGCAGCAGCAGCCGTCTTCAGCCTGATGCACTTCGTCTCGCTGTATTGGCACAACACCGCCGCGGCGCAGTTCCCCGAATTCAACACGGCGCAGATAACACTGATAAGTATCGTTGCGCTCTTTGCATTGGCATACACCACCTCACGTCCCGTCGGCGACGGATACACCATAACACTCAACAGCCACTCTCGCACCGAAGTAATCAACAGCATCAATAACCTATTTTGTTAAACAATGAAAAGACTCTGGACAATAACAATCCTCGTCAGCCTCCTAATCATAGCAGGCGGCGTTGCCATTGTGCTCTGGCCGCGCACCCTGCCGCCCGAGCAATGCAGCGCAGTCTACCGGCGCTACTGCGACCGCGACGACCTCAAGGTGGCTTTCGTCAAGGACTACCGCATCGGCGACAGCATAACCGTCGACGTGACAACCATAACCGCCAAAGACTCCGCCGGCTGGGAAGCACTGCTGAGGGATATGTATGTGAATGAGACAACCATTGAATTTACCAGAATGGCGTTAAAAGGAGGCAATGCCCCGGTAACCGAATACCGTTGCGAGATAGGACATCCCGAAAACCATATAAATGATGACAGATCAGATTTATGGTTGGTTGTGATGATGCATATTGAAAAAACGGCATATATTTTTGAAGTGACCACAGAGACACAGGCGACAATAATCCAGAGCAGGAAAGTGAAAGAAGCGTATAATCATCATAATTAATTTAAAAGATAAAAAGAATGACAAGGTATTTTAAATCTCTAGCACTCTTGGCAGTGCTCAGCATCGCAGCCGTCGGCTGCCAGAAAGAAAACATAGTTGAATCGCAAACAGCAATGCAGATTCCACAGAATGTGGGTGTTCGCAACATCACGTACACCATTGATGGTGTGACATTTTAC
>JAGDCN010000048.1 GCA_017958525.1 Bacteroidales bacterium
CTTCATACCGAAGCGAATATCCGGCTTGTCGCTGCCATAAAGACGCATTGCATCGTGCCACGTCATACGCGGGAAGTGGTCGAATTCGAGGCCTTTCTCGTCCTTGAAAAGATGCTTTGCCAGACCTTCAAAAGTCTGCAACACATCCTCTTGCTCCACAAACGACATCTCGCAGTCAATCTGGGTGAACTCTGGCTGACGGTCGGCGCGCAGGTCCTCGTCGCGGAAACAGCGCACAATCTGGAAGTAGCGGTCCATACCTGCCACCATCAGCAGTTGCTTGTACTGCTGCGGACTCTGCGGCAGAGCATAGAACTCGCCGGGATTCATACGCGAAGGAACCACGAAGTCTCGCGCACCTTCAGGGGTCGATTTGATAAGGAACGGAGTCTCTATTTCAAGGAAATCGAGATTATTCAGATAGTTTCGCACCAGAATGGACATACGGTGGCGCAGTTCAAGATTGCGGCGTACCGGTGTGCGGCGCAGGTCCAGGTAACGGTACTTCATACGCAGGTCGTCGCCGCCATCGCTCTGGTCCTCAATAGTAAAAGGAGGAGTCTTTGCAGCGTTGAGCACATTCAGTTCCTTGACATCGATTTCAATCTCTCCGGTCGGAATCTTGGTGTTCTTTGACGCACGTTCAATGACAACGCCCTTCACCTGAAGCACATATTCGCGGCCCAACTTGCGAGCCTTCTCGCAAAGCTCGGCATTGGTCTCCATATTGAAGGCCAACTGAGTGATACCGTAGCGGTCGCGCAAATCAATAAAAGTCATACCTCCAAGGTCACGGCTGCGCTGCAACCATCCGCAAAGCGTCACTTCCTGGCCGACATTGCTGATATTTAATTCACCACAAGTGTTTGTTCTATACATAGATATTTATATTTTTTTCGTTTATTCAGAATTTGCAAAAATACGAAAAAAAATCAAAACATATACCCCATCTTGATATACAGGTTGCTCACCTTGCCGTTGTCCTGCTTGTCGAAGGCTGTGGCCCAATCAACAGAGAGCACGAAATTGTCGTTCATAGCCAGCTTGAGACCGCAGCCACCACCGAAATGGGGTTCATAGAGGCCTCTGTCTGTGCTGAAAGGGCTGATTTCGGTCGGAACCGATGTCGTTGTGTTCTGTCTCTCGTAAGGCAGCACCACCATACCGGCATCAACGAATGGATTAATACCTAAATAAAATTGATTTTTGCCCACTTTGAAGCTCAGCAGTTGCGTGCGCAGCTCCACATTTGCAAAGGCCACACCGGGAGCGAGGATTCGGTTACGCATAATGCCACGCACCGAGTTTGCACCGCCCAATCCCTCATAGACAACACGTTGCATATAAAGCTGATTAAGGTATGTATTGAGGTAGAAGGGACTGTCGCCAGCCAAATTCAGCTGTGTTCCGACTCGATAGGCCAGAGTCAGGCGATCTGTGACTATGGGTAAATAATGCCGCCAAGCAGCATTGAATTTCAAGTTGTTGAAATTATCGTTATCAGCGATACTGGCATAAAAAGTGAAGAATGCATCGGCGTGGATGCCGCGTTTAGGGTTCTGCTGACGGTCGCGAGTATCGAAGGTAACGCCTGCGTGCAGATAGGGATGGACACCGCCATCAGCCTCGCCTGAACGTATGAATCCATAGTTTACATAGTGGTCGAAGAGTGTCACCGTATCAGGCAGATAGTCGGCCTCGTCGCGAGTGAAACGGTTGAGGCGGTCCACATTGACTGGACCCACACCGAAATAGAGCACGCCGATGCCAGCATTCCAGTACCACGGCTTATGGATTTCGCCTTGCAGGTCAGCGCTGAAACGGAACAGGTCACGACGGTATTTATAGAAAGCGCGCGTTATATAGGCGAGGTCATCCTGGTTTGTGTAGGCCATATTGTAATAACTGTTGTAGCCGTTGAAACCGTAGAAGTCGCACATTTGGTCGGGCAGATAGGTGAGGTCAACACTCAAACGATGGTTAGGAATAAGGTATTTAGAGTCATACGAGGTCCTGAAAATACCAAACTTCTTTGTGGTGTAGGCCGCCTCGGCATAGAACGAATGCAGATATTCGGGGTAAGTCGAACCGTCGCCGAAATAGTAGATGTTGGTCAGTGCTCCATACTGGAATCCCAGGTCGGCATCAAACGCCACGCTGGGCAACACGCCAAAGTTCCAACCCGTGCGCACGTGTTTGTCGGTCTCTTGTGCCGATACCGATGCTGCTATAGCAATCGAAAAAAGAAGAAAAAATATACGTTTCATTTATTGCAAAGTTTATGTTTATTTAATTTTGTATTGACAATCAGACAGTAAAGCTGATATTGGCAACTTTTTTATGATTGGTGTCAAGACTTGACCTCTTGTCCTTCAGATGCCTTCTTCCGTCTGGGTTTGCGAAAGATAAAAAGGGCAAATATAACCAGAGCAACGACCATTATTCCTGCGGCAATCAGCGTGTGCTGGAAACTTTGCGGAGCAAAGCCCATCAGCAGCAACACCGGAAATCCGAATGCCAGTGCAGGAATGGTTTGGAGCACAAGGTTGTTGGCAGCGGGGGTCTCGAAGCGCGGATCGATTTCACGGAGCAGTATCATACCGTTCGATGCGGTGCCGGTCAGCATACCGAACATCGAGAAGAAAGCCTCGTAGGTGTAGTCGGGATAAAGCTTGCGGCAGCAGCGCAGCACATACCAGAACGTGACCACGGCACCCAAAGCACAAATCACCAGCAGCGGCAACCACAGGTTGCGGAGATTCTGGAAATCAATGGCAGCCGTACCGGCAACAATCATAAAGTCAAAGCACGTGCCAGCGATGCGGTCCAGCGTATAGTTGTTGATGTATTCGCGCTGCATCAGGTTGCTTTTGCGCAGACGGCCGATGATCCATTTCACCAGCACACCGAACAGCGTGCCCCACAGGAAGTTGAAGCCCCAAACCAACGGTTTGAGCGTCTTTACACCAAAATCGCCCAAATCCAATTGCTGCACACCGTACATCAGGAGGAACACCATACCATATACCAGCAGCACAAGACTGAGCTGGACAGTCAGTTTGTCGATCGATTCCGAGTGCGGTATCTCGCCTTCCGACTCATAGTCGGCCAAGGTGTATTTCTCGACATATGTACCATCCGACACTTTCAGCTTGCCCCGTCGGCGAAGCACATTCATATAAATCACGCCCACAAGGCTGCCCACGATAAATCCCATTGCCGCGATACTGAGGCCAAAGTCGGCACCGTGGAAATTGAGACCCTGGTCTGCAGCCCAGCCAGAGAAGGTCACGCCGAAATTCAGCGCTTGTCCAGGACCCTGGCCATAGCCCATAGGCAACAGCATACCAGCCGAATAGAACATATCCGACCCTTTCCACCACAAGAACAGCGGTACGGTGATAAGCAGTCCCGCCAGACCCTGCAAAATATAGGTACTGGCCGTAACAGCACCGGTCTCAACGACCTTCATTGTAGTTGTCGAACTCTTGATTTTCTTGTTTTTCAAAGCCATAGCCACAAAGCCGAGACCCAGCGCGTGATAGGTAACAATCTCCATCACGTGACGGTCGATCAGCGACGAGAATGCCGCTATCGGTTTGAGGCACAGAATCAGCAAGCCTGCCAGCAACGCCGACGGCAGCAGGCTGCGACGGAACAGCGGCACATTGCAACGGATAAGATTGGCAATCAATAGCGCAGCGATAATAACAAAAATCTGTATCAGCCACGCCCACGAAGACATTTCTGCAAATGATGACATAATTTGGAATTTAGTTTAAAGTTTAAGGGTTATAGGGTTTGAGGGTTGAAGAGTTGAAAAGATGAAAGGTTGAAGGGTTGATAATTTTCAATTCTCAATTCTCAATTTCCTGCGGTTTCGGTTTCAGCAACAGGTGCCGCTTCCACTGCAGGCTCGGCTGCGGGCTCGGCCACAGGCTCTTCAACAGCTTCGGGAACCTCTTTCTTGAACGGCAAACCAACGTATTTCAGCGTGTTGGTGAAATAGAGGGCGCAGAAGATGCCGCCCAGCACAACCAGCGTGATGAGGCATTTCTTCCACCAAGCCATCTTCTTGTCGGCATACGGATCAGGAACCGTCACCATCGGATACTTGGCCAGCGAGGTCAGCGTGGCACCAAAGGCGGTATTGATACGCACCTGCGCATTGATGGCCCATCCGTTGGCATTCAGCACCGGACCCAGATTGCGGCGGCGCAGCTTAGTCCACGCAATGAACATCGAGGGACCCGAAACAATGATGATGATGACTGCCAGCAGCAGAATGACATTGTACCATTTGGCAGTAAGAAAAGCTCCAAGTCCTGCAAGGGCTGCAGCTATGGCACCCAAAGCCAGACCGATGGCAGCAAAGATACCGGCAAACTTGGCAATGTCGAACGGCGTCTTCTTGGTTGCATCGGCGGCAGGAGCGGCAGCATCGGCGGCAGGAGCCGTACCGATGTTGTTTGTCGCCGTGTCGGCCTTGGCCGTTAGGTCGCCCATCTGTTTGGCCTCCTTATCGGCAGCATTTTTGTTGATTTTGTCGGTGATGAATTTCCACAGTCTCTTGTAGGGCGACCAGAACGCCTGGCGCACACTGATGGGGTTTTCAACAATCTTGGTGACCGTGGCATCCCAGTCCTGACCCGAACGGTCGTAGAAGACCGCATTCTTGCCAACACGCAAATCCTCGACATCACCGTCAGTCAAAGTCGCCACAATATCCATCTCGGCAGCCTTGGTTTTCGAAACACAATGGCAATAAAGCAGATACAGTCCGCTAAACGAAGCC
>JAGDCN010000004.1 GCA_017958525.1 Bacteroidales bacterium
ATGGCTTTCATTGCCGGCATCGCCACTTATGTCGCTTTGACCATTTTCCCGAACGATGGCACCTGCCCCGACCCTATCACGCTATACTATTTTGCAATGATAATGGTAGACTTGGTACCTGTCTTGTATCTGACCACTTTCCTCGTCCAGCTGTGGCACAACGACAGCGAGCCGTTCACGACTGTGGGACACACCTTGCTGCCGTCGATCTGGATTATGACGCCGCTGGCATTGCTCAACGAGGTCCAAAGCGTTGGAGCCGGATTGACAATGATGATTTTCATCCTGATATGGGTCAACGACAGTTTTGCCTACATAACAGGAATGCTGCTTGGCAAACACAAGATGTGGGAGCGCCACTCACCCAACAAGACGTGGGAAGGCACCATAGGAGGTGTTGTGTTCTGCATCGCCGCAGCGATATTCGTCGGGCCACTCTTCTACCCCCACATCCACATTATGGTATGGGCCATCATTGGTTTGATATGCAGCGTGGTAGGCACCTTGGGTGACCTGGTGGAGTCGATGTTCAAACGCTATTGCGGCGTGAAGGACAGCGGCAACATAATGCCCGGTCACGGTGGCGTACTCGACCGTTTCGACAGCATACTTATGGCTGTTCCTTTTGTTTTACTGTTTTTAGGGATAATTTATATGTAAGTCTATGTACATACACAAAGAAGGATATCGATTGCTTTTCAGCCTTTTGGCCATCTTCGTGGCCATAACGGTGCTGATGATTGTATTTACCGAGCAGCTCAACTTCTTCAACTGGCTGCTTATCGTTATTATGTTTGGCTTCTGGCTTGCATTGGCATCATTTTTCCGCATCCCCAAGCGGGTTTTTACCGAGGATGCCTCGCGACTCATTGCCCCTGCCGACGGAACCATCTGCACCGTTGAGCAGACTTTTGAAAAGGAATATCTCAATTGCGAGTGCCTGATGGTCAGTGTGTTTATGTATGGTACTGATGTCCACGTGAACCGCTATCCGATTGACGGCTTTGTCGAATATGTCAAATATCACAAAGGCAATTATTTTGTTGCATCCTATCCCAAGTCGTCGCTGATGAACGAGCGTTCCAGCATAGGAATGCTGCTTGACAACGGACAGCGCATCCTTATCCGCCAGGTGGCCGGAGTTATGGCTCGCCGCATAGTGTGCTATGCCCGCGAAGGAGAGCGAGTGAAACAGAATCAAGAACTTGGCTTTATCAAGTTCGGTTCGCGAGTGGATCTCTATCTGCCTCTGGGAACGGAGATGGATGTGGCCCTTGAGGATGTTGTCCGCAACGGCATCACCCCCATTGCAAGGTTGAAAGGTTGAAGGGTTTAAGGGTTGAAAGGTTTAAGAGTTTAATGGTTTAGATTTAATGAATATCGCCGATCAAATATTATACGAAGACAACCATCTGCTGGCGCTGAACAAGCGTTGCGGGCAGATTGTACAGGGTGACAAGACCAGCGATGTACCACTGCCGGAACTGATTAAGGCATTTTTGAAAGAGCGCGACAACAAGCCTGGCAATGTCTTTTGCGGCGTCATACACAGGCTGGACCGTCCGGTAAGCGGTGTGGTGCTGTTTGCAAAGACATCGAAGGCGTTGAGCCGGATGAACGAGAGTGTGAAGGGCCGTGAGATGCGGAAGACCTACTGGGCGCTGTGCAAGGAGGCTCCTTTGCATACGGAAGGCCACCTTGAGGACTGGCTGCTACGCAACGAGAAGCAGAACAAAAGCTTTGTGGTGAAAGCGGGCACTGAAGGAGCGAAGTTGGCGCAACTGGACTACCGTCTGATAGGTGTCAGCAGTGGAGGCTACCACCTGCTGGAGATTGATCTCCACACCGGCCGCCATCACCAGATACGAGCCCAGCTGGCCAACATAGGATGCCATATCAAAGGCGATTTGAAATACGGTGCCGAGCGTTCCAATCCCGGTGGGGGTATCTCGCTCCACGCCAGAAGCATATCTTTTGTGCATCCGGTTAGGAAAGAGGAAATTGCAATTGTGGCCTCGCCACCTGACGAACCTGTGTGGAAAGATTTTTTGGCGATGAACTGAAATAAAACAACGAAAAATAATACAAAAATAAAATAGTTAATGATGAAGAAATCTCTTATTTTAGCCGCAATGCTATGTTTAGCGGCTTTCACTATGGCCCAAAACTGCCTGGTGAAACAGAGTGACTACAGTCAAATCCGTCTGCAGTTCAACACCCCCCAGCCTGTTGTGAATCAGACGAATATTTTGAAGCACGGATTTGCAAGCCTGACGCTTGAAGGTTTTGGCCTGCAGTCTGCTGTCGGTCAACCTGCGCTGCCCTCGCTGGTCAATGTTGTCGAGGTGCCGCTGGGTGACGGGCTTACCTACACAGTCGAGTCAATGGTGTGCGACACCATCGACGGTGCCATTCTCGGTCTTAACGATGCTATCGTTCCCGCTCAGCCTTCGCGTCGCAAGAGCGATGTGTCGCCGCTGACACTGGTGATGGATCAGGCTGTTTATGGCAGCAATGCCTTTTGCGGTGCTCCGCTTGTGGAGATCAGATCCATCGGTGTTGCCCGCAACCGCAATCTGGCCACTGTTGCCTACAACCCTATCCGCTGGAATCCTGTCACAAACCAGTTGATTATTGTCAAAAGTCTGACGGTGAAGATACAGCAGCACAATGCCGACATTGCTGCCACCAAGCGTATGCAGCAACTCTATGCCAGCCCTGCATTCAACAGCGGTGCCAATGTCATCAATAGTTTGGGTAGCAAAGACAACTTCACAAATGCGCCGTTGCGTTATACTATCGTCGCCCACAGTTCGTTCCGCGGAGCTCTCGACGCGTTTGCTGAATGGAAAACAAGGAAGGGCTTTATTGTGGATCTTGTATATACCGACGATGCCAATGTCGGCAGCACAACGACGAGCATACAGAGCTATCTGCAAGGGCTTTACAACAATGCCACCGCCACAAATCCCGCACCGACCTATGTTCTTTTTGTGGGCGATGTTGACCAGGTTCCGGCATTCTATCTGACATCGTCACCCTATTCCAGCGAGCAGCAGTACAGTGATCTCAGCTATTGCTGCTGGACCGGCAACGACAACCTGCCCGACTGCTACTACGGTCGCTTCTCGGCACAAAACCTTTCGCAACTTATGCCGCAGATTTCCAAAACGTTGATGTATGAACAATACACCTTCCCCGATCCGTCGTATCTCAGCACGGCGGCCCTCATTGCCGGCGTTGATGGTGGCTACAGCAGCGACAATGCCTACAAGTATGGCGACCCGGCGATGGACTATGTAGCAAAGACATACGTCACCAGCGCCAATGGTTTTAGCAATATTGTATATTATAAAAACAACACCAGCTTTGCTCCCGCCGGTGTAACTGTTACCGGCAGCTCGCAGGCAAACGGCACTGCTGCTGCATTGCGTAACCTTTACAACAGTGGCTGCGGCTTTGTGAACTACACAGCCCACGGTTCAGAAACCTCGTGGGGCGATCCCAGTTTCAGCAACAGCCAGGTTTCGCAGATGACCAACAACAACAAGCCGATTGTGATGATTGGCAACTGCTGTCTGACCAACAGTTTCCAGGTTGATGCCTGCTTTGGCGAGTCGCTGTTGAGAAAAGACAACAACGCCGGCGCCGTTGGCTATATAGGCGGCAGCAACTCCATCTACTGGACCGAGGATTTCTATTGGACAGTGGGCATTAGAAACAATATCAGCAACACGATGAACCCCAACTACGACGCCAACAATCTGGGTATGTACGACCGCCTGTATCACTCGCACAACGAGACTTACAACAAATGGTACCTTACGATGGGTGCAATGATTCAGGCCGGCAATATGGCCGTTGAAGCCAGCAGCAGCAGTGCGGGTATGAAGGAATACTACTGGCAGATCTACCACCTGATGGGCGACCCGTCGCTGATGCCTTATATTTACGGAGAGGCCAACACGATGACGGCGAATATCCCCGGAGCGGTAACAGTGGGTGCAACAAGCTTCAATATTACCGCTGTGCCTTACGCTTATGTCGGTTTCACCGATATGGACGGAAATTTGATTGGCGCTGCCTTTGCCGACGCCAGCGGAAACGCGACCATCAATTTCAGTGCGTTGAGCAATCCCGGCGAATACTACATAGTGGTTACCGCTCAAGGCTACAGACCGTTGGAGCAGATGGTTAATGTGATTGCCAACGGCCCATACGTCAATGTGGCATCGATGACACCGCGTACCACCCTGACAGCCGATGGCGACATCAGTTTCGATGTGACTCTCGAAAATATGGGAGTCAACAATGCACAGTCGCTCTCAATAGAGTTCCAGAATCTTGACGGCAGTATCCTTCTGGACACCACAGGCATCATCGACCTGAACACCGGACTGAGCGTCGGTCAGCAGATTGAACTCAACAATGTATGTCACGGTCACATCTGGGGTCAGGTTTTGGACCAGACTAATGCCCGCATCAAAGTTATTGTCCGCTGGGGCAATACCGTCAATGATATGTCGAGCTCCACATATAACTTCACTGTCAATGCCGACTATCTGAAGATGCAGAGCTACACTGTGGATAGCAGCACTCTGCGTACCAACGGTACAGCCAATATCGTGATTGCCAACAGAAATGTCGGACACGCAGCTTTGTCCAATGCAACGGTGTCGCTGATTTCGCTCGACCCGGCTTTCGATGTCACAACTCCGAACTACAACGTCAGCAATATCGCGCCCAATTCGACGATAGAAAAGAGTTTTGACATTGTCGCCAACGGTGCAATTCCCGACAATCGCAGCATACTCTTTATACAGATGATTGACAACGGTTTCCGTACGACAAAAGACACGGTGAAGATTCTTTTCGGCATCAGCAATGACGTTATTACCTTCGAGGACAACAGTTGGGGTGAATACAATTGGACCAACGGCAACTATCCTTGGCAGGTTACCTCACAGGATGCATACGCCGGTAACCGAAGCCTGCGCTCGTATCAGTGGACGTCGGGCCAGGGCAGCAACAAGAAATCAGAACTCAGTATAACCTGGACCTCGACGATAGATGACAGCATCACTTTCTATAAGAATGTATCGTCGGAGGGCAGTTACGACTACTTCCGTTTCTTTATCGACGGCAGCAAGAAAGAGGAGCAGAGCGGTACAAACAACAGCTGGAGCCGTAGCGCATACTTCGTACCGCAGGGTACACACACCTTCAAGTTCTCTTTTGAAAAGGACTATTCTGTTGACAATGGCAGTGACTGTGCCTGGATCGATAACCTCCATCTGCCGCTGAATGGTATGGTTTATAACTATATCCTCGACAGCATCTGCCAGGGTGGCGACTACCAGTTCCGCGACACGCTGATCAGTACCGAAGGTTTTGAATCGGGTGTATATCACTTTGTTGATTCGAATGATGTTATGGTTTATTACCTGACGCTCGTCCTTACTCCAATGCCGGAAGTTACCATCAGCGGAGGAGATGTTACCATCCGCAAGGGTGAGACTGTGCGCCTCACGGCCACCGGAGCCAACACCTATTCGTGGAGCAGCGGCGAGATCAGCTCGATAATCGATGTATATCCCACTGAGACGACTGTCTATACTGTGACGGGTTACAACGGCAGCTGTAGCTCGACAGCATCCACAACGATTACCGTCGAAGGTACAATAGGTATAGAAACTGTGGAGGACGAACAGTACGGAATTGACGTATATCCCAATCCTGCAGAATTGGTTCTCAACATCAACTGCCGCCCCGGCCGCCTTGTTGTTACCGATGCGACAGGTCGTGTGATGATGGAAAAGAATATTTATGGAAATCAATGCACATTGGATGTCAGCCAATTCAACAGCGGTATTTATTTTATCCAGTCGTTGACGGAAAACGGAGAAACAGCAATGGTTAAATTTGTGAAGAAATAGTAGTTTATTTGTAAGATAATTAATCCAAGTCGGCCGGATTGGGGTGCATAAGCCAAATCCGGCTGACTTGATTTTTGTGTTTCCTGAATAGGAATTCGGGTGTTGTAATTGTTGTAAATCGTTGCTATTTAATGATATAAATATTCTTGTATGAGAAGTGTAGAACTTTTATGGAAACAAATTACTGTAAATTTACTCTGTATTATGTAAATTTATCGTACTTTTGCAGATTGAAATTCTGCAATCCGATGAAGTTGGATTCGGCATTATTGAGGCTATTTAAACAAAAAATATTTGAGAAATGAAAAACAAATATTATGATCTTATTGACCAAACTTTTGAGTTTCCGCAGGATGAATTCCGTACCGAGGACGGCGAACTCTATTTTCACGATATACCGTTGATGGAAGTTATCAAGCAGTATGGAACACCGTTGAAGATAACCTATCTGCCGAAGATAAGTTCACAAATTCAGCGCGCTAAAAGGCTGTTTAATGTTGCCATAGCCAAGACTGACTATAAAGGAACATATAATTATTGCTATTGTACCAAGAGCAGCCACTTTAGTTTTGTTATGGAAGAGGCGCTGAAGAACGATATCAATCTTGAAACCTCGTCGGCGTTTGACATTAACTTGATTCAGGAGCTTTATAACAACGGTTTGATTGACAAGAACATCTTTATTGTGAGCAACGGATTCAAGCGCCAGCAGTATATTGACAATATCGCTGAACTATACAAAGACGGTTTCCATAATATTGTTCCTATCCTCGACAACAAGCACGAGATGTCGCTGCTTGACGAGGCTGTTCAGAATCCGGATGTACCGATGAAGATAGGTATCCGAATAGCCGCCGAAGAGGAACCAAAATTTGATTTCTATACTTCGCGTCTGGGAATCAGATATAACGACATTGTCTCGTTCTACGAGGAGGCTATTAAGGACAATCCAAAATACACATTCAAAATGCTTCATTTCTTTATCAATACCGGCATTCGCGACACGGCCTATTATTGGAACGAGTTGTCGAAATGTGTCAATGTCTATTGCGATTTGAAGCAGATATGCCCTGAACTGGACTCGCTTAACATAGGTGGCGGCTTTCCTATAAAGAGTTCGTTGGCAGCCAACTATGACTATGAATATATGGCCGAAGAGATACTGGCCCAGATTAAGAACATCTGCACTACACGCGGTGTTGATGAGCCAAACATATTTACCGAGTTTGGTTCGTTTACAGTAGGGGAGAGCGGCGCAATACTTTACAGTATCCTCGACCAGAAGCAGCAGAACGACCGCGAGTCGTGGTATATGATCGATTCGTCGTTCATCACTACCTTGCCTGACACGTGGGGCATCAACCAGCGATTCATAATGCTGCCCATCAATCACTGGGACTGCGAGTACCAGCGTGTATTCCTTGGAGGCTTGACCTGCGACAGCGAGGATTACTACAACGCAGACAGTCACGCCAATGCCATATTTCTTCCCAAGCTGCAGAAGGACGATCCGCTCTATATAGGTTTCTTTCACACTGGTGCCTATCAGGAAAGTCTCGGCGGTTATGGCGGCATACAGCATTGCCTTATCCCTGCTCCTAAGCACATCATCATCGACAAAGACGAGAACGGCGACTACACCACAAAACTGTTCGCCAAAGAGCAGAGCCATAAATCGATGCTTAAGATACTGGGCTATTGACGTCGTCGATATTTTAAATATGTTTTCCTATACAATAATAAAACAATAACGACGTTAAACAGAACGATAAAAATAATACAAAACAATAACTTGCATAAAATGAAGAAAATAATACTTGCTGCTTCAGTACTTTGCATAATGCTGATGACCAATTCCTGTCAGAAAAAAGGTACTTATGTTTTGGATACGGACGAACCTGTCGTATTGAATGATAAAATCGACAGCCTTAGTTGGGCACTGGGATTCTCTGTGGCTCAGAATGTTGCATCTACGGGTGTGGATATCAACCGCGAAGTCCTGTTGCAGGCCATCTGCGTAACGCTCGACAGCAAGCAGCAGGCAATGACGCAGACGCAAACGTATGATTTGCTTCAACAAATCGAACAAATCGCATACTTGAACAGAAGTAAAAACCATCAGAAACAGATTGATGAAACCAGGGCAAAAGAGAGCGTCTATTTTGACAGACTGATGAAAGACAACCCCAATGTCAAAAAGAGTGACAAAGGTTTTTATTATGAAGTCATTAAAGAAGGCGACGGTCGTAAGGGAGAGCCTGGTCTTGTTGTTGTTTTCGACTACAAGGGAAGTTTCCTGAATGGTCAAGTGTTTGATCAAACATACGGCAACCGCGAACCTATTGTCCACGTCATTAGTGAGTCGATATTTCCAGGGTTATTTGAAGGTTTTTGTATGATGAGGGCTGGAAGCACATACCGTTTTTATTTCCCCAGCGAAATGGCGTTTGGAGCGAACGGTACGGAAAACGTGCCACCATACACTGCAGTGATTTACGATGTCGAACTGCACGAAGTTCGCGACCTATAATCTAACACTGCAACAAACAGAAAAGAGAGTGTCTCCACACGGGCACTCTTTTTTTTGCTTATAAAACATTTTGCCATCTGAAATAATATTGCTAATTTTGCATTTTCAAATTCTAAACAAAGTATTTATGAAACGCATAGCATTGTTAATCCTCATCGCCGTTGTCGCCATATCTTCGGCCGA
>JAGDCN010000049.1 GCA_017958525.1 Bacteroidales bacterium
AAATATATCTTTGTATCTGTATGAAAAGGGACAGAAACAACGGTAAGAGTTTGAATGTCAGTGCTGCGGTGCAGAATTGCGGTGCTTCGAGGGAGTTTTTTTTCGATACGGCGACTTTTGGCAGTCGCTTTTTTTTTAATTTGACGGATAAAAAATAGCTTATAATTCATAAAACGAAAAATAAAATTGACAATATTATGGGTAATTTAAAAGGACGGAATTTGATTTCCATTACAGACTTCAGTCGCGACGAGTATATCCAGGTGCTCGACATCGCTGAGGAATTTGAAAAGAATCCAAAACAACCTATTCTGAGCGACAAGGTGGTGGCAACGCTCTTCTTTGAGCCTTCGACTCGTACCCGTCTGAGTTTCGAGAGTGCCGCCAATCAACTGGGCGCCCGCATCATCGGCTTCAGCGATCCGGGTGGCACGAGTGTGCAGAAGGGTGAGTCGCTGCACGACACTATCGTGATGGTAGCCAGCTATGCCGACCTTATTGTGATGCGCAACCCGAAAGAGGGCAGCAGCCGCTATGCCAGCGAGGTGAGCGCTGTGCCGGTAATCAATGCCGGCGACGGTGCCAATCAGCACCCGACACAGTGTATGCTCGACCTCTACAGCATCCGCAAGACGCAGGGTACGCTTGAGAATCTGCAGGTTGCCTGCGTGGGAGATCTTAAATATGGTCGCACGGTCCACTCGCTGGTGCAGGCAATGTGCAACTTCAACGCTACGTTCCATCTGGTGTCGCCTCAGGAACTGAAGCTGCCGTCGTCGGTAAAGGCTTCTATAAAGAATGCTGGCCTGAAATATTATCAGTATACGGATCTCAGAGACGTTATCCCCAACGCTGACATCATTTATATGACGCGTGTGCAGCGTGAACGTTTCCCCGACCCGCTGGAGTATGAGCGTGTCAAGGATAGCTGCATCCTCACGGCTTCGATGCTTGAGGGCTGCAAGCCTACAATGAAGGTGCTGCACCCACTGCCGAGAGTGAACGAAATCACCGTCGATGTCGACCGCACCCCGTATGCCTACTATTTCCAGCAGGCTCAGAACGGTGTCTATGTGCGTCAGGCTCTGATGGCAGCCATACTCGGTGTAAGATAAACAATATAGTTATAAAGGTGAAAAGGGCCCGCGTTGCTTAAATGGTAAAAAGATTTTTTTTTAAACCCTTAAACCCTTTCAAACCCTTTAATCCTTTTAAACCTTTATAACCTTTCAAACCTTTAAAACCCTAAAAAACAATGGAAGCAAAAAAAGAATTAATAGTACCTGCCATCGAGAATGGCACTGTTATTGACCATATCCCCACTGATGTCGTCTATCAGGTTATCCGTATTCTTGGCCTGGACAAATACAACGACGAGGTGCTCATAGGCAACTATCTGCACAGCAAGAAGTTTGGCCGCAAGGGTATCGTGAAGATTAAAAACAAATTTTTCGACAAGAACGAAATCAACAAGATAGCTCTGGTGGCTCCGTTGGCGAGCATCATCACTATCCGCAATTATGAGATTGTGGAGAAGATCAAAGCCGAAATCCCCGACCGTATAGACCACATCATCAAGTGTATGAATCCAAAGTGCATCACCAACTTCGAGCAGATCGACACCAAGTTCTATGTGGTTGACAAAGAGAACCTCAAGTTGCGTTGCCACTATTGCGAGAAGTTCACCACCAAAGAGACAATGAAATTCCAGGAGATATGAAACATTACCTCTGTGGCCTGTCCATCTTAACCGCTGTAATGCTGCTGCTGGCTTTTGTTGTCAAATGGATAGCGATGCCGCTGTTTGCACCGGTGCCGATGTGGTTGCTGCCGGTGGCCGTAGTCTATTTTGCCGTTGCCTACGGTGTGCAGTACTGGCTGTCTGTCAGCAGTGTCAACAAGCACCCTAAGGCGTTCATACAGTTCTTTCTGGCAACGACGGTGGCGGTGCTGTTCCTGCACATAGTGGTGCTGGTTGGCGGAATGCTGGTGAATCCTGCTGGAGGCAAGCGCTTCGCCATAGGTTTCCTAATCCTGTATGTGGTATACACTGTCTATATGACTGTGTCGCTCGTAAGGTTTATGAAGAATCCCAAGGGTGAGGAGTGACGCAAGGGATGCCGTTGCATCTCACTGCCTTACCAGACTGATATTGCGGCGCCAGCTTTGGCTGGCGCCGTTTGTATTGTATGCCTCAACGACGACAAGATAACTGCCGCGCGGACAGGCACGCCCGTTGTC
>JAGDCN010000050.1 GCA_017958525.1 Bacteroidales bacterium
GCGATGCAGGGTCGTGTTACAGCCATTTGCAACACCGTGTTGAAACTCAAGGTGCGTCAGCATCCCGATGTGTTCAATTTTATCTCGGTATTCAATGCGATGGCCGTTTCGGGTGGAGGAGCAGCCAATTTCGACCAGTGGCTTTCCTGCATTGAGTTTCTACAGTCGCGCAACAAGAAGATTAAGGATTTTACCGATTTCATTGAGTTTACCAGCGGTTTGGTCAGTTCTCGTACGCTCTATGCCTCGCGTTCCTGCACGTGGCAGTTGCAGAAGGATTGTAATTATCGTATTGTGTTTGAAAACAACGAGATAAAGGTTTATGTCGATAAGCCTGTCGAGCTCTATTACAGTTCCGATAGGGACAACGGGACAATATACGGCACTAAAGGAGTCTATCACTATCTCGACAACAAGTGGGTCGGTGATGGCGGCCGTCTGAACTGGGATCGTACGGGTGTTTCGAGTACCGTTTGTTGGGCCAATCTGTCGCGCTACGAGGCTGTAACCAAGTTCCCGAAATTCATTGCCGACTCTGTGCAGTTCACCAACACCAACTATTTCAGCAAGCCCATCTATGGCAGGGTCGAGGAAGCCTTGAGTGCCAAGTTGGAACCTGAAAAGTACTCTTTCCCAAAGTTCCGCTCTTATCAGAAGGACTTTAAAATGAAGGATATACTGCCTGGAGTGGATTACAGTGGCAGCTTTATGATGAACGGCTCCAAGTTCATCACCAGCGACACCAAGAACCCTGCCACGCTGATTTTCTACCGTCAGGGTAAGCCTTTTATTGCCGTCAATTCAATCAAGTTCACTATCACCGCCAGCCGTGTGGTGTCGGAAAACGCCGCCGTGAAGATATATATCGACGGAGACTCGATTTGTAATAACGGCATCACGGTACGCTACATCGCCACCGAGAAGCAGGTGAGCCTTATCAACGACTCGAAACGCAACTACTACAGCCCCTATTCCAACTCGTATCACAATCTTGATATGTATTGCGAATCAATTGTTTGGAAGATGGATGCCGACAAACTTGACTTTGCAATGCTAGGTGCTTCGGGCGACCAGAGCTATTCCACATTCGAGTCGAACAGCTACTATTCGGAACGCAAATTCCGCGAGATTCAAGGCATCGACCAGGTGAACCCTGTCATTCGCGTGTATCGTTATATGCAGATGCGCGATATGACCTACGAATTCTATATGGACGAGTTTGCGCAGGCCATCAAGATGGACATAATGCAGGCCAAGTCGATGATCCATACGCTGGCCAAGTCGGGTCTGGTTTCATACAACGAAGCACAAGGCAAAATATATGTCAACGACAAGCTTGTGGATTATGCGAAAGCCAGCGCAAAGAGCAAAGATTATGACTATGACGCCCTTATCCTTGAATCGTCGGCCAAAAACAACAATGCCGAGCTGGACCTGTCGAGCAATGCCCTGAATGTCCACGGCGTTGAGAAGTTTGTCCTTAGCGATAGCCAGCAGGTGGTTATCTACCCCAACCAAGGCGAACTGGAGGTACGCAAGAACCGTGACATCAACTTCAATGGCCGCATCAATGCCGGACGCTTTATATTTTACGCTACCAACGCAACGTTCCTTTATGACGCATTCAAGCTGGACCTGCCGCAGGTTGATTCGATGATTTTCTATGTCACCCAGTTCAACAATCCGCAGGAGGAACATATAGTATATACGCCGCTTCACAACCTGGTGGGTCACCTGCAGATTGACCAGAGCGACAACCATAGCGGCCTAAAGAAAGTGACGGAGAAGTATCCAATATTTACTAGCTTGAAAGACAGTTATGTGTATTACGACCGTAAGGATATTCATAACGGTGCCTATGTCCGCGACCGCTTCTACTACACCATTCATCCTTTTGTTGTCAAGAATATGGTCAATTTCGTCACCGACAGCTTGAGTTTCAACGGTGTGCTGACCTCGGCTGGCATCTTCCCCGACATTGTCGAGCCGCTGAAGGTCCAACCGGACTATTCGCTGGGCTTTGTCCGCAAGACGCCGCGCAGCGGATACGATGCCTATGGTGGCAAAGGCCATTTCACCAACAAGTTGGACCTAAGTTACCGCGGCTTCCGCGCCCAAGGCCAGGTCGATTACCTGACATCGGTGCTGCAGTCGAAAACCATCTATTTTATGCCCGATTCGATGATAGCCGTCAGCGACACATTCTACGTCAAGGAGCAGGGCGCATTCCCCGACATCCACGTCAACCGCGCTATGCAGCGTTGGTATCCCTACGCCGACTCGATGCGTGTCGCCCAGCTCAAAAATGGACCGCAGCTCAAGATGTATCACAACGACGCCCTGCTGGACGGCCACGCAGTGCTGAAGCCCGAAGGAGCCTATGCCTCGGGTGCTGTCACAATCAAGGAGGGTACGCTCGAATCACTGCGTTTCTCGTTGAAACCGAAGGATATGTACAGCAATGTGACAGCCTTCACGCTGCGCTCGGAGGTCTATAACAACATCGCGTTCTATGCCACCGATATGAAGTCGCATACCGACTTTACCAAACGTCGTGCCGACTTTGTGGCCAATGCCGACCTTGGCCGCACGCAACTGCCGTTGCTGCAGTATGCCGCATACGTCGATAAGTTCTCGTGGGAGATGGACAAGAAGGAGTTGGACCTCATCAACAGCAAGAGCGAAAGCAGCCAGGGCTTGGAAGGCTTGACGCTGCGTGAACGCTTCCGTCACGCCGAGCAGCCGGGTGCGCTCTTCGTTTCGACCGACCCCACCAAGGATAGTCTCAATTTCCACGCGGTGCGCTCCACTTATCTATATAATGCAGGCCAGCTGACTTGCCGTCAAGTGTTTACGGTCAATAGCGCCGATGCTGTCATCGCCCCTGGCGGCGACACGCTGCATATCCGCCAAGGAGGAGCCATCGACCTGATGAAACACTCGCAGATACTGGCTAGCCGTGAAAATCGCTATCACCTTGTATATGATGCCGACGTACTGCTGGACGGTGCCAGGAAATACAGCGGCAAGGGCTATATCGACTATGTTGATGTCGAAAACAAGAAGCAAAGAATCTATTTGTCATCCATCGCGCCAGACGGTCGCGGTGTTTCGGTTGGTAGCGGCTTTATCCCCGACAGCGCCAACTTCACGCTCAACAGTGCTTTCGGCTTTGCCGGTAACGTTCGTGTCGAAGCCGACAAGGAATTCTATTATTTCGACGGCGGCGTGCGCCTACTGCACAAGTGCAATACCGCTGCGCAACTGGGCCTGCTGGCATACTCCAGCTATCTTGACCCCAAGCAGATACTCGTTTCGGTGCCGGAAATTCCGACCGACTGGAAGGGTAACCGCATCACGGCATCGATTCTGTTCAACAAGACCAATATGATGCCTTATCCGGCATTCTTAACCGCTGAACGGGCAGCCGACAACGAACTGATGGGAGCTTATGGGTATGTGACATATAATAATGATACTAAAGAGTATATGATTGCTTCTGCCGAGAAAATCCAAGATCCCGACAATGTCGTTAGCCCCTATCTGACGCTCAACACACAGACTTGTGAGATGAAGGGTGAAGGCCCCATCAATTTCAACGTCAAGCAGAACCTTGTCAGCCTCTTCTCGTATGGCATTACAACCCTTGACGGCAACAAAGAAGGTGAAATCGAAATCAGCAGCATTCTCGGTTTTACATTCCCTATCGACGACAAGGTATTGGGTGCTATGGCTCAGACTATTGCCGACGACCTGCGTCTGTCGCCGTCGCAGCCTGCCAACGAAGCCACTCGACGCGCGATGATGCACTATATGGGAGCCGAACAGGGAGCCGACGCATACGCCAACTATGTCAGCACCGGTTTTTATGAAAAGATGCCTAAAGAGTTTGATAATACTATTCTTATTGAAGGTATTGAATGGACATACGATCAGGCTCTTGGCTACCGCTACGATGGTGTTGCCTCGTTGGCGATGGTGGGCAAGAAACAGTTGCACCTCTCTACTCGCGTCAAAGCACAACTTCACCGCAAAGGCAACGGCGTTTATCTGGTACTTTATATCCAAGTTGCGTCCGACCATTGGTACTATTTCAACTATGAGTTTAATAGCCAGCAGATGCTAATCCAAAGTTCTGTTGGCGAATGGGTTGATATGATAAAGGCCCTCCCTGCCGACAAGCGTCACGTAAGCGGCAAGAGCGACCAGGGCGACTACCGCTATCGTATTTCACCCAGCCGTACCGAAGTGCCTAATTTCCTGTTACGTATGGGTGGTAACGCCGAAAGCGAAGACGATCCTGGCGACTGGGATGTCGATGAGGAGGATGTCATTGAAGGCGATGACTAATAAGGGTGCTGAAATTTTGCCTGCAAAAAACATCCCCAAATCCACATTTTTTACAAGAATTTCACCAAAAAAGCGAAGCATCAACAAGATGCTTCTGCTTTTTATTTCTATTTTTATTGATCTTAAAACTAATCTATTAGCAATAATTATCCTATAAAAATAAAAAAATATTTTGCTCATTTCAGAAAAAGTGGTACTTTTGCACCCGCTTTCGAGAGAGATTGCCCAGGTGGTGGAATTGGTAGACACGCTACTTTGAGGGGGTAGTGCCGATTCAGGCGTGCAAGTTCAAGTCTTGTCCTGGGCACCAAAATCCTGAAACATCAACTCTCCGAAAGCAAAATGTTTCAAGAGGTTTGAAACACTACCAGCCCGGATGGCGGAATTGGTAGACGCGCACGTTTCAGGTGCGTGTATCGAAAGATGTGCAGGTTCAAGTCCTGTTCCGGGCACCAA
>JAGDCN010000051.1 GCA_017958525.1 Bacteroidales bacterium
GCTTTCTCCTTGGGGATGTAGATTTCGCATCCGCCGGCGCCGGTGTAACCGGTGGTGGAGAGGATGATGTTGGGGATGCCGGCGAAGGTGAGGATCTTGAAGGTGTAGTACTCCATGTCCACGATGTTCTCGTTGGTCAGTTTCTGCATGGCCTTGAGGGCGTTGGGACCCTGAACGGCGAGCTGAGCCCACTGCTCGCTCTCGTTGACGAAGTCCTTACCAAGCTCCATTCCCATCTTGTCGGCAATCTGGCTCATCCAGTTCCAGTCCTTGTCGATATTGGCGGCGTTTGGAACCATGAAGTATTCGTCGTCATGGACGTGGTAGACGAGCATGTCGTCGACTACGCCACCCTGACCATTTGGGAGGCAGGTGTATTGCACTTTGCCGTCGAAGAGATCCTCGACGTTGTTGGTGGTGACATACTGCATGAAGTGCTTGGCGATGGGACCTTTGGCGCGGAACTCGCCCATGTGGCTAACGTCGAAAACGCCCACATTGTTGCGGACATTATTGTGCTCTTCAACTAATCCTGTGTACTGGATAGGCATGTTGTAGCCGGCGAATTCGGCCATCTTGGCGCCCAAACTGATGTGTAAGTCTGTGTACGGAGTGGTTTTCATTTTTGTATTGCTTTGATTTATTATTATTTGAATTTAATTCCTGTTAAAAACATTTAAAATGCAAAAGTAATAAAATTCATCGGACTGACAAAATTAAATGTCATTTTGCTTGAAAAAAAGACCATAAAGTCACTAATAATGACGAATGAGGCAGTGTTGAATGCGGCGGTGTATACGAGAATAGGAGATAGTTGGATTCATTCTGGAAATAACAAAGGTAAAAGAGCACATATGTATCAGTGCTCTTTTTTGAAGATTGTTCCAGTGGAACCGTCGAGGGGGGCTAAGCCGAGAGGCTGCCCGAGATTACACAGAGACTACGACTTCTCATGCTTCCAAGTCCCTCACGGGTACGAAAAAAAGCACTGGGAATTCCAGTGCTTTTGTACCCCGGGAGGGACTTGAACCCTCACGCCCTTGCGAGCAGCAGATTTTGAGTCTACCGTGTCTACCATTCCACCACCAGGGCATCGCAATTGATATAGAGTATTTTGGCTCTATACACAAGGGCTTCTTTTCCCTTTGTTTGCGGTTGCAAAAGTACACACTTTTTTCAATCCTGCAAAATTTTTTTTCTTTTTCACCTTGTATTATAAAAAAATGTAGTATTTTTGCAGTCCATTTTTCAAACTAAATAACTGCATGCAAACATCGGATAAAGTATTCATTTTCGCAGGCCGTGCCACTGCCGACCTTGCTCGTCGTGTGGCCGAAATTTACGGAATACCGCTGGGAAATTCGACAGTTTTCCAATACGCAGACGGTGAATTCCAGCCTTCTTTCGAAGAAACCATTCGTGGCGGAATTGTATTCATAATCCAGTCGACTATTCCCCCAACTGACAATCTTTTCGAACTCCTGATGATGATTGATGCCGCCAAGCGTGCATCGGCCGGTAAGATTGTTGCTGTGATTCCTTATTACGGTTTTGCCCGTCAGGACCGCAAAGACAAGCCGCATGTCCCAATCGCTTCGCGCTTGATTGCCGACATGCTGACGGCTGCCGGTGTCGACCGCGTGATTACCATGGATTTGCATGCCGACCAGATTCAGGGATTTTTCAATATTCCGGTCGACCATCTTTATGGTTCGTCGCTCTTCATGCCTTACATCCGCGAGAAATTCGACATCGAGGATGTAATGTTCGCTTCGCCAGATATGGGTGGCAGCAAGCGCGCCGGTATGTATGCCAAGACGTTGAACAACAGTTTTGTGATTTGCTACAAGCATCGTAACAAACCCAACGAGATTGGTGAGATGCGCCTGATTGGTGAGGTCGAGGGTAAGCATGTTATTCTGCTTGACGACCTTATCGACACTGGCTCAACCATCTGCAAGGCCGCAGGCATCATCAAGGCCAACGGTGCAAAGAGTGTGCGTGCCATGATTACCCATCCGGTCCTCTCAGGCAACGCAATCGAGAAGATTGAGAACTCTGAACTGGAGGAACTTGTTGTCAGCGACACCATACCGCTGAAACGCGAGTCGAGCAAAATCCGTGTGCTTTCGTGCGACTGGCTCTTTGCCGAGGCTATCCGCCGCGTTGTCTATAGCGAATCACTCGACAATCTCTATGAGACCACAATCCATCATAAAGGCGTGATCCATAAGATTGAGCACTAAAGTGAACTGAAAACTGAATTTTTTGTTTAAACATTTATTTATAAACTTTTAAATTTCAAAACAATGAGAATAGTATCAATGAGCGGTGCTCTCCGCGAGCACGTAGGGAAAAAGGATGCTAAGGCTTTGCGTCGCGATGCAAAGGTCCCGTGTGTAATGTACGGCAAAGGCGAACAGATTATGTTCAGCGTTCCTCAGACGCAGTTTGCACGTATCATCTTCAATCCCGAACCCTGTTTTGTGGAAATCGAAATCAACGGCACCAAGCACTCAGCTATGCTGAAGGATATCGAGTATCACCCTGTTACCGAGATCGTTTATCATGCTGACTTCTATGAGCTGAGCGACGACAAACCCATCGTCATGTCTATCCCGGTACACACCACCGGCACTTCCGTGGGTGTCATGAAGGGCGGCAAGATGGCTATCAAACAGAAAAGACTCAATGTCAAGTCTCTGCCGGCTAACATGCCGAACGAGATTCTCATCGACATCACCAACCTCGACATCGCCCAGCGCGTGAAGGTTCAGGATATCGAGACCAACAACTATGACATTTTGAATCCCAAGAGCAACGAGGTGCTTGTCATCAACAGCACACGTCAGTCTGCCACTGCCGAGACAGAGGCTGCTGCTGAATAATTTTTTCATAATTATAAGTATGGAGTCGCGGTTATATTTCCGCGACTCTTTTTTTAAAGAGCCGGTATGCCAACCTGTCAATTGCCTGTCAAATATTTGCTGTTCGACCTGGATCGGACATTGTGGGACTTTGACGGCAATGCCGACTGCACGTTCCGCTCCATGTTTGTCGAGTTTGAGTTAGAGAAGCTCTGTCATGTGGATTACAACGTGTTCCACGAACGCTACAAGGCTATTAACGACACATTGTGGGAGGCATACCGAAACGGTATCCTTACGAAGGAACTGCTCTCGCTAAAACGTTTCTCGTTGACCCTCGCGTCGTTCGGTTGCGATGCCGATTCGCCTGCCATTGTCGCCCTTTCGAACAAACTGAGTGACTATTACGTCTTGAAAGGTCCACTGCAGACAGGCCTGATGCCTGGTGCACGCGAACTGCTTGAGTGGCTTGACAAACAACGCGACCGCTATTGCATGGCGGTGATAACCAACGGTTTCTCTGAGGCGCAGCTGCCTAAAATGAAGACAGCTGGCATCGACAGGTATTTCGACTATTTTCTGTTGTCGGAGGATTTGGGCTATATGAAACCCGACCGCCGCTTTTTTGAAGAAGCGTTGAAAAAAATGCATGCTCAGCCGAGTGAGTGCTTTGTTGTGGGCGACGACTACAAGGTCGATATAGTCGGTGCCATGAATGCCGGCATCAAGCAGGTGTGGTACAATCTTTCGGGCTCGCCGTTACCTCAGGGCTTGGCTGTCCCGACATACGAAATTCGTGAACTGCAGGAACTTATAACAATATTAGACAAATAATAGAAATGCATAAATCAGGTTTTGTCAATATCATTGGAAACCCTAATGTCGGCAAGTCGACATTGATGAATGCCCTTGTCGGCGAAAAACTGTCTATCATAACCTCGAAAGCTCAGACCACACGCCATAGAATCATGGGCATTGTGAATGGCGAGGACTTCCAGATTGTATACACCGACACGCCGGGTATCGTCAACCCGCACTACAAGCTTCATGAGTCGATGATGGATTTTGTAGGCAGTGCCTTGCAGGATGCAGACCTGTTCCTGCTGGTCACCGAGGTGGGGGAGTCGTTCAAAAACCAAAAGGTCTTGCAGAGGGTTATTGACTCCAATGTTCCTGTCATCCTTGTCATCAACAAAATAGACCTTTCTGATCAGTCTACAATACAGGAAAAGATAGACTATTGGCAGAAACAGATACCTAGGGCTGTTGTTGTTCCTTGCTCAGCCACGGAGGGATTCAATGTTAATACGATTTTCGATCATATCATGTCGTTCCTTCCGGAGAATCCTCCATATTTCCCAAAGGATGAGTTGACCGACCGCTCCATGCGTTTTTTTGTCTCAGAGATTGTTCGCGAGAAGATTCTGCTAAACTATCAGAAAGAGATACCGTACAGTTGTGAGGTTGCTGTTGAACGTTACGAGGAGGGTGAAGGCCTCGACCGCATATCGGCACTCATCTACGTGGAGCGCGATTCACAGAAGGCCATTATTATTGGCCATCAGGGCAAATCGATTAAAAAGCTTGGCATCGAGGCCCGCAAGGATATCGAAGAATTTACAGGAAAAAAATGCTTTCTTGAACTACATGTCAAGGTATTGAAAGACTGGCGCAATAGTGACCGTGCCTTGCGTCAGTTCGGCTACGAGGGCGATTGATTTTCGCTGCTGTAGGATAAAACCTGTTTCGGGGTTAATTTTTAGAAGTATTCAATCTCCCTGGTGATGATATACTGCATCACAGGGTCACCGTCCAGAAGTTCGCTTTCGGTGCGGCGTGTCCAGTTGCCGTGGCTGTCGTATTCGTAGTTGAATAGGGTAATGAACATCTCGGGTTCGGCCTCGCTGTAGTCGTATAGGGTCTGCGATACAGGCTCGTTGTTGGCATCGTATTCATAACGCCATTCCTGCATCTTTTTGCCGTTACGGTCAAAGACGACCTTTTTCTCAACATTGTTGCCATCATAGGTGAATACCTCGCGTTTGAAGATGTTGCCGTCGGCGTCGTTGATTGAACGTTGAGTCATTCTTCCCTGAGCGTCGAAACGGTACAGGGTACGGCTCTCAATCTGGCGGTCGGCATCCTCTACCCACATCTCTTTCAGCACGTTCTGTGCGTCGTAAGAATAATATGTGCGTCCAATGACGTTTTCGTTGTTGTCGACGATTTGTTCAACCGTGGTCAGGCCAAATCCGTCATGTTTGAAGCGTGAGCGGAAAATGATGTCGGCTTCCGGCGTGACATATGTCATGGTCTTGCGCCATCCTTTAGAATTATAAGCTGTTTCGAGGCGTTCCAGTATGTCGCCTTCGGAAGTCATTCCAGTGAAGTCGGTGCGAGCCTCGTATGTGATTTTAGTCACGTTTTTCACTTTGCCGTGCAGACCGTCGAGTGTTACGTCAGTGGCGAGTTTCTGAGCAGGCAGAGCTGTTGTCAGAGCTGCAAATAAGGCG
This sequence comes from Bacteroidales bacterium, assembly GCA_017958525.1. GTDB lineage: Bacteria > Bacteroidota > Bacteroidia > Bacteroidales > P3 > Colimorpha. The sequence continues at coordinate 5,381 of JAGDCN010000051.1, forward strand.
AGGGCCAAGATTGCTTTTATTTTCATATTGTATTGTTTCTTAGTTGTTTGTGTGGATATTTCAAAAAGTTGGTATTCTTTGACATTCCGCAAAAATACGAAAGTTGAGCGAAATGGCAAAATTTTCGTACTTTTGCAAAGTCAAACAGATAACGCATGACCACGCAAAATATTATATTAGTTAGTTTTATTTTATACACAGTCTTGCTTTTCGTAGTCATGTGGCTGACATCACGTCGCAATGCCGGTAACGACGCTTTTTTCCGCGGCAACCGCAAGTCGCCGTGGTTTGTTGTGGCATACGGCATGTTAGGTGCCTCGCTGTCGGGTGTAACGTTCATGTCGGTGCCGGGCGGTGTGTACAACGGAGCGTTCACATATATGCCGTTGGTATTTGGCTACGTTATTGGTTATGTTGTTATTGCCTTTGTCCTTCTGCCGCTCTATTATAAACTGAACCTCACATCCATCTATTCCTACCTCGACCAGAGATTCGGTGGCACTTCGGAGAAAACAGGCGCGCTGTTTTTCATCCTGTCGCGTCTGCTGGGTTCGGCATTGCGAATGTATCTTGTCGTTTTTGTGCTCTATGAACTTGTGTTTCGCTATTGGGGCATACCGTTCTGGATTCCAGCGGTGGTATTCATAGCATTAATTCTACTCTACACATTTCGTGGAGGCCTGAAGACCGTCGTGTGGACCGACACATTGCAGACCACTTTTTTGCTGCTTGCTGCGATTGCTACGGTGGTGGTTATACTCAAGAACTTCAACCTCAGTATTCCTGATTTGCTGAATCAGAGCTCAGAGAAGGGGTATACTCGCATATGGGAAATGGATTTCAATCATCCGAAATTCTTTTTGAAGCAGATTGTGTCGGGCGCATTCATCACTATTACGATGACTGGCCTTGATCAGGATATGATGCAGAAGAATTTAACCTGCAAGACTTTGCGTGACGCTCAGAAGAATGTCCTTACGTCAAGCATACTTTTTGTCATTGTGAACATCATGTTCCTTACCCTTGGTGCCGCACTTATTTATTACGCAACCCATACAGCCGGTTTTGAACTGCCCATGACGGCCGACGGCAAGGCGGTGCTTGGCGACAAGCTATACCCATTGATAGCCCAGTCGATGGGAGGCTTTACATTGATTTGCTTTGTGCTCGGCATGGTGGCGGCTGGCTACAGCAGCGCCGACGGTACGCTGACGGCATTGACAACCACCTTCTGCTACGATTTCCTGCATTTTGACAAACGCTCTGAGATGAGCGAGCGACAGCAGGTGCGCTACCGCAAACTCGTTCATGTCGGTTTTGCATTGCTCTATTTGCTGGTAATCATCGCTTTCCGTCCGTTCCACAACGATTCGCTTATTGACATACTTTTCGAGATTGCCGGGTTTACCTATGGACCGTTGCTTGGCATGTACGCTTTCGGACTCTTCACCAAGTGGAAGGTGCGCGATCGTTGGGTACCGTTGGTGGCAGTGGTCTGTCCTGTTGTCTGCTATTTGTTAAAAGTCTATTCTGCAAGTCTTTTTGGCGGTTATCAACTCGGTTTCGAGTTGCTATTACTTAACGGTATACTTACTTTTGCAGGGTTGGCGATTATCCGTGACAAAAAGTCTGAAACTATTGTAAATTGTTGAAAATAATTGTTTAATGAAACTCTTTCGAAAATATTACATCTTTCTTGTCGCTGCCGTTCTTCTGTCGGGATGCAGCCAGTACAAGGTCTATTCTGTCAAGGACTCTCCCAAGATTCCTGTCAGCGGCGGAGTTATATATGCTCTTCCGAAGACGCAGGTCAAGGTTGCCGTCACCGTCGAGCGTCGCGACCTCTCAAAGGCTATATACAGCAACTACGCTACCGATTATCTTGGCATTGACGCTTCCGAACTCGACACCAACTATCATATTGTTGCAATCGATGTGAGCAGTGTTAATGTTGCCGACCCTGATTATTATTATTATGTCAAGGTCCGTAGCGGTTCTGTCACCGTCGACCGTCGTCATCTTCTGCTTGCCATCGGATGCCAAAATCCAGAATCGAACGTGGCCGCGGGAATGGCAGACGAGGATGTAAACGTCGACAATCAGAAACGTGATGTAAAGGCGGAATACAACCTGTACGACCGTGCCGACACCTTCTATACCCGTTACGATACGCCTGGCCGACCAACCAAGGTCTCCTCGAAAAAGGATGTCCGCAGTGTGAAGCAGCGTGCCGCCGCTGCTGCAGAACGTCTGGAGGAGATACAAGACAAAGAACAGCAGTTGTTGAATGGTGAATATGAAGGCTCGTATGGTGCCGAGGCGGTGCAGTATCTGTTTGGGCAGTTGAAGAAACAGGAGCAAGCTATTATCGACGATTTCTGCGGATATGCCAAACGTGAGACAGTCTGTTTCTATGTCGACCCGGTGATGCGCAAAAAAGATGATTTTGTAGACACAGTCATATGGTTCTCTGAGAAGGAGGGCTTTGTTGGCGATGCCGAGCATTTGCCGTCGGATGCATTCCCGATAGTGTGCGACATACATTGCGACAACGACCTGCGTATGACCAACCGTTTTGTGAAGTACCACACCTCCGGTTTCACTTCGCAGAGCAGTGCCGGCCGTACAGGAACTGCAGCCACTAAGACTCGCAACCGTCGCAACTTCCGTTATCGTGTGCCAGAGCAGGCTACGGTGACTGTCACCACACCGGCGTTCTCGGTCAGCCGTCAGCTGCTTGTCTCGCAACTGGGACCCGTTGTGGAACTGCCACGTCACAGGATAAAGGCTCTTTTCGATGCCAATACACTGGACCTTAAACAAATGGAACGAAGTAGAATGTTCTAAACAATTACCCATTCGAACAAAAAAACATTACATCTTATAAATAATCTCTAAAACTCTTTAACTCTCTCATGGACTTCAGAGTACTGGTACTTGGCTCAGGTGCGGCGACACCGACATTTTCCCGCCATTGCAGTTCGCAGGTGGTGTGCATCAATGGTAAACGCATGATAGTGGATTGTGGAGAATCGACACAAAACCAGCTTCGTCAGTATCATCAAAAGATACAGTCTATCAATACCATCTTCATCTCACATTTACATGGTGACCATTTCTTTGGTATGCCGGGCTTGCTTTCCACCATGCATCTTTGTGGTCGTACCGAGCCGTTGACAGTTTTCGCTCCTGTAGGTGCAAAGCATGCTTTGGAGCTTATGTTTGAAGTGTCGGGAACAGAACTGCGTTATGAATTGAATATCGTAGAGATGGATTTTGACGAGCCTCGTGTTATTTTTAAAGGCAACCGCTTTGTTGTCAAAGCATTCCCCATGCATCATTCAATCCCGACATACGGATTTCTATTTGAGGAAACTGATATTTATCTAAATCTGAAAAAGGATGCCCGCAGTATGTATGGCTTGACTGATGCAGACTGCATCCGTGTCAAGATGGGGTATGACTTAGTTATGCCGGATGGAACGGTGATTCCCAACTCCGAGCTTACACTACCTCGCCGATTGCCACGTCGATATGCCTATTGCTGTGACACGGCGTTTGACCCTGGATTGGTTGATGTTTTGGCTGGTGTAGATTTGTTGTGTATGGAGAGCACTTTCGACTCTTCGTTTGCTGATATGGCTGAGGAACGCTGTCATTGCACTGCCGCCCAAGCCGCCACCATAGCCAAACAGGCTGGTGTTGGACAGCTTCTATTGACACATTTTTCGGCACGCTACAGGGAAAGTACACCACTGCTTGCTGAAGCAACCGCAATTTTCCCCAACACCGTCTGTGCATCCGATGGTGCCATGTATGAAGTCATGAATAGAAACGCATGAATTTGTTGAAACATTCTGTATGAATTAATTGTTTGTGATTATCGCTTCAAAAGTCAAAAATCAAGCCTCTCGTTTCAATTTGAAATGAGAGGCTTGGTGTTTTATTTTAAAATATTAGTCAGTCTATATAGACTATCTTGTATACTTTTGTGCCTAGGCCTATCTTTGCGGCGTGGTCGATGGTATGGAGACCGTGCTGTTTGTTGATGCGTTCGATGAGGGGCTTGGTGTTGTTGTTCTTGTCGTTTGTGAGGTTGAAAATCAGGTCAACACAGACTTGGTCGAGCGCCACAGGGTCAGTGCTTGCAAGAATGCCCATATCGGCGATTTCGGGTGCTGATGGCTTTCCGTCACAATCGCAGTCGATAGACATATTGTTCATTACGTCGATATAAACGATGTTACGTCCATCTTTCTTGAAGTAGTTGTGTACAGCTTGTGCTGCCGCGGCCATGCTTTCGCAGAAGTGGTCCTGTGGAAGTTCGTCTACATAATCCCAGGCTTCTGCCATCTTGGCGACTTCCTGATATTTTCCGGCAGTGTGGATGTAGAGTTTGCCGGCAGAGGAGGCTACTCCAATGGATTGGTTTTTCAGCACACCTCCGAAACCGCCCATGGCATGGCCTTTGAAATGAGCAAGATTAATCATGAAGTCGTAGTTTTTCAGGTGGTTTCCAACGATGTTGTACTTCATGTGGGTAGTGTCGGCAACAGGAATGTGCATGTCGCCTTCCTCGTCCATGATGTCGACTTTGGCAATCTTTAGGAATCCATGTTCCTTGATTGTTTTCCAGTGGTCTGCGGTTGTTGTGCGTGTGCCAGGGTAGGCGGTGTTGCATTCAACTATGGTTCCGTTGACTTTCTTGACAAGTTGACCTATGAGTTCAGGCTTCAGGTAATTGTTGTTGCCGCCTTCGCCGGTTGAAATCTTGACAGCGACGTTGCCTTTGGCTTGAACTCCGAGTGCCTCGTATATTCTGACAAGGCTCTCGGGGCTGATATTGCGTGTCATATAGACAATGGCAGTGTCGCAGACTTGAGTTTGAACTGTTTGCTGCTTGTTGTTCTGTGCGCTGTCGCTTTTCTCAGTCTTTTTATTGCCGCAGGCGTTCAGGGCTGCGAATGTCAATGCTAATACTGATACTGTAAATAAAATACGTTTCATTGTTTTTTTTATTAATGGATTATCACTTTTCTTGGTTGATTGTTTTCTATGCGGACGATGTATAGTCCGACGTGAGGCATGGTGAATGAACTGCTGCTTGATGTTGCTGTTGTATGCAGTATGCGGTGGCCGATGGCGTCGAATATTTCTATTTTGCGTCCTTCTGCACCTTCAATTGTGACAACATGATTGTCAGTCATGATTCTAATATTGCTTTCTATATCGTCAATGCCTTCTGCACGAACAAAATGTGCTTCATATGTCCTGATTGGAATATCCCAGTTGGAACAAATGACATAAAGAGGATTGGCTGTGGGGTCGTCGATGTAGTCATCGCTGCTCCAATAGTCAAATCGGTAGCCGTCGAATGGGGTGGCGGTCAGCACTGCTGTGTCGCCTTCGTAATATCGGCCGTTACCACTAACGGTTCCCATGTTGTAGCATCCGGAGGCTATAAAGGTATTTATTCTGTATTGTTGGCGATTTTCGTTGCAGGGGTCCTCAATTATTCCATAGTTATTTTCCCATACGGAATTGTCGCCCAGACGAATGGTGTAAGAACATTCATTGGGGTAGCTTCCGTCGTAGAAGGTCACTCTAACTGGTTCGCCGCTGCAGACAGGTACGACTCTTTGTTCGCTGCTTTTGCAGTCGCCAAGAGCCAAGTGAGAGTATACCGTTCCATCGTTGTTTGCAAATGTCAGATAGGCGCCGTTCCATGTGTCGCTGTATTGGTCGAACATTTCGACAGAAAGGTCGCATGTTGAGTCGCATTGCGGTGCGGCTGGACGGTGCGGGGTGTAGGTGAATGATATTGTTTCGCCAGCCGACCCGATATTGGTGATATACAATGTGGTGTCGATTACGTTGTCGGTCAGCCAAGGGTACGGATTGGTGTTTGGTGTAAACTCCGTACGACCAGACTCCAGGCTGAAGAATGCCTGTGGAGGGTTGCCGTTAAGGGTGTCTTCGAATGCATCAGGACGGAATACGTACACTTCGTCAAAATAATTCACTCTGTCGAAACCCGAGTTGCCGTTAAAGCGAGAGTCGGTTCTGTAAATGATTAGTCCGCTGCCGGGCAGTCCTTCCTCGAACAGCTCGGTGTTGTCGCGGTATTCTATGTAGTACCATTGGCTTGGATCGCCTGCCTGGATGCGGTAGCAGATGTTGTTCGGTATGCTGTCGCCTAAGGAGTTGAGTGTGTAGGTTCCAGCCTCTGTAATTTCGGGTATGCTGTCAAGCCAACGTCCATAGCGCATTTTCATATATACGCTCATGTGTTGCGGCGGTGTGGTGTTGTTGCACATCAAGTCCCATATTCCCACACCGGTGACATTGGTGTAGTTTTCGTAATGGTACAGGTCGGGGGCTCCGAGGGTGTGGAACATTTCGTGGCAAAACGTAGAGGTGCTGAAGTAATGGCTTCCGCTGCCTTCAAGTTGCAGGTTAAACGTGTAAACCCGTTTCCCGTTGAGATACACATTCCGGTCGTAAAGGCTCCATTTGTGAGGCCAAAGCAAATCGTTCCAACCTGTGTATGTGCCTTTTACAATGAAACAGATGTTGTCCACTGTGCCGTCGTTGTCGTAGTCGATGTCGAGGTCTGTCGGTACGGGACTGTTTTGATTGACGTAGTTCACGGCTCGTTCCAATAGGCTGAATTCAAGGTTCGTCCTTTCTGCTCTGTCATGATAACCAAAGGGGTTTGTGACTGAATCGTACGGCATGTACCGATAGCGTGGCAGGCTGTCCTGATACGAGATAATGTTGTCTCCGTCGGGGGTGGGGTAGAAGTAGGTGGGAATCCGCAGGTTGCCGTATGATGCACGCCAGAAGTAGTTGTGCATCGACACGGCGTTGGCCGACGAGTCGTTGAACATGTCCCTGATGTCGCTGAATGGTGTGGTAATGACGGTGTCGTCGGCAAAGCGGATGAAGATGACTACATTGTTGATTTTGCCGTGGTTCCGCACGTTCTTTGACAGGGATGAGTGTCTGTTATCCAGCGCGTAGCGTTCAGGAATCTCCCATTGTTTGTGCAGTGCATTGATGGTCCTTGGTGAAGCTATAAGATTGGCTTTCAGACCTGCTGCGGCAGGATTGCTCTGTCCAGCTATCAGTGCGGTGGGTATCAGCTCCCAGTCGGTATGGTCGTCGCTCCAACTGATGTCGGCATAGACATACCATCCGTTAGCGTGGTTTTGAATGATTGTGTAGCCGTCGGCATCGTGAAGGCGATGGTAGAATTCGTCGCCCGTTACGAAGCAATGGAGTGTGTCGCCGTTCGGCTGAAGGCGTGCAACGGGCATGTTGCTGACAAACGCCGCCTGCATTGTGACGGTGAAAAACAAAGCGAAGCAAAAAAGAATTCCCTTTTTCATTTTTATAGGATTAAATTTTTATTTTTTTTAAAAAATAACGTAGGTTGTGCTATAATATTGTTTTGGTACATATATAGCTGAGGGAAGGTCCGAACTGATGTTTGAGCCCTCGTTTGGTTAACGCAGAAAAAATATTTCTCAAATTCAAATAAAATATTTAATTTTGCAGTCGATTTTAAGAAAGAATTAACGAAACTTTAGCACAATGAAACGTACAAGTATTCTTTTGCTGGCCGTTGCGGCCATGCTTAGTGTGGGTGTGATCTCCTGCGACAATGATGAAAACAACTCCGGCAACGGAGGTGAAACTCCGGCCGGTTGGGTGGACCTCGGTTTGCCCAGCGGCCTGCTGTGGGCAGAATGCAACCTTGGTGCTAATGCTCCCGAGGAGTATGGCAATTACTACTCTTGGGGTGAGACGCAGCCCAAGGAGGTCTACAATTGGAGCACCTACCGCTACTGTACCATGGACGGCCGCCAGGGCAGTCTGACGCTGACCAAGTACAACACCAGTAGCATCTATGGTACCCCCGACAACTTGACTGCGCTGCAGGCTATGGACGATGCAGCCACGCAGGCTCTTGGCAACGGAGCCCGCACTCCCACCAAAGAGGAATGGGAAGAGTTGATTAACAACACCACCGTGGAGTGGACGACCATGAATGGCGTCAACGGAAGGAAATTCACGGCCGCTAACGGCAACACCCTCTTCCTGCCCGCCGCCGGCCGCCGCAACGGTTCGGAGCTCTACAGCGCAGGCAGCTACGGCTTCTACTGGTCCTCCCCGCTCTTCACGGACGACCCGTACTACGCGTGGTGCTTCTACTTCAATACGGGCAACCAGGGCGTGAGCGGCGGCGGCGGCCGCTTCCTCGGGTTCTCGGTCCGTGCTGTGCGTCAGAACTAACGCCAAGCCGAGAGTAATGCCAAGTATACTTGAGCATTATTGAGGCGCGAAGGAAGGGGGCGAAGCCAACTAACCCTTGACAGGCACGGACAAAAAACTAGCGGGTGTGGGCACTCGCGGCAGCGAGCTACCCAGCCTACAGTTTGACATTTTTTAGCACTTATAATGCGCTTATTTATCTTTCACTCTACCATAGATATCTCTTTTTAGCATAAATGCTTGTCCGATACCGCGTGCGGCAAGGTAGACCATGAAAGCAGACCAGAGCATATTGTTGCGTTGGAAATCGGTCTGAACTTGCAGTAATTGGGTCAGCGTGTAATAGATAAGAAAAAATGTCGCGGTGGCGATAAACATGGAATTGCGCATCGTACGCGACGCGGTGGCCCCCACGAAGATGCCGTCGAACAGGAATGCCGAGAAGCCGCACACAGGGATGATGAGTACCCAGAACAGATAGGGACGGGTAGCTTCGATGACATTTTCCTTGTCGCTGAAGATGGAGAGAAACTGTGTCCCGCCAATAGCGTAGAGCAATGTGAAAAGCAAGGTCAATCCCAGTCCCCAACCCATGAGATGGCGCACGGTGCTGACAAGTGACACCCTGTCGCGGGCTCCAATGTAACGGCCCACCAGCGATTCACCGGCGTAGGCGAAACCGTCCATGATATAGCTGAAAAGCATGAAGAACTGCATCAGTAGGGCGTCGACGGCAAGAATTTCATCACTTATGCGGCCAGATTCGGAGGTGATGAAGGTGAAAACGGCTGCCAGACAGACGGTGCGTAGGAATATGTCGCCGTTAACCTTGAAGAATTGTTTCATCTCTTTCCACCTTAGTGTTTGCACTATGAATTCTGTCGATATACGGCGGCGGAAGATTTTTCCGTAGCGGAAAACCATGAAGAAAAGTCCGATGGCGAGACCGCTGTATTGAGCAATGACAGTTCCGAGCGCGACGCCTTGGATATCCATTTTGAAAACAAGCACAAAAAGCAGGCTGCAGATAATATTAATTACATTGATAAATATAGCTATCCACATTGGCAACCGCGAGTTCTGCATGCCTATAAACCATCCTTTGATAGCGTATAGACCCAGCGTGGCGGGAGCTGCCCAGATACGTATATAGAAATAACTTAACGCCATGGCAATAACCGACGTGCTGCCGTTGAATATTGCTTCTGAAAGCAGGGCTATTGGATACTGCAAAATAATGAGCAGCAGTGCAATGGCAAGAGCGATGGCAAAAGCACGGATAAAAACTCGCACGGCCTCTTCGAGACGATGTGCACCGTAGGCTTGTGCTGTGAAGCCGCTGGTGCCCATACGCAGAAATCCGAAATTCCAATATATTAAATTGAATATCTGTGTTCCAATGGCAATTGCACCTATGTGCGATTCGCTCAGATGTCCCACAATGGCTGTGTCGACCATGCCCAACAATGGCACGGTGATGTTAGTGATGATGTTTGGCAAAGCCAGTTGTAGGATCTTTCGATTCATCAGCCTACTTGATCTCGCATTCGGCCACGTTGATAATCTCGCGTGTCGATTTGTTTGAAATAAAGGCTACGATGTGGCAGTTGTCAAGATTCCAGTTTTGACTGAAGTTTTTATAGCTGAATACAGCATAGCGCTTCTCGCCGCTGTTTCCAGTGCAGTCGATGTCGGCGCCCCATACGTCTGTGATTACATCGCGGAGAACATGATTGTGGACATAGTTCTCGTCGTCCGTGCCGTCATGCAAACGTTGGGTGGCGACAATGCCGTCTTCCATGATGAAAAGTGTAACTGTAAGATCGTCGCTGACAGTCTGCATGAACTCCAGGTTGACGGTGATGCTGATAGCATCCGTCTGATGGATTGCTGAGGCTTCCACAGCCACTTTTGCTTGCTGGCCAATGACGTTGTCAACGCGGCTGTTGATACCGCTGGTTGGTGTAAAGATGTCCCATGCGTTTCCTGTTGTCGTGCGGCTGACCAATGCTGCGGGATAGCTGCCGTTAAAGATTCCGAAGTATTTGCTCCAGGTGTCTCCGTCAGGAGTGCGCATGTCGGGGCTGTCTCCGATTGGGCGTGTGAAGGCAAGGCACGAATCGTGGATGGCTACGGCCAATAGTTTGTCACCGTATTGCGACAGGGCTGCGTTAATGGCCACATCTGCATCAGGACAGTTGACGCAGCGCACGCCAGTGTATTTCTCAATAAGGGCACGTTGGCTGTGGTCTGCAACGCCTTCGCCGTCGAACCATTCGCCAGAGGCTCCGGAAAACACTATGTAGTTTCCCTCTTCAATCTTGTCGCATGCACCCAGAGACAAGGCTGTCAAGGCAATGATAAATATGCTGTTGAATATTTTTTTCATGGAAAGAGTATAAAGTTTTAAAGATAAATAGTTTTCAGGATTCATGTTACAAATTAGAACGATGTTGTTAGGCTGAATGTCAAACCATTGCTTGCTGGTACATTGCGGCAAACACCGCCGATGCAGATAATACCTTCGCGCTGCTTGCCGTAACCTATCTGCATACGGCTGGCACCCTTGGTGTAGCCCACTGAGATGTTGTAGTAGTTGCCCACACCATCCTTGTAAGGATATTGGTCGCTGAGTGATATAAACCATGCACTCGTGAAGTTGTACTCAACCAAGCCCATGATCCAATCGCCGCAGCGTTTGTCGTCAACGGCAGGGTCATACTTGCTGTCGCTGCCCATCCATTCCGCTTCTACGCGAAGCACGTTTTTCTTGTTGATTTTCCATGTCATGTCACCAATTACCACATGATTGTGGTGTATATCACCTTCGTGGCCCTCGACCACAGGATTGAACACTACATATCCGTATGTTGCTGTCAGCTTTACTTTGCCACTCAACTTCTTGGCTATCTCGAGGCTCATGTCTCCGTAGTAGGTGTCGCCTGTGCCGAAGAATGTCGACGTGTAGCCGTCAGTTCCTATGCCGCCGATGCGCGTAGTGTCAAGACCCTTGATCAGTGATGCGTTGATGTGAAGGTCTGTGCCGTATTTTCCACCGAGAAAAGTCTCTTTCTTGAATTTATACATAAAGTCACCCTGCAGGCCAATTTCACCAGTGCTCTGTGTCGCATAAGGATACATGCTTAGGAATGCATAGGTGTGCTGCTTTGTGATTGCAGGAGTATAGTTGATGTAGAGCATTTCGCCCGATTCAGATCTAACAGACTTGAAACCCATGTTGTCCACGCGTTTCGCCTGGATATTGGCACTCATACCTTTCTGCGAGTATGAAGCACTAACCCATAAGGCTTCACCATTTTTATAGATGTAGTTGTTCATGATACTCGGATCCTGCCCTTTGCGAGCATACTCTGTCTGAAGGCCAAAACCGCCATGAGATATATCCATTCTCACCGAGCCGCACCCCACATTCAGAGGCAGATTCAACTTGTAACCGTCAATATCGCTTAAGATGGTCTCATCATCTTCGTATTTGCTAACAAACGAACCGCCTATCGTTATTCTTGTCTTGGCTTCTGCAAGTGCATTGACGATGTCGTTCACGCTCAGCTCTGCATCGACGCCGCGCACAAGTCCGCGAGTCTCCCAGTAATAACGTTGCTGGCCTATAAGCCCTTTCAGTGTGACACCACGCACCGGACGGTACATTACGTTGATGCCTCGAATTGCGTTGTCTATGCCCAGATAGCGGTCCTCGTAGGCACGGAGAGTCATTCCGTTTCCGAATTGTTCGTAAAAGTGACCGGCGGTAATTGCCAAAGTCTGGGTCTTGTAGCTTACAAAGTAATTTGCAATTCCTTGACCTGCGTACTGGCTGTTGAAGCCAAGCATCGGTCCTAAATAGCCTTCGTAACGCAGACCTGCACTGAAATCGCCGTTTGTGTATAGGATGTCCGCTCTGGCGTTAGACAAAAGTTTCTGTGGTACATCAGTTGAGCCAATCACAGAGTCACGGCTCGAGATTTGTCCGTCGAGCTGTACGTTGCCAGTCACATGGCCGCCGAGTATTCCCTGCGCTTTGGCCGAAAAGCTGAAAAGGATGACTGATGCAGCAATAATTATTTTTTTTCTCATTTCTTCAATAATCAAAATTCAAATGTCAAATCTCTTCTCCATTCGCCACTTTGCGAACAAGCTCAATAAGTTCTTCTTCGCCGCCTTCCACAAATGAGGTGTGCTGCCATACAATCTCGCCCTCACCGTTGATGATGAAAGTGTGAGGTACGTTGACAACGTTCATTGCACGCTTGAAGTCCTGGTTTTGGTCCAGATATACCTCGTATTCCCACTCGTTACCGTCTACGTGGGGCTTTACACGGGCGGCCGACTTCGAGTCATCAATTGAAATGGCCACTAGTTTTACACCGGTCTCTTCTTGCCACTCTTCGTACACTTCCTTGATGGTGTTGAGTTCTCGGTTGCATGGTTTGCACCATGTGGCCCAGAAACTTAGGATAATGGGCTTCCCGTCGTTTTTGATTACAGAGGTCTCGACAGTCTTGCCGTCCAGTGTCTTGATTGTGATGTTCTCAGGAATTTTTGCATTTTGTGCCGCTGCAACACCTACAAGCATCGTTGCAGCAATCATAAGAAAAAACTTTTTCATTGTGTATTGTTTTTATTTCGCTTCAAAATTTATTTAATATTGTTAGTATATCTGTCAGTCCTTTACGGAATCTATTATCGGGTAGGAGAGTTGCCGCCATGGAAGCCTTTTCAAGGTAGTGGTTCATTATCTCTTGGCTTGCCTTGAAACCTTCACCGTTTGTTATTGTTTCGGTTAGGGTGGCAATGTCATCGTCGGAAAGCCTCTCTTTCTCCAATAACGCAATGATTTCGTTTTTAGTATTTACATTGCATTGTTTCAGCGTCATAATGAGTGGTAGGGTGGCTTTGTGTTCACGAAGGTCATTGCCTTGCGGTTTGCCTGTGCGTTGCGATGGCAGGAAATCTATCAAGTCGTCCCGTATCTGGAATGCCATGCCGATGTTTTCGCCATATTGGCGCGCGGCGGCGTGCAGGGATGTGTCGTCAGTCGCGAAAATGGCACCGATATTGCAGCTTGCAGCCATAAAAACGGCTGTTTTGCGGTGAATGATGTCGAAATATGTTTTTTCCTCAATGTCATATTTACCACAAACTTGTTGTTGTAGCAACTCTCCGATGCTCATGTCGGCCACAGCCTGATTAATCGTCTGAGTGACGGTGTGACGGTTCACCTCGTTGACGGCGAGCATCACCTGAGCTAAATAGTAGTCACCGGCCAGCACTGCTGTTTTGTTGCCCCAAAGGTGGTTGACAGTGGGTATGCCGCGTCGCAACGTGGATTCGTCAATGACATCGTCGTGTATGAGAGTGCTGTTGTGCAATGTCTCAATGGCGGCGGCTATTTTGAACAAGGGGTGTGATGCGTCTATGTCGGTTGGTAGGCCACAGCAGCAAGCTGTCAGCAGAGCCAATACAGGACGCAGTTGCTTGCCGTCCTTGCTCCGTACATGTCTGTTAATCTCGTCAATGATAGGTATGTCGCTAGCCGAAAGCGAATAGTATGCCCTTCTATAGTTGTCGAGCAGAGGAGTTATGAGTTCTTCGATGTCGTTAAGTTTCATGTTCAGTCGGGAATTTTGGTTCCGGCAGTTGTCACTATGGCTATTGTTCGTCCGTCGTTGTCTGACACGGTTATTTGGTATAGCGACTGTCTTTGTCCTTTCTTGAGACACAGCGTACTTGCGGTCAGAGTGTTGCCTTTTGTATTGCCGAGGAAGTGGATGGTCGATGACGATGACACCCATTGAAGCTTTGTCTCGGCATTGTCTGGTAAGGTCAGGCATTCGGTGTTGGCAGCTATGGCAAAGGCAAAGTCTGCCAATGTAAAGATGACACCACCCATTACGGCACCTTTGGCGTTGCGATGACTGTTGCCAATCGGTAGGCTGCATGTGGTACAGTCAGGCTCGACGTTGTCGATGTTTATGCCTGTACATTGTGTGGCGTATGTGTCGTCTGCAAAGACTTGTCTTGCACGCTGGGTGAGGGTCATAGAGCGTTGTAGAGCGTTGTGAGTTTGTTGTATAGGGTCTTGGACACTTTGCTTAGAGGCAGTCGGACGCTGTTGGTGATGAATCCTTCAATTTCAAGCAATGCCTTGATACCGCCTGGGTTGCCTTCCTCAAAAATGGCGTTCATGAGTGGCAGCATGCGGTTGTGGAGAGGCAGAGCTTTCTTAATGTCGCCTTTGAGGGCGAAATGCACCATGTCCGACATCTCCTTGGGCAGAGCGTTGGCCATAACTGAAATTACTCCGTTTGCACCAATCGCCATCATAGGCAGTGTCAATGAGTCGTCGCCAGATATGACGTTGAAGTTGGCGGGCTTGCAGCGCAGTATTTCCATCACCTGTGACATATTTCCTGAAGCCTCTTTGATGGCCACGATGTTTGGACATTCCTCAGCCAGCTGCAGGGTGGTCTCGGCGGTCATGTTGCACGATGTACGTCCCGGCACGTTGTAAAGCACCACGGGTACAGGCGATACGTCTGCTATGTTTTTGAAATGCTGTATCAGACCTCGTTGCTGGGGCTTGTTATAAAACGGTGTTACCGAAAGTATGCCGCTTATGCCGTCGAAGTTGGTCTGGCCTATGGCATCGGTGACAGCGCGGGTGTTGTTGCCGCCCATGCCGAGCATAATAGGTACCCGTGAATCGACGGTCTCAACTATGAATTGACACAATGCGGCACGTTCGCTCTCGCTCAATGTTGCTGCCTCGCTGGTGGTGCCTAATGCCACAATGTAGTCGACACCCGATGTGATGATGTGGTTTATCATCTTCTCAAGACTACTGAAGTCTATTGTTTCTTGTTTACGGAATGGTGTTATCAGGGCAACACCGGTTCCTGTGAATAATGCTTTTGCCATATTGTATTTTTTGATTATTTCTGAATCATTGTCAGATATTTGACAATCTGTTCGATATAGTTTTTGAAGTCCATGGCATCGTTGCCTTGGATGGCCATGTCATACATTTCCATGATACCTTCGTCGCGGTCCGATTCGGTGTTTGTATATCCAACCTTAAGGTTGGCATCGGTCATGGCTGTGATGTATTTGCCAAAGAAATCAGGCTGTTCGGTGGTGTCGATAATCAGGTCAAAGTGTTTTTTGACAAATCCGTCTACTACGCCGTCTTTCGGCAGACCGAAGAAATTAAGGTCTTCTTTCTCATGGCATATGATTGTTCGGGTATGCGAGAAGATATAGTTTATCTCGTAGTTGGCTTCTTGAAAACCAATCAGATGTACTTCTTTGCCTCTGCTTTCCTGTGCAGATATGAAGCGGTGGATGAGGTTCCATCGTTCTACATCACCGACGGTGAATATTAAGCCGATGGTTTTTATTTGCTCCCAGTTGTCTATACGTTTGTCGCGTTGACGGTTTAGGAGACTGTTGAGTTGGCGTTGTTGGTACCTTCTTTTGATAATATCGAACATTGCTATATGATGATTTAAAATTCTAATTCTGTTTGTCTGTCAAGTTTGTAGCTTTTGCGGTGTAGCTCGGTGATACCATATTTCTCAATTGCCGCGTAATGCTTTGGGGTAGGGTAGCCCTTATTGCTGTCCCACCCATATTCTGGATGCAACAGATGCTGCTTTTTCATGAATTCGTCACGGTGTGTCTTTGCCAGTATTGACGCAGCGGCTATGGATTGGTATTTAGCGTCGCCTTTAACTATGCATACAAACGGTATGTCGCTTTCATTGTAAAACCGGTTGCCGTCAATGAGCAGCAGCTCCGGTTTTAATGAAAGTTGGGCTACAGCCATATTCATGGCATGAAATGATGCGCGGAGTATGTTCATATGGTCAATTTCAACGTTGTTGACCGATGCTACCGCCCACGCCACAGCGTCGCGTTCTATCTCGGCTCGCAGATTGTCGCGTTGTCTCTCATTGAGTTGCTTGGAGTCGTTGAGCATGACATTGCTGTAGTCGGCAGGCAGTATTACTGCAGCGGCATATACGGGTCCCGCCAGGCATCCGCGTCCGGCCTCGTCGCAGCCAGCTTCAATCTTATTGTCGCTATATCGTATTTCAAGCATTTCAGCCAATCCAAACGTTAATAATTGAACATAAAACAAGTATCCAAAGCACTACCTCTCCAATCCATTTCCTTTTGCGGTCGGCAAGGAAAAACGACGATGCCACAAAAGCAAAGACAATAGCCGACGCCTGAGTGTCGACAGGGAAAAGCTTCATATAGAACAATATGGCTATGCAGGCCAATATTGGTAAAGTTAGTATGCCTGTGTTGATGCGTTGGTTCATGACTTTATCTCCGCTGGAAGCCAAAACCTTCAAAGTCATTATTGTAAGCATCGCTATGTAGAGAATGTTGAAAATTGTTGTCCACGTTGGGCATTGCTGCCATACGACATGAACACTGGCTATGTCGTGGCCGATAAGGTATAGATAGTATTGCAGTTTGTCGCTCAGGAATGCATAGGTTAAAAGAATAATGGATGGAGCGATAAAACCGGTGATACTCACTGCAATGTGACGCCATCTATATAGTTTGTATAAAACAAATACAAAGATGAAGGGTATAATGTACACTATTGCAGGCAGGTAGAATAACGAGGCAAGGCCTATGAGAAAAGAGGCGTTGAAGTTACGCTCCACATCAAGTGTCATATTGCTGTGCGAGAACAGTTGCTTGATTGTTGCAAGAATGCAAAGGTTAACAAATAATACTGGAGTGATTGTCAGCTGTGTGTAACCCCAACTCATCGCTATAAGATAGAGGAATGTGGGAATGAGGTTGTTTGCTCCAATAAGTTTGTTGTTGTATAGCATTAAGTTGAGCCACACGCCTTCGACAATAATCATGATTAGTGCCAAAGCACTGGCTAATCGAGGCGTCTCGGAAAGCCATCCATAGACTACCTCGTACAGCGGTGCAAACATCTCGCTCAACTGCGGTTCAACAGGATGAATGAATGCCCTAACCCACAGTAGCAATGCTGTGAGAATGATGACAATCACTTGTCCGAATGTGCTGAACTTGAAGAGTCTGATCAAGATTTTAATGGGCTTGTTAATTCTTCACTAATTTAGCGGTGCGTATTCCTCTTGTGTCGGCAACGCGGACGATATACACTCCGTTGGGAAGGTGGCTTATGTCGATGGTGGCTTCGTTGGTAACATTGCGTTGCATCACGTTGCGGCCGTCAACGGTGTAAACAGTCATGGTCTCGGGCTTGTTGCTGCATGTGCGAACGATTATTTTGTCTGTGCTCGGGTTGGGGAACACTACTAGCTCAGGCATACTTTCTACAGCTTCGTTGATGTCGAGTAGGTCGAAGGCCGCTCCCACTGCACGCAATGCGTCAACCTTGCCCCATCCCCAACGGATGCTTATACTGTCGTTGGCATGCAGCTGACCCGTCTTGGAATCGTTGCGGGCTGTTGAAGTAAGAATATGGTGAATCTGTTCGAAGGTTAGGTGGGGGTTGGCCTGTAGCATAAGGGCCACGATGCCTGTCACGGCTGGCGACGACATGGAAGTGCCGCTCATGGAGCTCCATTTGTAGCCTCTGCCGTTGTATACTGTGCTGTATACAGCCTCATATTCGTTGCCGTTGTCGGCCCATGATGATATAGACGAGACCACTGCCGAGCCAGGAGCAGAGATGTCAGGCTTGGCTCTTCCGTCGAGGGTGGGACCGTAACTTGAAAAATAGGTCAGCTCTCCGAGAATAACACTCGAGCTGTCGCTTGAGTAGCGGTCGGCGGCATGTGCGGCAACCGTCATAGTGCCGTTTGCGCAGCCGGGTTCACCAATGCCGTAGTATTTGTCTCCGTTCTGGCAGCCGAAAACACCGGCGTTCTCAAAGTCGCATCCTGTATTACCTGCATGATTGAGGACATTACCGACATTCCAGATATTTACTGTGGCTCCGTCGCTTCCGGAACAAATCATCATGATTTTGTATCCGCCAAGTCTTGACACGTTCAGCAAAGCGTGTGGACGGCCGTCGAGCGGATTGGCCGACTCAGTCATGATGTCGTACCATACGGTGTCGTTGCCTGCCAATATGTAGGATTCGAGATATCCGACATTGTCGGATGTGGCATACATTGGTGAATAGTATCGTACTTCTGGGTCAGAGTTGCTGACCATTGCAAAGCCTGCGCTGAACTGGTTGTTTGTGCCAGGTTCGCCCCAGTAGATGAGCGCCTGGCCGACGCCGGAACTCAGGTATGATGCAATCGAGGTCACTGTGCTGTCTGAAGTAAAAGTGCATTTCAGGTGATAGTTTGCGTCGCCGTTGTTGCCGCCGCTGGTAACGAAAACAATGCCTGAATCGGCATATGCGTCAATGCCTTGGCTAAGCAGTGATGTGCCATCGAGGGTGCTGAAGGTGTACATGCCCCAACTGCTGTTGATTACCAGACGCTTGTGTTCTTCATCGGCTACACTCTTCATCCATGCTACCTGGTCGAGCCACGATGCCTCGTCGAGATACCACGAGCCTAGCAGGAACATGGCTTCGGGAGCTTGGCCAATGGCATTACCGTTGATACCATTGCCACCGCAGATACCAGCCACATGCGTGCCGTGAGTGCCGTAGCCATACAGACCCGATGTGTCGCCTTTGGCAGCTTTCAGTTCGTCGTATCCTGTATATTCTGTACCGTAGTCAAAACCCTGAGGGGCAGGACCTGACAGTTTGAAATGATCCCATGCCTTAAGGATGCGTTTTTTTGATTTGGTGTTCAGATTGGGGTGTGTGTAGTCGAATCCCCAGTCGGTGATGCCGATTAAAACTCCCTCACCGTTCAATGGCATGGGAATGCCGAGTCCGGCTTGTACGCTGTCGGTTCGGGTGTCAAAACGGGTCTTGTTCATGTCGGGGGCAACGCGGTGTGCGACGCTGAAGACATTGATGCCCTGCCACTGCTCAAGCAATTGCAGCTTGGCCAACGGCACGCGCATCGAAACTATATCAGCCACGCGCGATGTGACTTTTATGCCTTCTTTCTCAATCTTTTCAGCGCTGAAACTGTTGTCGACCTTTGCAATCACGCCTATGCATGCAACGCCTTTATCGTAGCGTATGGGATATTTGTTCAGCAATGTCTCCGACATCCCGTTGACGCTCTTGGTTTTCGCGAAATTATCAATCAATGCACGTGTCTCTATTGTGCTTGGGTTTTGTGCCATAGCTGTTAAGGCACTGGTAATAAATAGAAAAAGTGTAATCTTTCTCATCTTTCTGTCTTTTTCGTTTAAAATGCAAAAATAAATAAAAAATCTTTATTATATAGTTTCAAACTCAAAAAAAATATCGTTGTATCCATAAGTCATGGACACGAACGATATGAAACAAAAAAGAAGAGAGGTGGGGCTTAGAATCCTAACGGCAGTTCCATCCAGCGGTACCAATGGCCTTCGCTGTATGAATACATCCATGTCGGCGGGTCCCAGATACCTGGTGATTTGGGACCTAAATATTCAAATTTCTTTGTCTTTCTTGTTGGTTGGAAATAATGATTGTCTGTGTCTTGTCCATCAAGAAAGAAATAACATCCGCGGTACTTCACGTATCCGTAAGCTTCGTTTACCTTACCTTGACGGTAGGAGGTTGTAATGTTTATTAATATGGATTCGTGATCGAATCGAAATGGCTTTGCATCGCTGTCAAGAGCGATGGGTAAATTAGGATTGCATCTGTGAATATAGCCCCAATAAGAATCTTGGAATTCTTTGCTAGAAGTGTCTAGTGCCGGAATTATGATCAGGTTCAGGACGCATGTGGTTCCGCGTTTCATCCGTTTGCCTAATTTTAACGGGTCTGAATCGTCGACATACTCATAGCTGTTTTCTTTTCGCTCTACAACACGGTCGAGCAGGCGATACAGCGATGAGTCGTTAATCTTGTATTTATTAAGTTTAATTGTCTTTTTATCATATTTTTGCCTGCTATTACTTGAAGTGACGCTTTCGCCTATTTCTATAATTGGAATATCTTTGATATGCAAATCTCCATTGGAATCGACATCAAGATTGATTACGGTAAAGCCGTCTTTATGTGTGATTTTTATTTCAGTCGTAGACGGTTTCGAAGTGTTAGTGTCTTTGTCGGAAATTGTTAAAAACAATGTGTATTTGCCTGGCTCAACATTCTTTATTGTATAACAGCCTAATATGTCAGTTGACACAGGGGTGTTTATTTGTGTGCTGTCTGCCAAATAAATCTTTGCTCCCGACACAGGCTCTTGTGTCTCGGTCCATGTGACGATGCCTTTAATTATTGTTTGCGAGTGTATTGGAGCGGGCAATGCTATTATCGCAAAAAACAATAACAGGATTTGTAGAGTCCTCTTATTCATGATTATTTCATTATTTGATAAAACGTACATGCCTATATGTAACATTTATCAAACAAAATTTACAGCAACAGCAAGATTTTTTATGCACGCAGGATATTTTGTCGTGCAAAGCGTTTGTTTTGTTTCTTACAAAAATGCTCTGAAAACACCTTTGTTATTGAATTCCAGCTTTGTGCCGTCGGACAACTCGACTTGGTAGGATTTCGGGTATTTGAGAGCACAAACTATTATCTGGCCTTCGTAATACATTTCGATGTGGGACAGCAGTGCCTTAGGGAGGAGCTTGCTCGGTACGCCGTTGTAACTCTTTACTTCAATCCATGAACCATTGGAATTGAATTTGATAGTGGATCCGTCTTCAACAGATGCTTTATATTCTACGCGGCGACCTTCTTTGTTGCGCCATGCGTCAACAATGGGCGCTCCATCCCAAGCGTTGCGGATGGTCGTGCGAGCTTGTCCTGGCAGTTTGTTGCTGTTGATCTGTGTTATCTGAGCCGATGCGCCTTGAATGGCGATGATTGATAGTATTGCCGCAAATAAAACTGTCTTGAATGCCTTTTTCATATCTGTTATGTTGTTTTAGAGGTTATTATCTTATTTAAACTGCAGTCTTTCAGCGTGGGCTGTTGTGCTTGTTCCTTCGCTGTAGGAATAGGCTGGTTCACCGTTGACGAAAGTCATCTCTACGCGGCTGTGGAAAGTCTGACCTTCCAGTGGCGACCATCCGCATTTGTATAGCAGTCTTTCTTTGTTCACGGTGTTCTCCACGTCGGGTCTGACAAGTGTCAGGTCGGCTTTGTAGCCCTCGCGAATAAAACCACGTTTCTCGATGCCGAATAGGGTCGCTGGGTTGTGGCACATCAGGCGTACAATCAGTGGCAGCCATGTGTCGCGGAACTCTTTCCTTTCTGTTTCGTTGTAGTTGTTGTTGAACAACGGTTCGAGCATCATGACGAGGGAATGCTGAATAGATGGTATGCCACCCGGTGCATCGAAATACCGTTTTTGTTTGCTCTCCAGGGTGTGTGGTGCATGGTCGGTGGCTATGGTGTCGATAAGGCCGTCGTAAAGGGCGGCCCAAAGGGCAAGCCGGTCTTCGTTACGCTTGATAGCGGGGTTGCATTTTATCAGGTTGCCCAATTCTGCATAGTCGCGGTCGTCGAACCATAGGTGGTTCGGTGTCACTTCGGCGGTGACGTGTTTGTTTTCCAAAGGCATATTGCTCAGTAGGTTGAGTTCTGTTGCTGTGCTAATATGTGCAATATGAAGTCGGGTATTGTATCTGCGGGCACGCTCAATGGCCTTGTAGGTGCTCACATAGCAGGCTTCGGTAGTACGTATCTGGGGATGCAATGCCGCCGTTTCGCGTTCGGTGCCGGCGCATTCCATCTTGAAATTCCGCATGTTGGCCTGTATGATGTCTTCTTCCTCGCAGTGCGCCACGATAAGCTTCTTGCTCTGCGAGAACAGTTTGTCGAGAGCCTGAGGGTTGTTGACCAGCATATCGCCGGTGCTACTGCCTAGGAAGAGCTTGATGGCTGCGTATTTTGTCGGGTCTGCCTTTAGAATCTCGTCAATATTGCTATTGGTGGCTCCTAGCATAAAACCGTAGTTTGCCATGCTTTTTTCTGCTGCCAGCTGCACTTTCTCTTCGAGCAGCTCCATCGATGTTGTCTGCGGCTTGGTGTTGGGCATGTCGACATACGAGGTGACCCCACCTGCCACAGCTGCACGGCTTTCGGTTGCGATGTCAGCCTTTTCGGTCAACCCGGGTTCCCTGAAATGAACATGTGTGTCGATGATACCAGGAATAAGTATCATCCCGGTTGCATCAATTTTCTTGTGAATTGTGAGTTGTGAATTGTGGATTGTGTCGTTTTCGGGAAGTAAAATACATCCATCAACGACATAAATGTCGCCTTTGCGGATTGTCCCTTCGTTGACAATGGTTGCGTTATGAATGAGATAATTCATTGTGTCAATTCACAAATCACCATTCGCGAATCACTAGAATTTGTTCTTCTCGCTCCAGCGGCGGCCGGCTTCGTAAGCCTCGGCCGATGTGGTGTAAATGTTTTTCACCACAAACTGGCCGGTGTGGTCAATGCAGCCCCAGCGTCCGTCCATCTTTGCGGGTGCTGCACGGTTGTTCCAGGTCTTTATGAAAAGCTTGGCATCCTCGAAGGTGGGCTGGATTACCCATTGGCCTTTGAAGTTGACATATCCCCAGTAGCCGGTGGTGTGGTTCTTGATGGGGTAGAGCCAATGACCCAGTTCTTGATCGTTGTCCCACTCGTAGCCGGCCTGGTAGGCCTCGCTCGAGAGGGTGAAGACGTTCTGCGACAACAGTTCACCGTTGTTGTCGATGCTTGCCCAGTATCCGTCGAGCTTGCAGGTGGCGAACATGCCAGTGTCGTTGATGAAATGCGTGGCACCCTGATATATAGGACTGATTACCCATTCGCCTTCATAGTCAACCCATCCGTAAAGACCGCTGGCTATGTCGGACACAGGCAGGCGCCAGTCGTTGATGTTGCGTCCATGCTCTTTTTGGCTGAGGGCATAGTCTGCGTCGTCACGTGTGTAGAATATGCATTTTGAAATCACGTTGCCGTTGCGGTCAATAGAGCCCCAGCGTCCGTCTTTCTTTACCTGTGCATAGATGTAGTTGTTGTCGCTTCCGAAGTAGTCGTAGGCTTCATATTCGGCGGCAATGACCCAGCGACCCAGATAGTTGACATAGCCCCAGCGTCCGGTTTCTTTATCTTTTGTCGGATAGCGCCAGGTGTCGTAGTGGCGGCCATGAATCCATTGCTTGCCAGCCAGTTCGGCATGTTCCTGTGCCATGAAAATCGGCTCGATGACCATGACCCCTTTGCGGTCGATGCAGCCCCAGCGTCCGCCGGTTTTGACAGTCGAGAAGCTCATTGGCTCGTCGCCTTGGAACATTGCAGCTGCTTCATACTCTGGCTCGAATTTCCAGTTCCCGTAGTAGTCGACGAATCCCCATTTGCCATCCGATGGGTTCTGCGCAGGATAAAGCCATTTTCCAGGCTCGTCGCCTTTCTCCCATTCCTTGCCTGCAGTCTCGGCTTCTCCGCTTGTATAGAAAATATTACGTACAATCAGATGTCCTTTTGTATCAATGCAGCCCCATTTCTGTTCAACCTTAACAACTGCAAAGCGCTTAAAATGGCCTTGGAACTCGAAGGCATATTGAAATTGTGGGGCTATCTGCCAGCCTCCGTCGCTATTCTTGTATCCGTACAATTTGGTGCTTGGCTGGATTTCAAGTTTCTGAGCCTCAGCATTCAATGCGAACGCGAGAGCTATAAAGAGCATGAAAGAAAGTCTTTTCATATTGCTTTTTATTAGTTCTAAATCAAACTGCAAAAATACGCATTTTTTTCTATTCATGAAAAAAAAAGTTCATTAATGGAATCATTAAAAAATTATTTTGTCAAATCGTTGTTTTTTTGTATCTTTGCAAATTCGAACGAAAAATAATACTTAACTATATTTTTGATATGCAAAGAGATAATGAAATTTTTGACCTCATCCGCAAGGAACGTGAGCGTCAAACCAAAGGCATCGAGCTGATTGCCTCCGAGAATTTTGTCAGCGACCAAGTTATGGAAGCCATGGGCAGCGTGATGACCAACAAATATGCAGAAGGCTATCCCGGCAAGCGTTACTATGGCGGTTGCCAGGTTGTTGACCAGAGTGAGACCATCGCCATCGAGCGTGCCAAGAAACTCTACGGTGCCTGCTGGGCCAACGTGCAGCCCCACAGCGGTGCACAGGCCAACATGGCAGTCTTTCTGGCTTGCCTCAACAGCGGTGATACCTTTATGGGTATGGACCTCAACCACGGTGGTCACCTCTCGCACGGCAGCCCCGTCAACTTCTCTGGTATCAACTACAAGGTGGTTGGCTACCAGGTGAAGGAAGAGACCGGCATGGTCGACTACGAGGACATGGAGAAGAAAGCCCTCGAGCATCACCCGAAGCTCATCATCGGCGGCGGCAGCGCCTACAGCCGTGACTGGGATTGGGCCCGCATGCGCGAGATCGCCGACAAGATCGGCGCCATCCTCATGGGCGACATCAGCCACCCCTCCGGCCTCATCGCCAAGGGCTACCTGAACAACGCCGTGAAGTATTGCCACATCGTCACCACCACCACCCACAA
>JAGDCN010000052.1 GCA_017958525.1 Bacteroidales bacterium
ACGATAGCGAACAGCCTTGCAAAGACGAACGCCGTCGATGATGGAAGCGTGGTTCAAAGCGTCGGAGATGATGGCGTCCTGATCGGTGAGCAGAGGTTCGAAAACACCGCCGTTAGCATCGAAGCAAGCAGCGTAGAGGATGGTATCCTCCGTGCCGAAGAATTCAGCGATTTTCTTTTCGAGTTGTTTGTGCAGGTCAGAGCAGCCGCAGATGAATCTTACGGAAGCCATACCATAACCGTGAGTATCAAGAGCCTCTTTAGCAGCCTCAATAAGTTGTTTGTTGTTGGCCAGGCCGAGATAGTTGTTGGCACAGAAGTTCAACACTTTCTTACCGTTAGCCAAGGTAATTTCACCGCTTTGAGGAGAAACGATGATACGTTCGTTTTTGTATAAGCCGGCATTTTCTATGTCAGCCAATTCTTTTTGCAGATGTGCTTGAAAATTGTTGTACATAATATGATGTTTTAATGTTTTTGGTTAAAAATCGGATTGCAAATATACATTATAATCTTTAAGAATGTATCAGTCCCCTACTCTTTTTCATCATAAATAACCGCCAGAACTGTAGTGCCCACGGCTGCTAACGACTCCTTGCGGATGTGCGAGATATTGTCTTGCGTCGTATGCCAAACATAGCCGAAGCCTGTGCCCGTCTTGTTATCCTGATGGATAATGTCGATCATCCTAATGCCAGTATTTCTTATAATATAGTAATGATCATCGGTGATAGGATTGGCGCCATTATTGATAAAGTAGTTACCATAGCCGAGGCGATAGGCCGTGCCCCACACTTTGGAAACGATGTGCTGGGCATAATAAGACGAGAAGCCTTCGTGATAGAAGGTCGGATTCTCGCCACCCACCATATCAAGCAGGATGCCGAAGTCGGCATGATAATCGGGGCGGTGCAGGTGGTTGGTCCAGTACTGCGCACCTAAACACCACCAGTCGCCGGGGATATTTTCCGACGAGGGTGTACCGTAGTCTTCCATGTCGAAAAAGATGATATCCACACCGATGGCGGGGTTCTTTTGCTGCAGTTGGCGGGCCACTTCGAGCAGAACGCCCACGCCACTGGCACCGTCGTTGGCACCATCTATAGGCTGAGTACGCTTGGCGGGGTCTGGGTCATGGTCGGCCATGGGACGCGAATCCCAATGGGCACCCAGCAGCACTCGCTTGCTCTTCTCTGGTGCAAAGGAGCCGATGATGTTCTGTGCCGACCATTTTTTGCCGTCGTAAGTGGTGGTTGTAAAAGGCTGCACAATCACAGTATCGCAAAAAGCAGCCAGTTGTTCTTTCAGGTAAGCGGCACAAGAGCTGTGCGCCTCACTGCCAGGCGTGCGCGGACCGAAGTCGGTCTGGGCTTTCACAAAAGCATACGCTGAATCGGCATCAAAAGCGGGCTTTTCAATGGCAGGCGTTGTCTCAGGATCCTTGTTTTTGGATTTGTCGCATGACACCAACAGACACGCTGCCACAAACAGCCATATATACTTGATTCTCATTATATTCAGTTTAAAAGAAAATTATTTGATGGCACGACTACCGGGCTTTACATAGGGTTTTCCCTCTTTGCAAAGCGGACAATCGGCGGCTTCCCAACTTTCGATGTTCAACTTGACGGCACCGAAAACAGGATACGGCAGCGGCTGTGCACTGCGGTCGGCGATGCAGGCGATGCCAACAACCTCAGCACCATACGATTTCAGCACTTCGATAGTCTCGAGCGACGATTTGCCAGTAGTCACCACATCTTCGGTAATCAGCAGTTTTTGGCCAGGTTTCACCTCAAAACCGCGACGCAGTGTCATCACGCCGTCAACTCTCTCGGTGAAGATGGCAGGAACGCCCAGTTGGCGACCCAGTTCGTAGGCCACGATAATGCCGCCCATAGCCGGTCCCACAACCATATCAATCTTCATACCTTTCAGTTTCTCGGCCACTACTGCCAGCACCTTCTCGGCGCGATCGGGATATTGCA
This sequence comes from Bacteroidales bacterium, assembly GCA_017958525.1. Classification (GTDB taxonomy): domain Bacteria; phylum Bacteroidota; class Bacteroidia; order Bacteroidales; family P3; genus Colimorpha. The sequence continues at coordinate 1,988 of JAGDCN010000052.1, forward strand.
ACAATTTGGCACACTGGCAATAACGGTTACTGTGACGTCCTGATGAAAGGAGAAAATGCCCTTCCAATAAAGCTTCCGAAGCTTTCAACTGTTCTAAAACCATGTTGTTCATTTTATTGTGTTTTTATAAATTTCTGCGCAAACATACGGAAAAAAGAAACACCATTTTGCCAAAAAAGAAGGCGTTTAATAATTATTCGCCTACATCCACATCGTCTGTGATTTTTTGTTATTTTTGCAGTTTAAATACAAGTAGAAGATGCGTATTGCGAGAACATTTGCCTTCATTTTGATGCTTGTGCTGCTATCATGCTCCCAGCAGGCCTGCC
>JAGDCN010000053.1 GCA_017958525.1 Bacteroidales bacterium
GAGTTGATGACTGAAACCCGAAAGTTAGAATTATTTTCTGAAAATAAGGTTGTTACTTTCTGTTTTCAGTTATTTTTCCCCTCATCTTTCGAGTGCAAAAATACACACTTTTTTCATACTGCCAAAATTTTTTTGATGTTTTTTGCTTGCAATCAAAAAAAATGTTGTAATTTTGCAGTCCATTATAAAACTATAAAAACTGATGCAAACATCTGATAAAGTATTCATTTTCGCTGGTCGAGCCACTGCTGATCTGGCTCGCAGAGTAGCTGAAATTTATGGAATTCCTCTTGGTAATTCTACGGTTTTTCAGTACGCTGACGGAGAATTCCAGCCTTCGTTTGAGGAGACTATTCGTGGCGGCATAGTTTTTATTATCCAGTCAACGACTCCCCCGACAGACAACCTCTTTGAACTGTTAATGATGATCGATGCAGCCAAGCGAGCATCGGCAGGTAAGATTGTCGCTGTTATACCTTACTATGGTTTTGCTCGTCAGGACCGCAAGGACAAACCGCACGTACCTATTGCATCGCGCCTGATTGCCGATATGCTTGTTGCAGCTGGTGTTGACCGTCTTATCACTATGGATCTCCACGCTGACCAGATACAGGGATTCTTCAACATCCCGGTTGACCACTTGTACGGTTCGTCGCTGTTTATGCCCTACATACGCGAGAAATTCGATATTGAAGATGTTATGTTTGCATCGCCCGATATGGGAGGCAGCAAACGTGCTGGTATGTATGCCAAGACACTGAACAACAGTTTTGTGATTTGTTACAAGCATCGCAACAAACCCAACGAGATAGGAGAGATGCGCCTGATCGGTGAGGTGGAAGGCAAACACGTTATCCTGCTCGACGACCTGATTGACACTGGCTCTACCATTTGCAAGGCTGCGAGCATCATCAAGGCCAATGGTGCAAAGAGTGTCCGCGCTATGATCACCCATCCCGTGCTATCGGGCAATGCCATAGAGAAAATAGAAAATTCAGAGCTTGAAGAACTTGTGGTTTCCGACACCATTCCGCTGAAACGCGAGTCGTCGAAAATCCGCGTTCTCTCGTGCGACTGGCTGTTTGCAGAGGCAATACGCCGCGTGACCAATTATGAGTCGCTGGATAACCTCTACGAGACGACCATTCACCACAAGGGTGTGATTCACAGAATTGAACATTGATGACGTTAACGTTAACTTTAACCTTAACTTTAACTTTTTAATTAATTCATTTTTTATAAACCAATTAAAATTCAAAACAATGAGAATAGTATCAATGAGCGGTGCTCTGCGTGAGCACGTAGGGAAAAAGGATGCTAAGGCTTTGCGTCGCGAGGACAAAGTTCCGTGTGTTATGTATGGTAAAGGTGAGCAAATCACCTTTAGCGTGGCTCAGACAGCCTTTGACCGTATTATCTTCAATCCGGAGCCTTGCTTCGTCGAAATCGACATCAATGGCATTAAACACAGTGCAATGCTGAAAGACATCGAATTCCACCCTGTAACTGACATCGTTTATCACGCTGACTTCTATGAACTCAGTGATGACAAACCTATTGTTATGTCAATTCCTGTCCATACCACCGGCACCTCGGTTGGCGTTATGAAAGGAGGAAAGTTGGCTTACAAACAGAAACGCCTCAATGTTAAGGCTCTCCCCGCCGATATGCCCAACGAAATTGTTGTAGATATCACTAAACTTGATGTTGCACAGCGCATAAAAGTTCAGGATATTCCCACCAACAAGTATGAATTTTTGAACCCCAAAAGCAGTGAGGTTCTTGTTGTCAACAGCACTCGTGCTTCCGCAACTGCCGACACTGAGGCTACTGCCGAATAATAAAATCTGTAAAAATAGCGAAAGAGTCGCGATGATATCGTCGCGACTCTTTTTTGTAGTGAATGGTTAAGCAATATCTCCTTTTCGATTTGGACCGCACACTTTGGGATTTCGACGGCAATGCGGAACGTACTTATTGTGCTATGTTCGATGAGTTCGAATTGGAGAAATATTGTCACGTTGATTTTCATACCTTTCACAATAAATATCGTATTATCAACGATGCGTTATGGGATGCCTATCGCAATGGAACACTTTGCAAAGAACTGCTAGCCATACAGCGTTTTTCACTGACTCTGGCTGCGTTTGGATGCAACGCCGAGTCGTCTGAAATTATACGTCTTTCGCGTAAGATGAGTGACTACTATATTATTAATAGTACGCATCAGAGAAGTTTGATGCCGGGCACTCAAGAACTGTTGCAATGGCTTAAATTACGTCATGATCGTTTTGTTTTGGCGGTTATAACCAATGGTTTTTCGGAGACGCAGATGCCAAAAATGAAGACTGCTGGATTATATCAATATTTTGATTTTTTCTTTCTGTCCGAAGATCTTGGTTTTATGAAGCCTGACCGTCGTTTTTTTGACGTTGCAATGCAGCGTATGGGAGTCACGCCAGAGCAGTGTCTTGTTATAGGCGATGACTATAAAGTCGATGTTGAAGGTGCAAAGGGTGTTGGAATACAGCAGGTGTGGTACAACCCCAAAACACTCGCATTGCCCGCTGGATGTCTGCCACCGACATACGAAATCAGACATTTAATGGAGTTGAAAGAGCTATTGGCCACTGAGGAGCGTGAAATGTAAACTAAAAAACATTTAATTAATGCATAAATCAGGATTTGTAAACATCATAGGCAACCCCAATGTGGGTAAATCGACACTGATGAACGCTTTGGTCGGAGAAAAACTCTCAATTATCACCAGCAAAGCGCAGACCACACGTCACCGAATAATGGGCATTGTTAATGGTGCTGATTTTCAGATTGTATATACCGACACGCCTGGTATAGTCAATCCACATTACAAACTTCACGAACAAATGATGGGTTATGTGGGCAGTGCTATTCAAGATGCCGATCTATTTTTGCTTGTTACAGAGGTAGGCGAGACGCTTAAGAACCAGCAGCTTCTTCAAAAGCTTATCGATTCAGATATTCCTGTAATTTTAGTTATTAACAAAATAGATCTATCCAATCAAGCTGTTGTCGAAGAAAAAATTACCTATTGGCAGTCTCAGATTCCCCGTGCAATCATCGTTCCCTGTTCGGCTAAGGAAGGTTTTAATGTCAAGCTTATTTTCGACCATATAATCAGTCTGTTGCCAGAAAATCCACCTTTTTTCCCTAAAGACGAATTGACTGACCGATCAATGCGTTTCTTTGTTTCGGAAATTGTCAGGGAAAAAATACTTTTGCTTTATGACAAAGAAATACCCTATAGCAGTGAAGTCGCTGTGGAAAGCTACAAGGAAGGGCAGATGTTGGACCGTATTTCTGCTGTCATATTTGTCGAGCGCGAATCGCAGAAGGCTATTCTTATCGGTCACCAAGGAAAGTCAATAAAAAAACTGGGAATAGAGGCCAGAAAGGATATCGAAGAGTTTACTGGTAAAAAATGTTATTTAGAACTGCGCATTAAAGTGTTGAAAGATTGGCGGAACAGTGACCGCGCTCTTCGCCAATTCGGATATGAGGATGAATGAAAAATTGATTCACTCAAGTTTCTGAAGTTGAAAAGAACAATACAATATACACAATGGTCGTTTCAGGACTTTATCCTGCTCGAAGAGCATAACTTCCATATTTAACCACATTTTATAATTCTCGAAAATTGAATTGATTTATAATGAAAGACCGTCTGCTGTTTTTGTTTCGACTTTATATCACTTTGTTGCTTCTCTTTGCCACGCAGAAGGTTGTCTTTATGATCTTTAATTCAGGTTATGCCGCCGGTGTCCCGTTGGGCAGTTGCTTAGCCGTCCTCTGGCACGGGGTGAGACTGGATTCGGTAACTGCGTCCTATATTCTTGTTGTCCCGGTGATAATTGTTTTTATCAGTTGTTTTTGTGATAAATTTCCTCTTCGTCGTGTTTTGCTGCCGTTTTGGTGGATTGTAGCATCACTGATGTCCATTGTCTTTATAGCTGACACAATTGTGTATTTTTTTTGGGGTGCCAAAATGGATACCAACGATTTGATTTACGCAGCAAAGCCGAAAGATATGCTTGCAAGTTTGAGATGGTGGTCTATAATTGTAGCGTTTCTTATTGTCGCTGTTCTCGTGTGGCATTATTGGCGTCGTATGCGACACACCACGCCAACAATGTTAGCGACGGTCCGAAATCATTGGTGGTCGTTGCTTTTCCTTCCTATAGCTGGTCTTCTTTTTGTTGGTATGCGTGGTGGTGTTAGTGAATCGACGGCCAATCCATCATATGCATACTTTTCAAAATATGCATTCTGTAACCACGCTGCACTCAATCCGTTATTCAACATCCTGCATTCTGTGGCTAAAACGGAGGATTTGGAACGTGAATTTGCCTTATATGACGAAAATAAAGTTGAACAAATCATTGGCCCATATTTTGAAAACGATCCGTCAGTAAGCGATACTCTCCTTCGTATGCAACGACCAGATATTCTTATGATTGTTTGGGAAAGTGGCGGTTGGGATATGGTGATGAATGACACTGTGGGTCCCAACATAATTCGGCTGGCAGAAGAAGGAATTTGTTTTAGCGATTGTTATGCTAATAATTTTCGCACAGACCGGGGTTTGGTATCCCTTCTTAGCGGATGGATGGGGTTGCCGACAACGTCGCTTATGAAGATGAGTGACCGCTGTCGGCGTCTGCCTGGATTGGCACAAACATTACAATACGAGGGCTATTCTACAAGTTTTGTGTATGGTGGAGATGTTGATTTTACCAATATGCGAGGATATTTACACGAAACAGGATTTGAAAACGTATGCGGTTTTGAGGCCTTTCCATCAAGCAAAAAAAAGAGTAGTTGGGGTGCCCCAGATGCATATACTTTGTTGCCCAGTGTGATAGATTATAAAAATGATAAGACTTCGAAAAAACGCTTTGATGTTATTCTTACGCTGAGTAGTCATGAACCGTGGAGTGTTGAAATGCATCGTTTTAATGATGACAGGAAAAATTCATTTGCATATACCGATTCTTGCATTGGTGTTCTTGTTGACAGTCTGCGTCTTATGCCAATGTGGGACAGTCTGCTTGTTATAATAGTACCTGACCACGGAGTGCCCCTGTCCAATACGCAATCAACAAGCGACTGGACTGTATCGCACGTCCCTATAGTCTGGACAGGCGGTGCAATTAAATGTCACAAAACAATAGATAAAACAATGATGCAAAGTGACTTGGCTGCGACATTATTGGCACAGATGGGTATAGATGCAAGTGACTTTATAATGAGTCGCAATGCGACATCCCCAACATTTGCTGAAAAATCGAGATGGGCATTGCATTGCTTTAAAAACGGTTGTAATTTGATTGATTCTACAGGTGCTGTTCGATATGAATGTAATAGGGAAAAAAAATATTCAGGGGAAGATGCGTTTTCTGATCGGATCACTTTCGTAGAAATGTTATTGCAGTATGTCTATCAACGAACTGCTAGGATATAAGAGTGAAAAAAGAAGTATAAATAATTAAATTAAACACATTATGACTAAAAGATTTACATTATTGACAGTGGCTCTTATGAGCGTGACAATGCTTGCAACTTCGTGCTGCAACAAAGAGGAAAACGACAATGCAAATTGTAATGCAGATGCTACAATTAATACCATTATGCAACGCAAAAGTGTGCGTTCGTATAATGGTGACACTATTCCTGCCGACATTATGGAAAAGATGTTGCGTGCAGCTGTTGCCGCTCCATCGGGAATGGACGTCCGTCCTTGGCATATCGTGGTTATGACTGACAAGAGCAAGTACGAAGAAATGTTTGCAGGGAACTTCAATATGGAGAAGTTTATGCAGTCGGGGGCTGTTGTTATTTTCTGCGCTGACACAACGGTGACTCGTCCTCCACGCGAGAATCCTGATGCACCCGCAGTTACATCGCCTAATCCTATTTGGAGAGACGACTTGGGTGCCTGTACAGAAAACTTCCTTTTGGCTGCTGAAGCTTATGGTTTAGGAGCAGTATGGACAGCCTGCTATCCCTTCCACGATAGAATGGATCCTGTGACTAACTATCTAAATTTGCCGGGTAACATAGTGCCTTACAGCATTGTGCCTGTCGGATATCCTACCGGAGACAACCAGCCCAAAGATAAATGGGATGAAAGCAGGATTCACTATGAGAAATTCTGATAGAATTGAAAAATGGAAGATGAAAGTTAAGACTTTCTGACAAAAGTCTTAACTTTCTTCATCTTTCAGTTTTGCTACAATCCACGGTTTTGACAGATCGAAGATTTGTTCTATCGGTCGGCTTAAATTTTCAATTAGTAGATGTGTATTGTTTTGATGTTCAATTGATTCCAAGCTAACGGAAATATTAGCCCAGTCGTGAGTGGATTTCAATAGCGGAATGAAATTATAGAGGTCGAAGTTATTGATAGTAGTATTGTCAATACCATCGGTCTCTATTTTTGAATGTGCACGTGCAAGCTTGATTTCACCCACCTCTTCAAGAACATTTAAATATTTTTCATATAATACATATTCGTTAAGTAGGAAAGCCACCACCTGGTCGCTAAGCTGGTTCCAAAGCACTGTGGGTAACGGATTGGCCACAAAGCGTCCCAACATAAATGAACCTGCTTTTAATCCATTGAGTCGCTGCTGGATACATATATTCGTTGCCTTCTGGAAAAAATCCACTTTTCGGCTAACTGTCAGGAAATTGAACACACGCGATTGATCCAAATGATCTCCCATTTTACTTTCAAGCACCTGTTTAACATATAAGTCGGCATTGTCGGAGTACCAATTGTTTACGATATCGCGGGCAATGTCCGATTTGTCCTGCAGATCGCATCGTATCAATCGGGCAAGTTTATTGACGTCGGTAATGAATGCTGCTTTTTCGGAGGTGACTATTTGCTGATAACGTTTGTAAGCGTTTTTCATATCATTGAAAAATTGCACCTCGTTTGGCTCCAGTTTAACAGAAAGTCCGTTAATGAATTTGGTAAATCGCGCCGGTTTGAATGCAGCCACCCCTTTGTATATTGTCTGATGCTTGGAGGAAATGGTTATTCTGTCCATTTCTTTTAATACCAAACCGTCAGAATTGACAATGCAGTTGTTACCCATCTTGATTCCGTAACTCTGCAGATCCATAAGTGCAGGTATGCCATATCCTCGGCAGGCGGTGACGACGTGGATTGCAGCTGGCGTCATACTGAGAATTGCATCCAACTCGCCCAGTGTAATTGTATCTTCTGGTACAAAACGCTCTTGACAGAGACAAACCGACTGCCCGCTACGTTTAAGTTCTTGGGCACGTAATGAAGAAAAACATAATGTGGCAGTAATGGCAGTGCGAGGCAACACACTGAGTCCTTTTCCGAAGAAATCCAGGTGCGCCATCGAATGGTCATCAATAGAGTTGCTTACAATCTGCCGCAGATGGTAGGGTTTTATGAGCGACATTACATCGTGCTCACTAATCAATCCGCGTTCGAGAAGATCAATTGCAGAAATAAGAGCTGCACGACCTGTCATTTCTGACATATTAAGTTGCAGAACAGCAAAAAGACTGATTTTTCGGGGGCGTGTTTCTACAGCGAATTCAATGGTTACTGGTGATTTATAGCGTTGTTCCAACAAATCCAATAATGGATCAAAATGGAAAACAGCAGGATATTCGGATTTGATTTCCATACGGGTGGAATAGGCGATGTCAGTCGATATGACGTCTCCGGTCATTATTTCCTCACCAAAGATATTGCGATAACTTTCAAATTGACGTCCTTGTCCAGTACGGCTGTGGTAGCTGTAAAGTACTCCGGGGTACGACTCCTCATTGCCGATGGTCCACACCATTTTCTGAAGTATTAGCGACGGGTAGGCCTGCTTGCCCTGCATAAAAGTGAGGATTAGGTCTTGATTATCAATATAGAATTGCCGGACATATTTAACAAGGCAAAGAGTCTGGTAGTGTGCGTCGGTAATAAGACGAAGTCCGTCATTACGTGCTGCAATGATGGCCTGTTCCATATTACTGATACGTTGGCATTGCTCTTCCGACGACAATTGTATATCGTTTCGATCATATTTTCGCTCGATACACAGCATCTCGGAAATAGAGTGCAAAGTACTAAGATATACACGATTGGCAATTCCATTACGCCGCTTAAGAAGTCCACGGTAGGCATCACGTGTTACACCAATATTAAGAAGGGTAGGCATCAGACCCGGAATGTATTGCGGCATAGCGCATCGTATGGCAAAAACAAGCGGGTTGTGGTCGCTGCCCAAGGTGTAGCTTGTCATAACTTCGAGATTATGAATTGTTTGTTCGAGTAGAAGCTCTAGTTTTTCAGGCTGCAAAAAGGCTTTTGCGGTAAGTATGCAGAAGTCGGGAACAGGGTAACAGTTGCGTGTCAGATCAAGCAGCATACGCCCCTTGTAGCTTATCTGTTCGTCTGTAAAATCGCCATCTACAAGTGTGGTTATCAGTTCTTCCGAGTTATTGAGTGGATGCTGACTCACATAGTCAATACATTCCTTTCTAAATCTATCACGAATCTGTTCTAACTCGTCTATTCTTTTTTTTCTATTTCCGTTCTCTGTCTTCCGCTCCTCACACATTTCAGGACCAAAGTGTTCTTGCAATAGCAATTCGAGAAAGTGACGCTGTTGCTGACCACGTTGTCGCATAAGGTAGTACATATCATACCATCGCGGAGGGAATTCGTGACGTTCTGAGTCGCCTTCCAGAATATATATTACCGTTCCTGGTTTGTTGCCTTCAAGTTTATTGTCTGCATCTTCAATATTTTTATTGAAGATTTCGCGCCCCTGGTCAGCATACTTTTTAACCATATAGAAGTTGGGGTAGCTGGCGCGAATAATGAATTCAGATATTTGCATTGCTAAGTATAAGATTAGTAGCTGAGTCAATTATGTTGTCGTGATGTAGTGCGACGGCGGCAGGATCAAGCAATACAACTTGGTCGGGCGGAACGCCATTTTCATAGTTGATGCCGTCTATGGCCAATGTGCGAGTGACACCGAAGCGATAGTTCCATCCATTTGGCAATGCACCACCGGCGGGAACCGCAAGCCCGCCAGCCGTGGTGTCGCCCATTACAGTTACATTGTTGTAAGTTTTTAGGCATAATGCAAAATTTGATGCCGCGCTGTAGCAACCGCGATCGGTAAGCAGTACTAGTGGTTTGTCGATAGGGTGGATGTCGCTGCTTTCCGGGGCATATACAGCTTGGGGTTCGCTGAAAGCGCTGTGTGCAGGTCCATTCTTTATTTGTGTGTAATATAGCAACTGCCCCTCTGATGGTAACATCTGCATAATGTTCCATTCGTTTTGGATTTCTCCGCCACCGTTTTGGCGAATGTCTAGGACAATACCTTTTACGTTGGGGAAACGCTTGAGGATGATTTTGATAGCTTCTGGAGATGCACTGTTGCTGAAGGAACTGTATCGGATGTATAACACCTGTCCTTCGGCGATGCTGTTATAAGCAAAACCAGCGGTTGTATGGTGGTCGGCACGCAGATAGGTGATGGCCACAGTGTTGATGTCAAAATTTTTGGTACCGTATCGCTGTAGAAAGATTGCTTCGCTGCTCGAAACGTCATTGTTGCCCCACAAATCTACGTGGCCATCGTTGAGGCTGTTAAGCATTTTGTGCAGAACGGTGAATAGACTGTCGTTGTCCATCTCATCATAGACTTGCGGACGCAGACTGTCATACATTGCCTGCCAATTGACATTCTTGACATCGAATAGCGAATATCGTTCATCAACTTGCCTCCACAAATAGTCGAATGTCGAGGTCGGTGACGGGTCTGAATCTGCTGGCATAAACAGTTTTTCACAACTAGTCGAAAGTAGTGTCAAAATGCTGATTGTTATTATTTTGATATTTCTGTCAAGCATACTCTTTTTTCTTTGAGGATGATGGTAAAATCAATTAGAAACAAGTGCTTTGCGTGGTCAAAACGCCAGACATCGTTATTTCCTGACGTGTGGTAACTCCAATAGTATGACAATGAAATGCGGCTACCTATACCTGTTCTTATGTCGAAACCAATATCAGAATAAGCACCGGCAAACGATTTGATACGCCATTGGTATTCGTCAAACAGGGCCGATAAAACTGGCTGTGACGCTGTGTAGTTGTCAATGTAGGCATATCCCGGTCGCATAACAGCAGCGACGGGCATCAGACCAACTTCGGCGTGCAGCTGCTTGTCGAATTTCTGCCAGTCAAGATCGAAAAAAGACCCTAATAAGATATCAGTTCGCAGTAATAACTCGGGTCCTAAAAATTCACTGATTCCTGTAGCAGCATTTTCGTATGCTGGATTTATGGTAACATCAAAAAAATTGGAGATAGTAAATCCTGCTGAAATATATGCGTATGTTTTTTTTTCATCGTTTGGCAGATTCTTTATTGTTTTGAGTTGCAATTCAGAATCATATTTTTTTTTGAAAAGAGCAGCAAAATATGTCCGCATTTTAAACCTAATGGTGTTAAATACATCGAACGAACCGAAATTCAATGCCGGAGCAACAGCATCTTCATAAAAGCCTATAGAGGTTAAAAGGTCGATTGAGGTTGTCCAACGACGAAATCCACCGAATTCAAGTCCCAATGCTGGTTGAATTACTAGTCCATTGAAACTGACAGGTGCGGTTCCCATATCGCGATAAAGACCATATCCCAGTGCAGTACCGATGCGAAGCGAGGTTGTCCTGTAACCCGAACTGTGTTTAAGAGTAATAGTTTCAAGTTGCGATGTGTCCGACGTTTCCTGCGCAATAAGCAATGAAGGTGCGGAAAAAAATATTATCAACAACAAAATAAAAGTGTAATATTGTGGCAATCTGAATGTTCTTTGCGCAATCATCATTTTTGTTGATAAAATATATTTATATTATGAAATTTAATCGTAATTTTGCAAAACATTTTGCAAAGATAAAGATAGTTTACAGAATAAAAAAATAAAATAGCTAACTATATGAGAATCTTTACTTCCAAGCGTGCGCTTGCAATTGTTTGTAGTCTTTTTTTAGGCTCGGTATTATTCCAATCTTGCGGTGGTGACGTTTCCACATTGTCAAATAAAGAAATTGCTGAATTGCAGAGCCAATTGGATTCGACTATGCAACTTTATCAGCAAGTGAAACAACAAAATGCTGAATTTGATAAGCAAATGGCCTCGCGAGACAGCGCAATAAATGCTCAGGCCGAGGAAATCCAAAATTTGATAAACCAGATGGACGGTAAAAAAGGTACCGCCAGAATTGATAAAACGCCCGCCAGTGACCAGCAGAAGGAACTGCGCGAAAAAGAATCCACAATTAGGCAGTTGCAGAAACAACTTGACCAGCAAACCAAGCAACTCAATGCACTTAAAGCTAATACGGGCAACAGTACAGCAAAAGACAATAGTGCTGAATACAAGAACCAGATATCCAAGTTGCAAAAGCAGATTGCCGATCAGGAAAAACAGATTAGCGATTTAAAAAAGGCCAAAAACAACACTACTGCCGCCAATTGCGACCAAATGAAAAAGAACTATGAATCGCAGATGTCTGACCTGAATGGCGAAATCAAGAACTATAAAATACAAATAGCAGAACTAAACAAGCAGATTAAATCATTAAAATCCGATGTCTCGAAAATGGAATCGGCTGCCAAAGGAAGTGGTGATGTTGAAGAAGAATTAAAAACAGTTCGTTCTGAAATGCGCCAGTTAACAGTGCAGTTGAATGATTGTCGCAAATTAAACACTCAGTATCAGAATGATGTAAAAGCGGCTAATGACAATTTGGCAAAATGTCAGTCTGACCTGGCTGCTAGCCAGGAACAGGTAAAGTCACTTCAAGCAACACCGACTGAAGGAGGTAAATCAGACCAATTACTGCAAAAACAAATTGCTACTCTGACGCAGAAAGAAGCAGAATGCAGAACACGCAATGAAGAACTGATGAAAGCGCAGCAGTCGCTTGTTCAGGAGTGTGAAAACAGCAAGCAAGAGCTTCAGGCAACTATCAGTGATTTACGTCAACAAGTGGTGTCGATGCAGTCACGTATCGATCAATTGTCCAGCGAGAATACTGCATTAGCTCAAGCGGTCAACAACAATAACCATCAAGCCGATGAATCTGCCGCAAAGACTATCGCCGACCTTTCTGCCCAAGTCGAATCGCAACGTAAACAGATAGAGCAACTACAGGCTGACTTGCAGAAGAAAACTAACGAGTTGGCAGCATCAAAGAGCAACACGAAACCATCTAAGGGTAGTGTCAATCAAAAACTGGCTGAGCTGCAAAATCTGTGCGACAGCTACGTTGCTGAAATAGAGCGTTTGCGTGCTGAAAACGAACAACTGAAAAATGAAAATGCCGAATTGAAAGAGAAAGTGTCGTCATCGGCTTCGCTTTTCGCCGAGAACGAACGATTGCAGCAGAAAGTCAAATTGGCCTCTGTCCTTGTAACAACCGAACTTAAAGTTACTCCCGGAAAGAGTGTTAAAGTTGGAAACGTTGTGAAGCCTACCACCAAAGCGGCACAGACCAAGTGCATCCGTCTTGATTGTCGCCTGGTTGACAATAATGTGATTGATCCAGGTTCGATGACCATCTATGCCCGCATTTCAGATGCTGCCGACCGTGCAATCTATAATGGAACCGCAGAAAATTTCTCATTCAATCTTAATGGGGTGACAATGCAATACACAACCAAACAGGATATTGAGTTCACAGGTTCCGGTCGTGCATTGACAATGCTTTGGAAGAAGAGTGACAGTGTTGAGCTGAAACCCGGCCTTTATTGGGTGAAACTATATGCCAATGGTTACGAGATTGGCAAAGCATCGTTCAAACTGGATTAATATGTCCCAACAAGAAAAATACGACTTTTTTCGTAGTATTTACCAAAAGTTTATCTACGACAGTTATCATTATGATGTGCAGTCCGACGGTCTGCACATCTCTTTTTGTTTTCTTATTGACAATGGTGAAAAAGACGGTAATAAAATTACTTTCTGCCCAACTGCCTTTTTCCCAGCACGTCCCTTTTTGCATCCTGAACGTCTCGATAGTGCGACGCTCGATACGCTTGTTTTCAACATTGGAATGATTGAATTGATAAGCTACTGGAAATGTTATTGTCCACCAATTGTTGAAATAAAACCGTTTCGGCTCAATGATAAACAGATTGCATTTTGGAAAAAATTGTATTTCAATGGTCTTGGCGAGTTCTTCTACACTAATGGTATAAGTGCTACGATAGACGATTTTATGGCGGTTGTTTCAGATGAAAACCGTCCTGCGTTTGACAAATGCAACGATAATGTATTGATTGAAACTTCTATCGACAATCATATCATTCCTATAGGTGGTGGCAAGGATTCTGTTGTAACACTTGAGATATTAGGGGGAGGGGCAACCAGTGCCGACAAATCTTTCGACAGCAGACCGATACCGTTGATAATGAATCCGCGTGGGGCAACAACAGAATGCATTAAAAAAGCAGGTTATACACTTGATGATGTCATCGTCATCAAACGTACAATAGATCCTCTGTTACTACAATTCAACAAGGAAGGATCCTTGAACGGGCACACCCCTTTCAGCGCGATGTTGGCTTTCTATACCATTCTGGCGTCAGCACTTACCGGCAACCGCTGCAATATAGCCCTCTCCAATGAAAGTAGCGCCAACGAGAGCACGGTCTCCGGTACTAATGTCAATCACCAGTATTCCAAGAGTCTGGAATTTGAAGATGATTTTCGCGGATATGTGTCGTCATTCATTGGAAGCAAGTTTAATTACTACAGTCTTTTACGCCCCCTTAGCGAACTACAGATAGCGATGCTGTTTTCACACTATACACACTATCACGATGTCTTCAAGAGTTGCAATGCTGGCAGTAAAGAAGATATATGGTGTGGGAAATGTGCGAAATGCCTTTTTGCCTATATTATCTTGTCTCCATTCATTGATCCTAAACGTCTTAACACCATTTTCGGTAAGAATATGCTCGATGATGTTTCATTGAAAACGGAGTTCAAGCAGCTTATAGGCGAAGCCGAGACTAAACCATTTGAATGTGTGGGCACTGTCAGTGAAGTGAATGATGCTCTGTCGATGGCTATCAGCAAATGGTATCCCGAAATGGACAGTCGTCCTGCTTTGCTGAAAGACTATTTGATGCGTCCGATCACGAATGACCTACAGTGCATACAGCGGCAGAATAATGTTACGAAGAGCGATTTTGACGCGCTGTCAAAAAACATCTTTTCTCCATTGCATTTCGAAGCCAATTATGCATACAAAGAGCTGTACAACATATTTTTTGACAAAAATATACTTATTGCGGGTTACGGTCGTGAAGGACAAAGTACACACAAACTGCTGCAGCGACTGTTTCCAAGAAAGCATTTTGACATTGCGCACAATAACGATGAAATAGATGAGGCTTTGAGCGGTAAACATTATGATTTGATAATGAAATCGCCAGGTATTCCGTCTTTTTTCTTCGAAGGCAAATGCGAAATGATGACGATTTCTTCACAAACTGATGTTTTCCTGAAATGCTACAGAAATCATCCCGTCTTTGGTATTACCGGCACCAAGGGTAAAAGCACCACGGCCAGTTTGCTGCAACACGTGATGCAAACTGCCGGTTACTCTTCGGTTTTTGCTGGCAACATAGGTATCCCGCTTTTCGATATCATTGAACAGATTACGCCAAACACACCTGTTGTCGCAGAACTGAGTTGCCATCAGCTCGAAAACATTAGCCAAGGGCCTGCCTATGGTGCCGTTCTCAACCTTTTCCCCGAACATCTTGACCACTATCACAGTTACGATGACTACGAGAACGCCAAAATGCAGATGGCACTAAAACAAACAGAGAATCAAAGGTTTTATTATTGCGCAGACAATTACGATTTAGTGACAAAAGTGGAAGCAATGAGATGCAATATTCCATCGCAAATCGTTTCTTACTGCATTGATGAAGCCAAGCAAGAGACGTTTTTGGTCAACGCCCAAACAGAGCTCAAGGGACTACATAATCTGTCCAATATTTACCTTGTATGGTTAATTGCCAAGGATTTCGGTGTTTCCCAAAAAGTATTTCTACAAGCGTTGGAATCATTCCATCCGCTTGAACACCGTTTGGAAAAAGTATGTACCATTGACGGTGTGACTTACTACAACGATTCGATATCGACGATTCCACAAACAACAATAGCAGCATTGGAAGCGTTGAAAAATGTTGATACACTTATTCTTGGTGGTTTCAATCGTGGTATAGACTACAAGCCGTTGGCTGACTATCTGGTGAATGCTCCGTTGGGGAAAGCAGTGAGGAATTTAGTGTTGTTTGGAACGGCCGGCAAAGCCATTTATGAACAGGGTCGTGAGAACATAGAGCAAAAAGCAGGTAATATATTATGTCATTTTGACAGCGACTATTCGATGGCTGAGGCTGTGGATTTTGCAGCCAAATATACTGCAAAAGGCAAGATTTGCTTATTGTCGCCGGCAGCGTCGAGCTACGACCACTATAAAAATTTTGAATTTCGCGGATGCGATTTCAAGGAAGAAGTACAAAAACTGAAGAATAAGTGAAGGACATAAAAGAAATAATAAATATACGTCATTTGTTGCACAACCATCCTGATGTATCGGGCAACGAATCATTTGCACACAACTTGATTGTGGACTTCATCAGCCATTTGAATCCTACCGAACTTAATACCAATGTTGGTGGATATGGCGTTGTAGCCTATTGGAAATCAAAAAAAACAGATGCGCATACTATTGCCTTCCGTGCTGACACTGATGCACTGCCATTGGGACACTGTTGCGGACACGACGGGCACACCGCAATAATGCTCCGTTTTGCGGAAATAGTTGCAAAAAACGAGTTGCTAAACAATATTGTACTCATTTTCCAGCCTGAAGAAGAAACAGGCAAAGGGGCCCAAAAAATTGTTTTAAGCGGACTGCTGCAGAAATACAATGTAAATGCAGTATTTGCTCTCCATAACCTACCTGGCTATCCAGAAGGAACCATCGTGTTGAATCAAAACACGTTTGCTGCTGCATCAATGGGTGTAATATACAGGCTCATAGGTCGTTCTACACACGCATCAACACCGGAAAAAGGGCTGAATCCCGGTCTTGCAATTGCAGCCATTATTGAGCGAATGTCTGCACTGAACAATACTGAAGGGGATTTCAGACAATTCCGCCAAACAACGCTGATATGCTGCAGAGTAGGAGATGAGGCATTCGGCACTTCAGCAGGAACGGGTGAAATAATGTTCACATTGCGAACATTCACCAATGACACAATGCTCGATTTAGTTTCAATGGCCGACAAGATAGCCGTTGAAGAAACCGAACGCTGGCATCTGGAACTGAAGCGAGAAGTACGCGAACCGTTCCAGGCTACAGAAAATACACCAGAACTGGTTGAAAGAGTAAGAGAAATACTTTCGCCTGGGATGAATGTCGAAACCATTAGACGACCGATGCGCTGGAGCGAGGATTTTGCCGAGTATCTGCGCGTGTTTCCTGGAGTATTCTTCGGACTTGGCAGCGGTGAAAAACAACCCGAATTACACAATCCTGGCTACAATTTCCCCGACAGTATCATTGAAACCGGTGCAAAGTGTTTTGATTTGATAATGCAGAAGTTATGGTAATATAATGACAAGAATATTAAACAGTATATTATGAAAAAAAAGGTTCTTTTTTTGTGTTTGCTTCTGACGGCGGTTACCGTCCGCAGCCAGGATTACAGTTCACAGATTATTGACGGTCAGTCGTGTACATCCATTATGGTTGGGAAAAAGGCATCTACAGATGGCTCGGTGATTACGTCGCACACCTGTGATGGCCGCTACCGTACTTGGATGACAATGGAACCTGCCGCCGATTACAAAGCAGGTGCAGTCCATCAGGTGCGCAAAGGTACAATGCATACAGCATATCGCGATGATACAACAGGAATCAAGGTGGCAGGAACCATTCCCCAGGTGCGTCACACATACGCCTACCTTAACACAGCCTATCCGTGTCTGAACGAGAAACAGTTAGCCATTGGCGAGACCACTTTTGGCGGTCCCGATACCTTGGTAAACAAGAATGGAATGTTTCTAATTGAAGAGCTTGAACGAGTGGCTCTTATGCGATGCGACAACGCTCGCGACGCCATCCGGCTGATTGGAAGTCTGGTGAAAGAGTACGGCTATGGTGACGGAGGGGAATGTATTACGATTGCCGACCGTAACGAAGTGTGGCAAATGGAGATACTGGGCGAAGGTCCCGACAAAATCGGTGGAATATGGGCAGCGCAGCGCATACCCGACGACCATATTGGAGTTAGCGCCAACATACCGCGCATAGGTCGTCTGCAACGAGACAATCCCAACTACTTTATGTGTTCCGACAACATCGAACAGGTGGCACGTCGCTACGGTCTCTGGGACGGAGAAGGCGAGCTCGTTTTCTGGAAGGTTTTCAACGCCAGTTATGCCAACGGCAAGAATTTCCGCGAGCGCGAGTTCTTCATTCTCAATGCATTGGCACCATCACTGGGTTTGTCGATGGATATGGCTGAGTTGCCATTTTCCATCAAGCCCGATCAGAATGTCGATGTTTCTGACGTAATGCAGTTGCTGCGCTCCACCTATGAGGGAACGGATATGGATATGTGCCGCAATATCAAGATGGTAAGTAAACGTCGCCAGAAAGACGGCACGGTGGTGACCGACACCGTCATCAGTTCTGTCGCCAATCCCTGGATGGGTGGCAACATACAGAACACACTCAATATGTTAAAGCCCGGCACGGTCGAATTCAAACGCACTGTCAGTGTTGCTTGGTGCTCGTATTCCTTTGTGGCCCAGCTGCGAGACTGGCTGCCCGACGAGGTCGGCGGTGTCTGTTGGGTGGCGGTCGATAATCCCGGCCAGAGTCCGCGTGTGCCCGTCTTCTGCGGCACCAGCCGTTTACCGCAGGCATACAACCTCTGCGGCCACAAAAGATATGACGACAACGCCGTCCTGTGGCAGTACCGCAAAGCCAACAAGCTGGCCACCGTTGCCTGGCAGCGCACCAAGGACATAATGAGCAAAGAGATTATGGAACAGGAGCAAAAAGCCTTCAAAGGACTTGCCGACCTGGAAAGCAGCGTGAAAGCCTTGAAAGCACGCGAGAGTGAGGACTACGACCCGTCGAAGCAAATCGCCAGCCTACTGAACGACTACACATACCGTGTCTATGACAATTCCAGCTACGCCTGGCGTCAGCTGGAAGGGCGCTTCTGGCAGATGTTCGGAACAGGATTCTGATTGAAATTGAAAATTAACTTATAACTCCAGAAAGTTGATTTTTTATACGTGATAACGGAGGGCGTCGATTTCGTTCTCCGTTTTTTTTTTCATTTGTTTGCAGCGAAAATGCCGTTTTTTGTGTCTATATAGATAGAAAACGTTTCATATCGCGATTTGAGAAGTTTTTTGAAGTTAAAAAAGTCATTAATTCAAAAATCACTTCTTATGAAAAAAACAATTCTTCCCCTGTTGGGAATAGCATTATCGTTTGCGATTTATGCCGGATGCGGCAAAGAACCCGAAATCGAGCCAGATGTGTATCAAGTCATTGTCGATCCGACCGAAACTGGCGATTCAGTGTTGCTCCACGCCAGTTTTGACGAGGCGATACCAGCCACTTGGACAAACATAGACCAGGATGGCGACAGCAGCAAGTGGCAGAGATTTTCCGACCTTTTCGGCTATGCCGGACGCGGTTATGAGAACACCGATTGTCTTGCATCCTGTTCCGAGCATCCTTTCACCCCCGACAACCTTATAGTTTCGCCTGAGATCCATATTCCCGGCAGTGGCGGTTATTCGCTTTCGTACTGGGTTTCGGCGCTTGATGCCAACAGATTAAACGAGACCTATACTGTTTATGTTGGGAAAATGAAAGATGGGGCTTTTGTGCCGATCGGGACCCTGTTCGAGGAGACGACCGACGACTGTCAGCTGCATTACCGCAAAATCGACCTGGACCCGTATAAAGGGTATGATCTGCGAGTTGCATTTCGTCACCACAACACGTCGATGATGGCCTATTTGCTTCTGGACGAGGTAAATGTGACGCACGGATAAGGGTTTGAGGAACTAATTGTTGATATGTTGAAAGGTTGAAAGGATGATATGTTAAAGGGTTTGAGGATTTAAAAGTTTAAAGGTTAAAAAAGTAATTGTTTTCGTTATAGTTAAAAGGGGAGATAAAAAAAGGACAAATGAATCCGAGCGGATACATCTGTCCTTTTTAACTTCCTTTTGAAGTACTTATCAGCTCTGTGAGCCGGTTTTCTTTTCGACCTTGATGTAGTTAGGCATCGGCACGGTGTAGCTGCCTACCGAGAGAAGCGGTTTGATACGCAGTCCCACTTTTGAGGAGGTTCCGTCGTTTTTGAAACTGCTGACGAAGTTTTTGAGGGAGTTGATGCCGTCCTTGCTGAACATACTGTACAGGTCGGTGTTGACGCCCAGAGGGACCGTCGTTGTAGCCTGCTTGGTGACAGTGTATTTATTAGCGCTGTTGCCCTGTGCGAACTGGCTGCCGTCGATATCGAGAATCCAGTCCATAGCCGTAAGAGCGGCGTTCTTTTCGGTCGGGTTTTTAATGTCGATATTGACATTCATAGCCATCGGCACAGCCTTGCTGACCAGAGCGGTAGTAAGTTTAACCACATCAGAGGCGGTGATGTTGCCGTTGGTCAGATTTTTCACATTGACACCTGCGACAGTGAGGTTGGTGACATTTTTGAGGTTGTACTCACAATTGGCCAGATTGGCGAGACCGGCGGCTTGGTCTGCCAGCGAGCTGAGAATGCTGCAAGCCGACAAGGAGAGGCAGGATGCGACCACAGTAAATAAACGTAAAAATCTTTTTTTCATATCTTTATATTTTATAATGTTTATCAGTAACGAATGCAAATATACACAATTATTTTCATATTCGGCGATGGGAGGCAAAAAAAAAGACGGAGAGCCATCCGGCCGATGAAAAGGGGCAGTACGAAGGGAAAATTTATGCAAAAACAAATATAACAATAATCAAACTTTGGGGAAGAGAAATTTAAGAAAAGTTTGGTAAGAGTTTGGTAAAACTTTGATAGGACTTTGGTATCCCTTTTGGGGGTGGGGATCAGAGATTTAAGATTAAGTGGGGAAGAGTGGATTTTAAGAATTTTTAACAGGGGATGTTTAAAATTAAGATTTGATGCAATAATAACAGATAAAGGTTTGAATAGCAGGTGAAAGAGAAGTTAAATAACGCTTATGGCGGTGAGCTTACAATCAATGCTGAAATGTAGTGTTGTCAGCGAGAGGAAGATGATTTTTTTATATTTTCTTTGTTTCCGATGATGTTTTTTTGTGGAAAATTAGTATTTTTGTAATCTCGTATAGATTTACGGGAGAGGATTATAGTTTTAAGAATCAGGGTGCTAAGGTAGAAACAGCATCTGTCATTAATTATTATAAATGGAAGAAAACAACGAAAAACAGCTGAATTTCCTTGAGGAAATCATCGAGAGGGGTCTGAAGGAGGGTACATACAAGTCGATTCTTACCCGCTTCCCGCCCGAGCCCAACGGTTATTTGCACATAGGCCACGCCAAGTCGATATGTTTGAATTTCGGTTTGGCTAAAAAATATGGAGGGAAGACCAATTTGCGTTTTGACGACACGAATCCTGTGAAGGAGGATACTGAGTATGTGGAATCGATTCAGAACGACATACGGTGGTTGGGTTTTGAATGGGCAGGCATCCACTATGCATCGGACTATTTCGAGCAGTTGTATGAGTGGGCCGAGGTATTGATAAAGAAGGGGAAGGCGTATGTGGATGACCAGAGTCTTGAGGAGATCCGACAGAACCGCGGCACGGTGACGTCGCCTGGTGTGAATAGTCCTTATCGCGACCGCACGGTGGAAGAGAACCTCGATTTGTTCCGCCGGATGCGTGCGGGTGAGTTTGCGGACGGTAGCAGGGTGCTAAGGGCGAAGATAGATATGAGTCATCCGAATATGATGTTCCGAGACCCGATAATGTATCGCATATTGAAAGCCGACCATCACCGCACGGGCAGCAAGTGGTGCATCTATCCGATGTACGACTATGCCCACGGTCAGAGCGATTCGATTGAGAATATCACGCACAGTATCTGCACGCTGGAGTTCGACATACACCGTCCGCTGTATGACTGGTTTATAGAACAACTGGGTATTTTTCCGAGCCACCAGTATGAGTTTGCGCGGCTAAACATCGACTATACGGTTATGTCGAAACGTAAGCTGTTGCAACTTGTCAAAGAGGGCTATGTGAGCGGATGGGACGATCCGCGTATGCCGACCATATGCGGTTTTCGTCGCAGAGGTTATACGCCTGAGAGCATCCGTGCTTTCTGCGAACGCATAGGTGTTGCCAAGCGCGACAATATTATCAGTTATTCGCTTCTTGAGTTTTCGCTGCGGGAGCATCTCAACAAGGTGGCGCAAAGGCGTATGGCAGTTCTGGACCCTGTGAAGCTGGTGATAGACAACTACCCGGAGGGTAAGGAGGAGCTGCTGAGGGCTGTGAACAATCCGGAGAACGAGGCCGACGGTACGCGCGAGGTGCCTTTCGGCAGAGAGCTGTGGATAGAGCGCGAGGACTTTATGGAGAATCCGCCGAAGAAATACTTCCGGTTGTCACCTGGTACGGAGGTGCGTCTGCGCTATGCCTATTTTGTTACGGCTCAAAGTGTTGAAAAGGATGCGGATGGCAACATTACGTGCATACACTGTACCTATGACCCGGCTACGCGAGGCGGCGACGCTCCTGACGGCCGCAAGGTGAAGGGTACTATACATTGGGTGAGTGCTCGCAATGCTGTGGATGCCGAGGTGAGGCTGTTCGACCGCCTGTTTGCCGTGGAGGATCCCAACGAAGCTGCGGAGGGGAAAACGTTCCTGGACAACCTGAACCCCGACTCGCTGCGTGTGTTGAAGAACTGCAAAATTGAGCCCTGCATAGTGGAGGATGTGAAGGAAGGTGTTGTGGAGAACGGTGTCGCTGCTCCGCATCGTTTCCAGTTTGAGCGTATGGGTTATTTCTGCACGGATCCGGACAGCAGCGCAGAACATTTGGTTTTCAACCGTTCGTGCACGCTTAAGGAAGTAAAATGGAATTGAAAATCATTTCAAATTGAAAATTTGTTTTCGTTTTTAGTTTTTGTTAAAAGGAAATTTAAAGAGGACAATACGTAATAGCAAATTCATATCAACATATCAACAATTAACCCTTCCAACCTTTCAACATATCAACAAAAACCATTTTAAAAATGAAGCGGCAGACATCATTGTATTTTATTGTTATCGGAGCATTTCTGCTCTTTATATCGGGTAATTTTCTCTCTGAGGGTTTGTCGCGTGTGGGTATGGACAATGCTGTTGTTTCGCAGCGTATGGCTGAGGGTTTTGAGGAATTCTGGCTGCCGTCGTTGTCGTCACCGGGGAATCCTGACCGTATGAACTATCTGCCGCTGGGATACTGGCTTGAGAGCCGTTGGTTCCAGCTGTTCGGCAGCAATTCGTTTATGGCCGAGAAGTTTTATTCGGTGATGACATATTTTATTCTGGCAGCGCTGATGATATGGATATGGAGTCTGATCGGTAACAACAAACGCACGGGATGGTTGCCGCTGCTATGTTGGATTACGATTCCGATAGTTACGTGGTCGGCGACGAACAATCTGCTGGAGAGCACGATGACGATGTTCATTTTGTTGTCGGTTGTTTTTTTGCTGAAGGCGGGAAGGGCGTCGTTCATAGCGCAGTCGCGTTTGGCGCTGGGCAAGCCGACGGGTTCGTACAGACTGAGTCGCACGGCGTGGATAGTTCTGGCGGCGATGTCGATGGAGCTGGCCTTTATGGTGAAGGGCTTTGCGGGTCTGTTTCCGATATTCTTTCCGTTCCTCTATTGGCTGATGGTGCGAAGAGAGCGAGTGTTGTTTCCAGTATATACGACGGGAGTGATTCTGCTGGTGTGGATGGCGACTTTGTTTACAGCCATATTGATTTCGCCGGAAATATACCATCATATGTACAACTATCTGCACCACCAGATGATAGGGGGAGTGCTACACGTGCATACGGTGGCGTCGCGATTCTATATACTGTATGTGCTTGTGGTGCAGTGGGCCATTCCGCTTGCAGTGATGGCGTTGCTGTGTGCCATCCGCATAAAGAACCGTCCATTTTACCGCTATATGTTCTTTTGGCGCAACCGTAATAAGTTGACCGCCGTACAGATAGAGCGTTCCAAACTTGGCTGGTTCTTTCTGGCGATGGGTTTTTCCGGCATAGTGCCCATTATGCTCGGTTTGAAGCAGCAGGAGTTCTATATAGTTCCCACGCTGCCTTTCTTTGCGATAGCGATGGCCTGTCTGATGTACGATTTGATTGAGGACTGGCTTGAACGGATGAACAAGACTGCCGAGCGAGTACTGTTGGGATTGGCAATACTGATTTTCGGTTCGGGGTTGCTGCTGAATTTCAACAGCATACACAAGGTGAACTCGAACCAGGACTTGTTGAGTGATATGAGACTGATATTGCCCTATCTGGATGAGGGAGAGGTGGTAATGGCGAGCGACGAGGTGATGCAGAATTCAGAGGCGGCAGAATATTTTTACAGATACAAAAAGATTACATTCGACACGCTGCCGATGCATAAGCATTGTCTGACGATGTACAGCAGAGTGAAAGATTTCGGCGACGATATACACTATGAGAAATGCGACCTGCCGACACGAATGTATGTGCTATATGAGAAGAATACAAATGACAATAAAATGACTATTACCGACACGATGTCGTACGATACGGACTATTATGAACAAGATACAATTATTAATATTGATTAGTGCATTTTGGGCTACGGGATGCGGATATCGCTATGAGCCGGGTGATTTGTATCGCGACGGGGAGAACAAAGGAATAGTGATAGATACCGACGACGCCGGCAATGTGAAACTGATAATGTCGCTTGATGAGATTTCGGGTATAGATGCCGATTCGGCCACGAAATGGGCGACATCGACAGGGAACGGCTGGCGATTGCCGACAAAAAATGAAATAGAAAAAATCAGGAAATACAAAGCGCTGTCAAACAAAACACTAAACCGAAAGAAGATGCCACCTGTCCTAAGCGGACATACGTTCTATTGGACGAGCACCCCTTGCTCCGAGTCGCATACGTATGCCTGCGGTCCCGACGGCACAAAATGCTATTTCAGCACCAACGCCTCGGTGCAATACAGAGCACGAGCAGTTAAAGAGATTTGAAGGTTGATATGTTGATATGTTTAAAGGTTTGAGGGTTTTCGATTTCGTTAAAGGTGAATTTGATCATAATATAATAGAACTTTAAAATCATCGATAAATGAAGATTTCATATAATTGGCTTAAAGATTATGTTGCCACTACGCTAAGTCCGTCTGAACTGGATGATTTGCTGACTTTTTCGGGACTTGAAATAGAAGGAGTCGAGAAAGTAGAGACCATAAAAGGAGGCCTGGAGCACGTGGTTATAGCACAGGTGCTGACTTGCGAGCCGCATCCAGATTCGGACCATCTGCATCTGACCACTGTCGATGTAGGCAAAGGTGAGCCACTGCATATTGTATGCGGTGCTCCCAATGTTGCCGCCGGACAAAAGGTGGTGTGCGCCCAAATAGGAACCAAGATTTGGACGTCGGACACAGAATTCCACGAGATAAAGAAAGGCAAACTGCGTGGCGCTGTCAGCGAAGGGATGCTATGTGCCGAAGATGAGCTTCAACTGGGCAACAGCCACGAGGGCATAATGGTGCTGCCTGACGATGCCCCTGTAGGAATGCCCGCCAAAGAGTATTTCAATGTGAAGGACGATTACACACTTGAAGTGGCCATCACCGCCAACCGTTCAGACGCGACGTCGCATATTGGAGTGGCTCGCGACATTGTGGCTGTGCTGAACACACGCAACGGCGAACATCTGAAAATACAGTGGCCAGAAGTAAACACAGCACTGACAGTCAATGAAAAGCCAAGTAAAGATGGAATAAAGGTAACCGTCGAGGAAAGCAAACTCTGTCCGCGATACAGCGGTCTCACCATCCGCAATGTGAAGGTAGATGAATCGCCCGACTGGCTGAAAGACAAACTGCGTACCGTTGGTTTGCGCCCGATTAACAACATAGTGGATATCACCAATTTCATTTTGATGGAAGTGGGACAGCCGCTGCACGCTTTCGATGCCGATAAAATCACTGGCGGACAGGTTTTGGTGAAATGCCTCCCGCAAGACACGCCGTTTGTAACCTTAGATGGCGTTGAACGCAAACTCGACCATCGAGACCTGATGATTTGCAACGAGAAAGAAGGTATGTGCATAGCCGGCGTCTTCGGTGGCGAGAAGTCGGGAGTGACGATGGAGACGAAAAACATATTCATCGAAAGCGCCTATTTCAATCCAGTCAGCATCCGCAAGACTTCCAAGCGTCACACGCTTAAAACCGATGCCTCGTTCCGCTACGAGCGTGGATGCGACCCCAACATCACACTTTGGGCTATTCGCAGAGCCGCCTTCCTTGTTCAGCAGCTGGCAGGCGGTGAAATATGCGGCGACATCGTCGATGTCTATCCCGAGCCCATCAAGCCGGCCGAGGTTAGAATCGACTTCCGCCGTGTGTTTGACCTTGTCGGCAAGGAGATACCTCTCGACGCTATTCGTATCGCTCTTACCTCGCTTGATATCGAGATAGTGGAAGAAAACGCCGAGGGGATGCTGCTGCACATACCCACCTGCAAAGTGGATGTATATCGCGAATGCGACGTAGTTGAGGAGATATTGCGCATATATGGCTATAACAATGTCGAGTTTGACGAACGCCTGAACAGCTGCCTCTCATACGGTGCCAAACCAAACCCCAACAGACTGAAAAACATTGCCTCCGACTATCTTGTCTATAACGGATTCAACGAGATAATGAACAACTCGCTGACCAAGAGCAGCTACTACGACAATAGCGAGGACTTCAAAAGTGCGTATAATGTGGAAATTCTCAATCCACTGTCGAAAGAACTCAACGTGATGCGTCGCACACTGCTGTGGGGCGGTTTGGAGTGCATCGTTTATAATATGAATCACAAGATTTTCGACCAGAAAATATTCGAATTCGGACGCACATACGAACTGACCGAAGAGGGATGCGAAGAGCGCAAGCAAAACGGCGACAACACAACTCCAGTTCCGGTTACCAAAGCCTACAAAGAGACACAACATCTGACCTTCTTTATGACCGGCAGTTATACAAGCGAAAGCTGGCGAGAGAAGAGTCGCAAGGTGGATATATTCGACGCCAAACTGCATTTGATGAACATTCTGCATCGTCTGCGTATGCCTATGGGCCGTTTGACAGAACAGACCTCCACCGAACACTTTTTGGCAGAAGGATTGGCTTATCAATTCAAAGACAGCAAGAAACAATTGGCTGTGGTGGGTCGCATTTCCCGCGATGTATTGCAGAGAATGGACATCAAACAAGAAGTGTTCTATGTTGATATCGACTGGGATCTGCTACTCAAGACATTCCCCGTCAAGGATATCACTTTCAGTGAGATATCAAAGTTCCCGGAGGTACGTCGCGATTTGGCGCTGGTGATAGAAAACAGCGTTACGTTCGCCCAGATCGAGGCAGTCGCCCGTGCCACAGAGAAAAAACTGCTGAAAAGCGTGTCGCTGTTTGACGTCTATCAAGGCAAAGGCATTGCAGATGGCTACAAATCGTATGCCGTAAGTTTTGTGCTTCAGGATCCGGAAAAGACTTTGAACGACAAACAGATAGAGGCTGTAATGATAAAACTCCAGAACAACCTCGAAAAACAACTTGGAGCAAAGATTAGACAATAGCCTATTGTGGGACTGGAGAAATACAACATAAAAATATTGCTTGCGCTGACCAAAAGCATTGCCGGGAGAAAGGATTTTTTCCGCTGGCTAATGGATAACGGCTATCCCGAATTGGCCGCATTCTCCAATGCCATACGCGGCGATGTGGAGGCGATGAAATGGCTGTTTGCCAACAACTATGCTTGGCTGGCCATCTTGTCGAACGCAATTGACGGAGAGGACAAGGCGCGCGTGTGGATAGGAAAAACAACGCATATCTGCAATCTGATGTTCGCTATGGCCTGTCGAGAGGATATCAATGCCATCAAATGGCTCGATTCCAAAGGGTTAAATATCTTTTTGTTAATGGCTAAAGAGGTGGCAACTGTACTTGAAACGCAAGCACTTGAAAACACCGGGCCGTATGTACTTCATTTTTAATATAATTCTTTGAACTTTACCATTTTAAATATTTAACTTTACCAAACTGATGGAAGAAAAAACTAACGAAAAAAGCGGTGGAGGCCGTATGAGGCGTCCACGCATCGGCAGAGTGAAAACTGCCAACGGAGAAAACGAAAGGCCTAAAAAGGTTTATTATGTGCGTCCCAACGACGATGAAAAAGAACACAGTCGCGGTGAACGCCGGTATCCAAACCAAGAACACGGCGAATACAGAAAACCAAATAAAAAGCAAAAGAAACAAGCACATCCCAGGAAACTAAAAGGTTCGGAGAATATTATTTCCAACAAGATTCGTCGCCGCAAGAACCGCCAGGCTCCACCCGAGCCCAAATACGACGGCACAACGCGACTTAACAAATACCTTTCAAATGCTGGTATCTGTTCGCGCCGCGATGCCGACAAACTGATAGAAGCCGGAGCCGTAATGGTTAATGGCGAAGTTATCACCACCTTGGGCTTCAAGGTAAAAGAGGGCGATGTGGTATCCTATGGCGGTGAGGTGCTGCGCAGCGAGCCAAAACGTTACTTCCTACTGAACAAACCCAAAGGATATATTACCACTCTCGACGATCCTCAAGAACGCGACACTGTTATGCTTCTCGTACAAGGATGCTGCAAAGAGCGCATCTATCCTGTCGGTCGATTGGACAAGAACACCACCGGACTGCTGCTGTTCACCAACGATGGCGAAATGGCAAAGAGACTGACGCATCCCTCTTCAAATATTTACAAGATTTACCAAGTCGAATGTGACCGTGCCGTCAGCCGCGAGGATATGAGACAGATGGTGGAAGGCATCGAATTGGAAGATGGACCAATAGCCGTCGATGATGTCCAGTATCAGGGCGACGGTAAAGACCGCCGCGTCGTAGGTGTCGCCCTCCATTCAGGCCGAAACCGCATAGTTCGCCGCATCTTCGAGCATTTCGGCTATGAGGTAAAAAAACTCGACCGCTGCGTCTTTGCCGGACTTACCAAGAAAGATCTTCCGCGCGGCAAAGTGCGCGAACTGACCCAGCAAGAAGTCAACTACTTGATGATGATTTAAATAAATACAATTAATGCCGGTAGCAATACCGGCATTAATTTTTTACTCTCTCTTTATATTAAAGCTGAAACAAAATACCCAGCATCAACTGAAAGGGCATACGGTAACTTACCGATACTCCACTTCTTGCGTTGAAAAAGCCGGGATTGTCGCTGCCTATCATACCAAAAATGTTGAAAGCGTGGCTTGTAAAGCTGCAGGTGGCTAATATGTTGTCCGTTAGACGGTAATCGACACCAAGCATCAGGTTCAAATAGGCCGACATACCATCGACACTTCCATCACCGCTCTCCGAACTGCCGTCCGAGAAGGTGTTTGTATATTTTGGCGTTCTGAAACTGCCGACAGTGACACCCAACCCAAGGTCAATACTCAAATTGTCGCCAACAGGGATCATCAACGAATAAAGGTCGGTCAGAAACAGACCGTTAATGCCGTACTTCGTAGTCCAAGTGGTGTCGGTATTGGTGACATTTGCCCCTTCTACCTTTCCTGACCAATGGTTGAAACTAAGTACAAAAGTGTTGGCAGTACTCAATCTACGGTGCTCATTTACACGACGGTACTGGATGGCGACACCAGGGTTGACAAAGGAACGGCTATAGTCGTTCAACACATATTTGTTAGTGTTCACTTCAACGGCATTGGGTAGAATGAATCCACCATTGGAATAGCTCACACCTAGATACTTGTCACCTCTGGCGAAGGGGTCCCAATAGGTTCTAAATTGTGCTTTTGCACTTCCGAGACTTAAAATGGCAATAAGTGCCAAAAACAATAATTTTTGTTTCATAATCAGATTTTTTATTTAATTAATTTGTTTTGTGACAATTAAAAAACAGGAGTAGTGTTCCAAACCATTATTCGATAGTATTAGTAACATCTTTTCAATTTTTTTTACAAAAAGATTTTTTTCTTTCTCTATCAAACATAGAATTCTCAAAATTTCATTTTGAGAATTTTCCCTGTTAGCCTAATCCTCTTTGTTTTACAATAATGACTATGGCGGTCTTGAAGCATTGTCCATCATCACATTCTGCACAATCTGCGTCACCATTTGCTTGAGTTCGTAAATGAATTGGCGTGCATCATATTTGTGCGCTTCTATCTCACGCAGTTTCTTTTCCCATTGTCCAGTTAGTTCGGCGCTTTTAAGCAACTCTTCTTTTATGAGAGCAATGAGGTTTATACCCGTCTCTGTGGCGTTGAGCGACTTGCGTACCTTGCGTATATAGCCGCGTTTAAAGAGAGTCTCGATAATTGCAGCGCGCGTCGATGGTCTGCCTATACCATTCTCTTTCAGTGCATCACGCAGCTCGTCGTTATCGACAAACCGACCTGCCGTTTCCATAGCCCGCAGCAAGGTGGCTTCAGTGTATGGTTTCGGTGGCGAAGTCCATTTTTCGGTAAGGGTAGGGGTGTGGGGACCTTTCTCGCCCTTGACGAATGCAGGCAGCATCTGATTGCCCGTCTGTTTGTTTTCGTCTTGGTTTTCGTTTTCGTTAGTCTCAATTTTCTTCTCCTGATGCCAGCTGCCGTTTTCCTCAATCCATTTGCCGAAACAAACACGCCAGCCCGGGTCGAGAATCTGTTTGCCAGAAGTCTTAAAAGTCAGTTTGTTGCCTTTCTTACTGCCCTCTTCCGGTTTTGTCTCCACTTTGCCAGTAACCGTTGTTGTCGAAACCTTGCAGTCGGGATAGAAGACGGCAATAAAATGCCTTGCAACAAGGTCATACACTCGTTTCTCGTTGAGAGTAAGGTCACCGTTGCTTGGATTCACACCTGTTGGGATAATAGCGTGGTGGTCCGTCACTTTGCTGCTGTCAAACACTTTCTTGCTTTTGGGTAGTTTCTTGCCAAGCAACGGCTGTGTCAGATTGGCGTATGGTAGAAGTCCCTTAAGAATTTCCAGACATTTGGGATATATGTCGTCACTAAGGAATGTGGTATCGACACGCGGATATGTAGTTAGTTTCTTTTCATACAGGCTCTGGATATATTTGAGCGTCTCGTCGGCCGAAAAGCTGTATTTTTTGTTGCATTCCACCTGCAGACTTGTAAGGTCAAAAAGGCGTGGGGAGGTCTCATTACCGCTCTTTTTGGCAATTGAAACAATCTCAAAATCTTGACCATTAATGGATTCAAGAGCTTTACGGCCCTCTTCTTCATTTGTTATACGGCCTTTGATTCCTTTCTTGCCATTGTCGCCATCGTTTTCGTCACCTTCATCATCTGTACCTTGAAGTGAAAATAGTGTGTCGCGATATACAGTGGAAAGAACCCAGTATTGTTCAGGTTTAAAGTTCTGTATTTCAAGTTGACGCTTCACAATAAGCGCCAACGTCGGAGTCTGCACGCGCCCTATGGAAAGCACCTGCCCCTGTTGCGTGCGATATTTGAGTGTGTATAGTCTGGTTGCGTTCATTCCCAGCAACCAGTCGCCGATTGCGCGACATAGGCCAGCTTCGTAGAGCGATTGATACTCGTTTTGAGGTTTCAGGTTGGCAAATCCATCGCGGATAGCCTCTTCGGTCAACGACGACACCCACAATCGCTGCACTGGACATTTGGCTTGAGCCTTCTGCATAACCCAACGCTGTATAAGCTCGCCTTCCTGACCAGCATCACCGCAGTTGACAATGCCGTCAGCCTTTTGCATCAGACTTTCTATGATATGAAACTGTTTCTCGTATGTCTTATTGTCAATCAGCTTGATACCAAACTTTTCCGGAATCATCGGCAAACGGCTCAGCGACCACGCTTTCCACATTGCGCTATAGTCGTGCGGTTCCTTAAGCGTGCATAAGTGACCATATGTCCAAGTAACCTGATACCCATTGCCCTCCATATATCCGTCGTGACTGGCGTTGGCTCCCAGCACGTGGGCTATTTCACGCGCCACACTTGGTTTCTCGGCAATGCAGACAATCATAGAAAGGTGTTTTTTAGCATTGATAACGTCGCAGTTCCGTGAAAATTGTCCTGCATCTACAAAAAAAACGCCCTTTTTCAACATACAAAACAATGCAAAAAAGAACCAACAACAACGGCCGTTCTTATATCGTTCTTATATGCGCGCATATAAGAACGATATAAGAAGTGTATAAGAACAATATGGGAAATGCCCTCTCAAACAGTGTGTTGTGCGTTGCCAGAAAGCAGGCAAAATAAGATTGTTAGTTTTTATTGGCATTTATAGGTCAACGCCAGCATTGGATAAAAAAGAAAAAAATACATTTTTTATAATAATTAACTTTCGCGCGCGTTATAATTTAAAACTACTGATAAAAGACAACTGATGATAAAAGACAATATTCTTAAAATAAAATCGACACTTCCGCCGCAGACAAGGCTCATCGCCGTGTCCAAGACCAAGCCCGTCGAGATGATACAAGAAGCCTATGATGCCGGCCAGCGTCTGTTCGGAGAAAACAAAGCGTTGGAAATGAGAGACAAACACGAAGTGCTACCCAAGGACATTGAATGGCATTTCATAGGCCATCTTCAGACCAACAAGGTGAAATACATCGCCCCCTTCGTCAGCCTCATTCACAGCATTGACTCACTTCAGCTGTTGCAAACAGTTGAGAAAGAAGCCGTCAAACACGACCGCATCATCAACTGTCTGCTGCAGTTCCATATCGCCACCGAAGAAACCAAATTCGGGCTTAACCTCCAAGAAGCACAGGCAATCCTCAATTCCGACGAATACAAGGCAATGCAGCACATCCGCATCTGCGGTGTTATGGGAATGGCCACGAACACTGACAACACAACATTGGTACGCAACGAGTTCGCCAGTCTGCGCGCCATTTTTGAAACCCTGAAAAAAAACTATTTCATCGACAGCGACAATTTCCTCGATATTTCGATGGGAATGAGTCACGATTACCAAATAGCCATTCAGGAAGGTGCCACACTGGTTCGTGTCGGTTCCTTCATTTTTGGTGCCCGCAACTATGGAGTGCCCGTTAACGATGTTTGATGTCAGACAGTTTAGACCAAACAAGTTAACAACAAAGCATTTAGACAATCTATAAGCCCCTTTTCAACAATAAACTCTTAAACCCATCATCCAATGCACATATTCAAAAACAAATCAAAATTGATTCTGTCGTATGTAGTCATCACATTCGGCATACTTACCTACACTTTTGCCTGGTCGGCTTTTATGCTGCCTGCCAAAATTGTCGGCGGTGGAGTCAGCGGTATTTCATCCGTGCTTAACATCGCCTGCGGCATCCCTTTGCCTATCGGTGTCCTCAATTTCATTATCAACGGCATCCTGTTGGCTATAGGTTTTAAAGTGCTCGGCTCCAAATTCGGAGCCAATACGATATATGGCATCGTGATGTCGTCGGCCTGTTTCATCCTCTGGCAGCAAGGATTGCACGTGGAGCGTTTGTTTCTCGAAGACGGTGTTATGGCTTTCGACCCATTTATGTGCGCCATCATCGGCGGTGCCCTCTGCGGCGGAGGCATCGGACTGACCTTCTCGATGGGTGGAAACAGTGGCGGAACCGACATTATTGCACTAATTATAAGCAAGTTCTACAATGTTTCGCCTGGCAAGGTGATAATGTATCTCGACATATTCATCATTGGCAGTTCGTTCTTTGTATCACACCAGATAACCAACGTGGTATATGGTTACATAGTTATGGTGACGATGACCTACGTGCTTGATATGGTGCTCGACGGCAACAAGCAGTCGTACCAAATAATGATCTTCTCTGCAAAGAACAAGGAGATTGGCGAAGCAATAACTTCCGAGATAGGCCGCGGTGTGACGCTGCTCGACGGCGAAGGTGGCTACACACACCAACCCACCAAAGTCCTTGTCGTTATGGCACACAAAACTGACAAACAAAACGTAATGCAGATAATCCATCGCATCGACCAAAACGCATTCATCTCCGTCTCAAAGACACAAGGCGTATATGGACGCAACTTCGAAAAACTCAAATTCTAGAAACAAAGTTAAAGACAATATGCTCTCTCCATCACTGCTTTCCGCCGATTTCGGCAACCTCCAACGCGACATAGAAATGCTCAACAACAGTCAGTGTGACTGGCTGCACGTTGACGTAATGGACGGTATCTTTGTCCCGAATATTTCTTTCGGACAACCCATTGTCAAACACATCAAAAAACACGCCCGCAAACCCCTTGACGTACATCTTATGATCATCGATCCGGGACGCTACATCAAAGACTTCCGTGAGGCTGGCGCCGACATACTTACGGTTCATTACGAGGCCTGCACACATCTCGACCGCACACTCCACGCCATCCGCGATGCAGGTATGAAATGCGGTGTTGTGCTCAATCCACATACACCCGTCTCGCTGCTCGAAGACACAGTCCAAATATGCGATGTCGTGCTGCTAATGAGCGTCAACCCCGGCTTCGGTGGACAGAAATTTATCGAAAACACCTACAACAAAGTGCGACAACTACGCCAGCTCCTTGACCGCAAAAACCCACAATGCCTCATCGAAATCGACGGCGGCGTCAATACCACCAACGCACCGCTGCTCTATGAGGCAGGTGCCGACGTACTTGTGGCCGGCAACGCCGTCTTCAAGTCAGAGAATCCGATGCAAACCATCATTGACCTAAAGAAATGAGCAGGCCGCAACTAATAATCGCCAACGGTAAGGAAAAAGCCCTGCAGAGAAAGCATCCGTGGATTTTTTCTGGTGCTGTCAAACGCATTATCGGCGAGCCGCAAGAGGGCGACATCGTTGATGTCATTTCTGCCGACGGACGATGGATGGCCATCGGACAATATCAAAATGAATCTATCATCTGCAAAGTATTATCATTTGATACACAAAATATTGACAATGCTTTCTTCGAGCAGAGATTAAATTCCGCAATTGCCTATCGCAAACGGTTTAGTTTCTTTGACAAAGATAATCCTACCAATGTCTTCCGACTTATAAACGGCGAGGGCGACTTCCTGCCGGGCCTTATCTGCGACTGGTATAACGGTGTGCTGGTGATGCAAGCCCACAGCATCGGTATGCATCGCCTGTTTCCGATGCTTACAGAGCTGTTTGTCAAACTACTTACCCCTCATATCGTGTCGGTGTTCGACAAAAGCAGCGCAACTATGCCAGGAGGATGCGATGACGGTTTCCTGTGGGGTGACACGACACCGGAACGTGAGATTTGTGAGCACGGCAACAGAATGTTTATCAACTTTTTCGAAGGTCAGAAGACTGGATTTTTTGTCGATCAACGCGAGAACAGACACCTTGTCGGTGAACTGTCGAAGGGTAGGAGAGTGCTCAACTGCTTTGGATATACCGGCGGTTTCTCATTAGCGGCACTTCGCGGCGGCGCCGAATATGTTGAGACAGTGGATATTTCGAAGAAAGCCATAGAGCTGTGCAACCGCAATGTGGAACTGAATTTCGGCAAAGAAGCACCGCACAAAGGCACCGTCGCCGACGTGCTCCAGTTTTTGAACGGAGGCATTGAAACAGAAAGCGGAAAACGGAAAACGGAAAGCGGGCTGACGCATTCTGGTTCTCCGTTCGATATTATCATCCTTGACCCACCGGCTTTTGCCAAGAATCACCGTTCTCTGCAGCAAGGATTGAAAGGGTATCGTTCCATCAACCAACGAGCTATGGAGATTTTGCCAAACGGCGGACTGTTGATGACCTTCAGCTGCAGCCAGGCGGTATCCAAAGAGGACTTCCAGACTATGGTCTTCACCGCTGCTGCCAATGCAAATAAAAAAGTCCGCATCGTTCGCTGGCTTCCTCACGCCATTGACCATCCCGTAAGCATCTACCACCCCGAAGGCGAGTACCTGAAAGGACTGCTGCTGCAAATTGAAAGTTAAGAGGAAGTTAAACTGGGAGTAAAAAAGGAAATAAAAGAGGACAATACGTAATAGCATATTCATATCAACATATCAACATAAATCACATCAACAAATCAACAACAAACGCCAATGGAAAAAGGCTACCTTAAAATAGACCAATATGATGAGAAGTGTGTCGCGGAGATGGCGAAACACTATAAAGAGATAATCCGCCTGCTGGGTGAAGACCCAACGCGCGAAGGACTCATCAAATCGCCCGAACGCATCGCAAAGGCGATGCTTTATTTCACCAACGGCTATGATCTCGACCCGGAGGAGATTTTGCGTTCGGCGATGTTCCACGAGGACTACAAGCAAATGGTCGTCGTCAAGGACATAGAGCTCTATTCGCTCTGCGAGCACCACCTTGTGCCCTTTGTCGGCAAAGCTCACGTGGCCTACATTCCAAACGGTACTATAGTGGGTCTGAGCAAGATACCGCGAGTGGTCGATGCCTACGCCCGCCGTATGCAGGTGCAGGAACGCCTAACAAAGCAAATAAAGGACTGCATCCAAAACACGTTGAATCCTCTCGGTGTGGCCGTCGTCATCGAGGCACAGCATATGTGTATGTCGATGCGAGGCGTGCAGAAGCAAAACTCTGTGACAACCACCAGCGACTTCACCGGCGCTTTTATGAAAGATCCCAAGACCCGCGAGGAGTTTATGCATATCATCGGTGTCGACCTGCACTAAACAAAGACGAAAACGAAAACCAAAACTGTGCCAGCCAGTTTTAGTTTTCGTCTTCGTTTTCGTTATTTTTTTGGTTTTGTAAAAATCACAAAAAAAATGTTACATAACTAAATAGATCGAAAACAATTATTTTATGAAAAAATCATTTTTATTTATGATTCTTATGCTGCCATTGTTGGCGATGGCACAAAACAAACCGTTGACCCAAAAGCAGAGCAAGGCTCACCTCAAAGCCTTGAAAGAGCTGAGCACAATTTACGAAATATATAACTATATAGGCAACGACACCTATATTGCATATAAAAAAGGTGAAAACAGGCCACGAGCTTGGCTTGTTAACACTGCAGGCAATAAACTGCTTCCATTTGAATTTGACTATATTGATATTGTAGAAAGATGTAGCCTGTTGTCGCTTTTCAAAGACACACTAATTGGCTTTGCCGACCGCAGTGGCAACATTATTGTTCCATTAATATATGACAATTCTATATATGATGGTGATGGACCAATATTTGCAACAAGAGGGCATATTGTTGTCAGGAAAGATGGCAAGTACGGTGTTATTGACACAACAGGCCGCGTTGTGGTTCCGTTGAAATATAGTGGTGACTATATATATTTAGATTACGAAGTGCCTTTCATCTATTTGGACAAATATTCCGATGGACAATACACAGAATACCTTATCCGATACAACGGCGACACCGTCATAATTGCTGAAGATGTCTGTTATATGTCAGACGGAATAATCAGAGTCCGTAAGGACAATCTTTATGGATTGTACGACACGACAGGGCGTGAAATCGTAAAATGCCAATATGATGTTTTTAATAGCATCCCATATAATGGGCTGTATTCAGTGAGAAAAGACGGCCATTGGAAACTCATAGACCTTAAAGGGAAAGAGCATTTTACCACGGCATTGAGTAAAATCGACGACAGTTGCTTTGTTCGATACAGCACGTCGGGTCTGATTTTCCACTACAGCAACAGTAACAGTATGTGCGGAGCCATCGACACCAACGGACGCACTGTCATAGCGCCCGACTCCAATTACACTTATGTTTTTTACGACGACAGCGAACGTATAGTTATGACAGACGAGGAAGATTATAACGCTTATGTATTTGACATTAAAGGCAATCTGCTTGACAGTTATTCTTATTACATAGACGTCTGTTGCGACGAAGAACCGTTGTCAAAATATATAACAGTAAAAAAGAATGGCCTATACGGTCTTGTGGATAGCTGCTGGAACCTCGTGATGCCATTCAAATTCAAGAATGAATTGTCGGCTGTGGACAACAACCATTTCCTTACAGACCTCGGCGACGGCATAAAAGGCCTTGTCGATCTCAATGGCAAAATACTATTCAAGGCGCCTTTTGATTGGTTTTTTTCTCACGGCAATGGCATATACAGTGGTAATTCCTACGACAGCAGAGATCGCAAAAACAAAATCGTCGGTTTTGCCGACATATATGGCAACACCACACTCACCAAGGAGGAATATGCCACAATGCAGCGTTGGAACAAACAGCGCGAGGAGGAAGAACGCATAGCCGCTGAAAAACGGAAAGCCCAAGCCGAAAACAAATCAACAACTCAACAACTCAACAAATCAACCACAATAACCTTTGACGGCGAAGAGGAAGTCTTTGTCGTCGTCGAAGAGCCGCCACGTTTTCCAGGTGGCGACAGCGCGCTTTATATGTACCTCTGTATGAACCTCAGCTATCCCGATGCCGCCCGCGAAAACAAAATAGAAGGAATGGTTGTTGTCTTATTTGTTGTTGAGAAAGACGGCTCGGTCAGCAATGTCCGTGTTCTGCGCGACATCGGCGGCGGATGTGGCGAGGCAGCCGTCGAAGTCGTCAAGAATATGCCACGGTGGGAGCCCGGACGTCAGGCCGGCAAAGCGATACGTACACAGTTCAGCCTGCCACTGAAATTCGAGCTTAAAAGCTACGACTCTACAAACGGTATATCGCAAGAAGAGAAATGCAACTTCCTGCTCAACCAAAGCAGCTATAAGAAATAAAAAACGCTGTTACTTTTG
Source organism: Bacteroidales bacterium (assembly GCA_017958525.1). Lineage (GTDB taxonomy): Bacteria > Bacteroidota > Bacteroidia > Bacteroidales > P3 > Colimorpha. The sequence continues at coordinate 38,185 of JAGDCN010000053.1, forward strand.
AAGGTACGTGGGTTTATTTTCTTTTAAGGTATTTCGACGGCGACTCACCGTACTTTTTCACAAACGAGCGCAGGAATGTGGCGTAGGAGTTGAAGCCCGACAAGGTTGCCACATCGTCCATCGAGTGACGCCGCTCAACGTCCCAATTGTCGAGCAGCTTTTTAGCCTCCTCAAGCCGGAAGTCGTTTATGTACTCATAGAAAGTCTTGCCTTTCTCGCGGTTAATGTAGTTGCTTAGATATTGACGGTTGGTTCCCAGCAGCGTTGCCAATTTCTGAAGGGTCAATGCAGTGTCGAGATAATGTTTCTTGTCGCGAATTATATCATCTACATTTGTGTCGTTGAGAATCTTATAATACTCGTTTGTCGACTCTGCGGTTTTATTTCCATCTTCGTTGGCACTCTCTTCCTGTGCGGGTGCGACAAAAACCTGCTGATGGGTGATTTTGTTCAGAATAAGCAAGACGTAAACGATGGTGATTACGCACCAGACAGTGTCGAAAATCAGATTGTCTTCGACGCTTTTGTCTGAGAACCAGTCCTGCTGCGAGAGGCTTTCGACAGACCAAATCAGCTGAACTACATAAAGCAGTGCGATAAAAATAATACCCCATCGCAGGTCTAAAAACTCGATGTTGCCGACATTGTCGCGCAGCATAGCGTCGTGTCTCTTAATGGAATAGCCCAGCCATACGAGCAGCACCGACGAGACGACAAGGGTGACGATCTGCACCACGGGATAGACGAGGGGACTTTGCGTTATTGCAAACACCAGCATAGCAACAAGATAGGGTATCTCAAACAGCGCAAGCCTGGAGAAACTGAAGCGTCCCGGGAATACCAGCGTAACGGTGAACATCATATATCCTCCGACAATAATGTAGTCGTAGAATATCA
>JAGDCN010000054.1 GCA_017958525.1 Bacteroidales bacterium
TCGCCTCGCTGTTGGCCATCCGGGCAGCTCGTTTGCATTCGAAATCGCCACCAAAATCGGTTTCCCGCTCGACATACTTGAAGCCGCCGAAGGCAAGGTGGGTACCGAGATGCTCAATTTCGAGCATCAGCTGCAGCAGATAGAACTCGACAAACAGGAAATAGCCCGTCAGCGTGCCGAATTGAAGGCGTCGGACGACTTTCTTAACGAGGTGATTACCAAATACCAGAGGCTGACCGAGAAGCTGGAAGGCAAGCGATACGACATCCTCAGCGAGGCCCGTCAGCAGGCGCGCCAGATTCTGGCTGACGCCAACCGCAGTGTCGAGCGCACCATTGCCGACATCAAGGAGGCCAATGCCGAGCGCGAACGCACCCAGCAAGCCCGCGAGCAGATGCGTCGCGATATGGAAGCTATTGAAAAACAGCAACAGGAACACGACCGGCAACGTCGTCAGCAGCGTGTAAAGAACATCGCTGCCGAATCCAAAGAAACAAAATCTGCGGAAACATCGGACGACACTTTGCCGGCCGAAGGTCCGCTCGAAGTGGGCGACATTGTCCGCATCGACGGCGGCGACACCTTCGGACAGCTCGTCGAATTGAAAGGCAAGAAAGCCGTTGTTGAGAGCAACAGTCTGAGAATGACCATCGCCATCGACCGACTTCAAAAGACCCGCAAAAAGGTGATCCCCGTCGATAAAACCCAGCAGCGCAACAATCGATTCCAGTCCATTTACGACGACATCAACGAAAAACGCAAGGCCTTCAATCCGACGCTCGACCTGCGCGGTCACCGTGCCGAAGAGGCGTTGGCGGAACTGCAGCATTTCCTCGACGATGCGCAGTTGCTCAGCGAGAAAGAACTGCGCATACTGCACGGCAAAGGCTATGGCATACTCAAGACGTTGATACGCCAGCAACTGCAGTCGATGCCTGAAGTGCAGTCCTACCATTCCGCCAGCCTCGAAACTGGTGGCGACGGCATCACGGTGGTGCATCTGAGATAAGGTTTTCGGGTTTTTCCGCAAATGTTTCGGGAAAAAAGTCTAACGCTTCGGTTTTTTACGGCAGCCAATTCAAAAAAATATACTATTTTTGCATTGTAATTCAAAAGGAAAAATAACAATCATTTAAATCATAAAACAATGAAAAAGTTAATCTTACCTATGCTTGCAGCATTCGTGATGCTGACCGGATGCGGCGAAAAAGCCAGAGTGATCACTTCCTACTACACGGTGAACCCCAACCAGTGGGAATATGCCACCACCCTCAACGCCGACCGCACCTACACAGTGAATTATGCTTATTCCGCTTGGGAGAATATCGACATCGACGACGAGGTTATTATGAATGGCGTTGTTATGGCCTACTATATCGACAATGACGGTCGCGACAACATCCTGCCCTATACGCTTTATTTCCTCGACGACAACGGCATACCCTATCAGGAGCGTATCGAGTATGACATCGAGCCGGGACGTATCACCTTCAAAATCAAGGATACCGACTTTAATACCCCTGTGTCGATGGCCAACATCAGTACAATGAAGTTCAAAGTCAGCGTGATTCGCAACTTCTGAAGTCGGAGGAAACAATAAAAACGAGAAGGCTGGAGGTTCAACACCTCTGGCCTTTTTTTTATTCGCAGGCCTCCTTGCCTGCGAAACAAAAAGA
>JAGDCN010000055.1 GCA_017958525.1 Bacteroidales bacterium
CATACTCGTCAGGGTCGATGGCACCGCGATATTTGCTGTACACTGCATAGTCTTTGTTGTTCCATACTTTGACGTATAGCCAACTTCTGGCACTAAAGAAAAAAACAACACAAACTAATGCAAATAAAAAGCAACTTATCCATACAGATATTCTAACAATCCAGTTCTTTCTTTGGGCAATATATGTCAGCATCACCGTGTATGCCAAAGTAAGGAGTGGGGCAAAGAGTAATGCCCAGCTGTCAAGCTGCCATACCAGCATATCTTCGCCAGGAAGGAACTTTGGCACAATAGCCACCACCCACAGCACTAATGCCGTGATGCCAATAATTCTGCGGATGGCGACTTTTCTTTCCATACTATAGTCTATTCAGTTTCATTACTTTCACCGGCCTTTCGGCGCCGACTTTCAGGTTGGGGCAGAGGACTTCCTTGCCTGTAAACTCAAAGCCGCACTTCTCCATCACACGGCCCGAGGCGGGATTGTCGGGAAAATAGGTGCCCCACAGGGTGCTGAATCTTTTCGCATTAAAGCAGTGGTCGATAACCAGACGCAGCGCTTCGGTGCAAATGCCCATACCCCAATATGGGCGAGCAATCCAGTAGCCCACCTCGGCGTGATTCTCTTCAATTGTCAAATTTGAGTCCGTTGCCGACAAATAGCCGACGCATCCTATGGGTTCGTCTGATGCTTTCCACACCACAGCCCACATTCCCTCTTTGCTGAAAATGGAACGTATCACCTCGCGGCTCTCCTCCACACTTTTGTGCGGAGGCCATCCGGCGCGCAGACCCAACTCGGGGTCGCAGGCGTACTTGAAAAGTGCCTCTGCGTCATCATCTTTCCACGGTCTAAGTAATAGTCGGTCGGTCTCCATCGTTCAGTGTCAATTTCAGATTCAAATATATTAGTAACAAATAGCACCCGTTTTTTTACACACAACACAAAAAAATTTAGTCGAACATTACACCGGGGTTCATCATTGCAGGGCTTCGCCAATGAATGCCATATTTTTCCTCTAACAGTTCGCGCTTGCAGTGCCAATAGTGGTGGCAGAATCCCATTCCTTTTGGATAGTCTTTCAACCTCTCCTCCAATTCGCGTTCAACTTCGTCGATAACTGCCTTGAATTCAGACGTGTCTTCTATAGGGTCTTTCTTTAGCATAATTATGTTTGTTAATTCCCTAGGTTGATATTGGTTGTCTGTCCTGATTCGATTTGGAAGCGCTTTGTCCTCACCGAACAATACTTGATGCTATTTTGTGGTTTGATGACTAGCATATACTCGCCTGGCATAAGCAGTATGCGTTCGTTTATTTTGTTGGGATTGAGGTCGCAGACAAATGTCAGAACTCCGTCGCGCAGTGTGAATACAGATCCCGACGAAATTGTTTTCGGCTTGTTGATGTTGGCCAACCCTGGTGTGGGTATTGAGAGGTCTGTCGCTGACGAACCGACTATGGAGACGCCATCCAGCCGCAGAGGTGGCGATGAAAGAATCTCGATATCATAGTTGCCCGACAGGTAATTGTGTGTCTCGCCAATCAACTGCGTGTTGATGAGCGTATTAGTGTTATGTCGATAGACCAGAACCTGATACTGTGGGATTTGGTAGTTAGTGCGCTTGCCGTCGGTGGCTAACCGCAACGACCCCTGTTCTACAGTAATATTCAGTCTGTTGACTCTCCCCGGTTTGAACTGCTTGTTCTTCAGTTTTATCTCAGGAGTGGTGAAGAGCGTCACATCGTATGTCACCAATGGATCTACGACAAGAGTGTCTGGCGTGTATCGGCTGTCGATGGAAGAGAGCGATGCATATTTCACTACACCTGTCTGAGTATCATAAAATGCAATAGGCAATTCATCTTCAAGCAGATGATCTGTTTCATCGTTCACACTGATGACAACCTGTGCCTCCTCTTCCGACATACGGAAGATATTGTACAGCGTTTCAGTGTATTGCTCCTCGTTTGGAACGTAGGTGAACTTGCCGGCACAGTCGAGGCTATGCTGAAAATCCTTTTTACTGCCAATGCCGAGTATGAAAGTCTGCACAATCACACCGCTCATCTGCACCTGACGCGCCACATCACAGATGTTGCCGTCACAGTCGTCCATACCGTCAGTGATAATCAGTATGATATTACGAGGTTGGATGTCTTCTTTCGAATCGCCTGTCAGGTTCGGGAAGTCGTTCAGTGAACTGCTTAATGCCGATGCCGCAGTGCAGGCCCCGTTGGGGACAAGAGTTTTTATCTTACTCTGAATCTTGTAATTGTTGTCATTTTCAAAAGGAACTTCCAGTCGTGTTCCATACGAATTCTTGTTCAGATGTCCGAAGACACGCAGCGCCACCTCGATGTTGGGTTGGTTGGCAACACTATCCAAAAATTTGAGCAGCACTTGCTGTGTCACCTTTATCTTGGCGTCGCTCTGCCAGCGATCCCACATACTGTGCGAACAGTCAAGGATAATCAGCACACGCGTCTTGTCACCGAAGACGGTAGTCCTATTTTGGGCAACCGTCTTCGATACAAAAACAAGAACCAGCAATATGACAAGAAGCCGCCTCATCAATAGTCTCCAAATTCAGTCACAGGCAGCTGGGCAAGAGCCTTCTGAAGGTCTTCTTCGCCAAGAACACTGCCGTGGTACTTATTGGTGTTCTGCATAAAATCCACACCGTAGCCCATCTGGCTGCAAAGCAGCACACACACAGGTTTGCCATTGCCACTCAGTGACTTGGCTCTGGCCATACCATCCAGCACCTGCTGCATATCGTTGCCATTCTCGATAACGACAACCTCCCACATAAAGCTTTCAAATTTGACTTTAAGGTTGCCGAGATCCATCACCTGCTCAACGGAGCCGTCAATCTGCTGGTGATTGTAATCGACCGTCGAAATCAGGTTGTCGATACCTTTTGCGCCGGCAAACATAACGGCCTCCCAAATCTGGCCCTCTTGAAGTTCGCCGTCGCCGTGAAGCGTATAAACCAAGTGTTTGTCACCAGTCATCTTCTTGCCCAGTGCGGCGCCGATGCCCACCGACATACCCTGGCCCAAAGAACCGCTTGCCATACGGATACCCGGCAACCCGTGCTCGGTCGAGGGGTGTCCCTGCAGACGTGTGCCGAATTTGCGGAAAGTGGCCAGTTCGCTGACAGGAAAATAACCACGGCGCGCCATCGTGCTGTAAATCACAGGCGTGATGTGTCCTTGCGACACAAACAGCATATCCTGGCCCGTGCCTTCCATTGTGAATTGGGCCGGGTCGTGCTCCATCAGGTTGAACTGCATAGCCACCATCCATTCCGTCGTTCCAAGTGAACCGCCCGGATGACCACTCTTGGCTGCTGTGGTCATTCTCAATATGTCTCTGCGCACTTGACGCGCAATTGTCTGTAATTCTTGAGTTGTTTTCATTTTATATTAGTTTTATTTTTTGCAAAAATAGTAAAAATAGAGATGTGCCAGACTGAAAGTTATCAATCTTTATCAACACAACTACCAAAAGCCAAGACATCACATCCTGAACACATACTGACGGCCGTTCTGGTCGGTGCCGAAAAGTTCGCCGCCGTGACGCGTCACAGTGATACTGTAGCTGTTCTCATCATCATCGTGGATTGTTCCGCGACCCGTGTTGCCGTTCATTGTCACGTGACCCCACACCTTACCGTTGGCACCGTAGGTCGAGATATAGAGCGTCTCCCTGTTTCCATACGACGTTTTGCCACCATTTGTCTGTTTCTTTTGCACGGTCGGTTCAGCGGCAACTTCCGACTCTTCTGACGACGGAGCCACAACATCGCCATCAAAGGGCGTTATTTGTTCCTGATTATCTGTTTCGACTTCCGTCGTTTTTTCGACTATGGTATCGGTGCACGCAGTGTCCAACGGCGCAGACACACCTCCGCAAGCCGACAGCACCACTGCGGCTAACGACATAATAATGAGCGTTAAAAACCTAAATTTACGTTTCATATTTTGCTGTTTTTAATCCGCAAATATACGAAAAATTCCAACATCGACAAATTAAAAACAGCAAATAACAATATAAAACGTACCACAACCTGCACGCACACCCTTTGTACGCAGGCGCAATCTTCTGTTATTCCCCTGGTTTATCTCTAATTTCTTACTACCAGCTTGCGCACAATGTTGTTGCCCGAAGCCACTATGCGGACAAAATATGTACCCGTCTCAAGGTCGCCTATTGTCACGCTCTCCCCTACCCCATCCATATCGACACTCTGCACTGACACCGCGCGACCGGACATATCGACAACACTGACTGTAACATTGCCTTTCAATCCTACAAGCCTCAAAACCGAACTGCCGTTCGAAGGATTCGGATAAAGAGCAACACCGCTGTCGTCACCTGCAACATTGATGCCTATATGGCCGGGTGTGTCGAATACAGCCGACGAAATGCCCTCACTCACCCTGCCGTTTTCACACAGAGAAACCACCATCACCATCCAGCTGCCACCCACAGAACCAAAATCCTGATAGTATTGCGTCTCCGCTACCGTGTCGATCAAATACTGTCTCCCGTCGGCATAATGAACCGTCACGATATAACCCATCGCATCGCCATTCCACAAGACTGTGACCTTGTTCCTGTCTTGCGGATTTTGCTGGATGACAAGATTTGTCACCGGCTGGCAAACCGTGTCAGGTGGCGGCGGAAGAATCGGCACCGTGTCCGTACGAAAACGACCCGTGACGGCATCGCTCGTGTCACCGAAACTGCAGATTGATTTAACAGAAAACAGATACTCCGTCCCCTCCTGCAATCCACGCACCACAAAACCGGGCACTTGCGTTGCTACAGAAGTGTCGGCGTATGTCAGAATCCACGATTCCTCGTTGCCGCCTGGAGTCCAGCCGAGAGCGATGGTGTCTATTCCCACCTCCGCTGTGATATCCTGAGGCATACGACACACCAACACCTCGCGAAGCTCCACATCGTCCAGCAAGCACGTTGCAAAAGCGTAATTGTCACCGCTCACCATTGCACGGAAAGCAATATATTTTCCCGCACCGGAATAAGGAAGCATACTGACGCTGTATTCGGCAAAACCAGTCTCATTTTCGACAAGTATGGTGTCTATGGGTGCAAAAGTCGTAGTATTGTCAGGATCGTCCATAACCCCCACCATCAGCATCGGTGTCACATACAAGCCCATCAAGTTATACTTCATTGCATTGAAATGCAGCTCCGTATATGTTACATCTATACTTTCACCCAATTCAGGCATAACCACATAGACATCGTCAAGCATACCTGAAACAAGGTTAAAATACAGGCATTTGTTGCCTGGTGTGTAGTTGGAACTTACTATTGGCGAGAATGTAGCGTAGTTACGTATGCGGTTCCAGCAGGGAATAAATGTATCACCGCTGCCGGTGCCTTCATCGTAACTTTCAAAATCGCACGTATATGGCAGCATTTCTATCGGCAAGCAGGCAGTACGAACAGTTAAAGTGGCAGCGATACTTGTATCACCACTGTAACACAGTGTCCTGACTCTAAAGGTATATTCTGTGTTCGGTGTCAGGTTCAGCGCCGTATAGGATGGTGTGTAGCTCATCAGCACTGTGTCGGCATATTCCACCAGCCAAACCGAAGCGTCAGTACCGGAATTCCAGGTTAGGTCGATTACCGTCGTCAACGCATCGGCCGACAAACCTGTGGGAATCGGACAATCGATTGTCTCGATGCGAATATTGTCAACCGCTGCAGGAGGATTGGACGGTGTATATTCATCATTCTCCCACATCAGCAACATAGCATAGTCGCCGCTGTCAGAAATCCTGAATGTCTGCATCAAAGTCGTCCAATCATTTTCTCCTGCCAAATAATGCACAGTAGGACTGAGATCAATCCATCCTGATGGAACTGAATTATAATGGTAAGTGGTATTTACCGGGAAAATGCCTGCCGAAGGTATGGTGTTGCCACGGACAATAAAGGCACGCAAATAATGAAATTCGTCATCTCCCAAACAACGCCAATCGAACGAGCACACATAGTCACCTGTGTCCATTACAAGCATTCTGTATGCATAGCTCAATGCGCGCGATGTTCCTGTGTATGTGTTGGTCAAGCCTCCATCCTGCGACACATATAACGCTTTTTGGCCTTGTGGGGTGTTGTTGGCTGCAGTGCCCACATACCATTGGTTGGTTTGACCTTCGCCAAGCGTAACCCACTGGCTGGCCATCAATGAATCCTCAAAGTCGCAGACATAGGGATAGACCGTAACAGGACCGCCCGCAGCGGTTCGGAACAAGCCGGTAGTGGCAAGGCTTGTGTCACCTTCACCACATACCGAATAGACTTCAAATGCATATAGCGTATTGAATTCCAACCCAGAAGCCAGATAGAACGTGTCTTGAACATAAAACTCGTTGTTGCCGTAGCGCACCATCCACAGGCTCTCATTACCTCCACGCCGCCAGCTGAGCAGTATCTCATCATTGGTTATTTCAATCGTCGTTAGCGACTGTGGCTGTGCACAGGGAAAGTGTTCTATGCTTATATTGTCGATGGCTGCAGGCATATCAACCGGTGGGTCATAACCGTCAGTCTCCCAGTAGAACACAAGGTGATAGCATCCCGATACAGGCACCGTGACAGCCGTCGTATAAGTTGTCCAGGCATTTTGATTGACAAAAGCGTGGGTTGCCGGATTAAGCTCTATCCATCCTGTCGGCACTCCAGTGCCGTGCTGACCAGAAACCGGAAAACTGGGAGGGGTACCGGAGGTAAGCGTAACCGAAGACGGTACGAGCAAAACTCGCATAAATTGATAGTAATTTGTTGAACTGGCAGAGTTGGTAAACCAATCGCCATAGGCTCGCCAGTCAAACGTCACGCTCCAGTCACCTGCCACAAGGTTAAGGTCTCGGTAGGCGTATGTACCAATCCACTCGTTGCCTCCCGTATTCGTAGCACCACTATCCTGCGACACATAGAGCGCATACTGACCCTGCGGTGTATTGTTGACAGCAGTGTCAATATACCATCTCGTCGTTAAATTGCCTGTTGGTATAATCCATCCACTACGGTCGCTGGCAAACTCGAAATCGCAGAAATACGGGAAATAAGACACTGGTTCTTTTGTCAAGGTCTGCACCGTAACGTAGGCGGAATTACTGGTATCCCCTGAACCACATATTGAGCGGACATAGAAAAAGTATTGCGTGTTTGACTGCAGATTTTGGATGACGGCGAATGTATCACTTACAGTCAGCATCGTTCCAGTACCTGTGCCGGGGGCAAATGACGTTGACGAAAATTCGACAGCAAACTCCGATGCGTTGGCAGGATTGTCCCAACTCAATGTCACCGACGAAGTATCTATTGAAGCTGCAACAAGATTTGCAGGAGCATTGCATACGCCATCTGGGTATTCGAAACTATAGTAGCGGTTCAAACCAGGCCAGCTACCTGATGGAACATAGGTTGAACACCCATTCGTATAGTGTGTTGCAATATGATTCTGATCAACGGTCCATACATCGCCTACACCAACACAAAGACCTTGCATACGCTGCACATTAGGAGGCATAGCCGCAGCTCCAGAAGGATTGACGACACCCAAATTGCCATAGACTACAAGTATGTCGCCATTCTCACACAAATGCACTTGATAGCGGTATATAGTGTTTCGCGACACGCTGGTATATGTCTGCATAGCAAACTCTACAACAAGTACACGGTTGGGGGCTGTGCCAAAGACTTGACGTCGCACATAGGCGCTGTCTGACGCATAGCCTGTACAACCGAAGAAGTTGATTTTTGGACTATTGAGGTCAGCCCTTTGAGGATGAAATGGCGAGCCTTGGTTGTTGCCCGTGGTAAGTGCCCTGGTGCCCCCAAGACGCAAGTCGCCGGACAGAGTGGCTGAAAACTGCGAATAGCTGGTATCGGCAAAAGGAAAATCAAAGCCAATATCAATTAGATATGTACGGCGGTAGTACGCACTGCCGTCAATCAAGAAGTTTCGGGTACTATCAAGTGTCCGCCAGAGCGTTGCATCGGTTCCTGTTGTATATTGATAATCGGCCAATGTCTGGCAATTGACTATTCCTATAAAAGTCAGCAAATATGTCAGCAAAATAAACTTTCGTATCTTCATATTGTAATATATTTCGGGGTGCAAAAATACAAAATTTTTTTTAATTACACTTTATTTGGTGAGACACCACTGGAATCATTTGAAGTTTTTTTTCATTATCATACAATAAAAAGAAAAACGACACGTTAAAAAAGCATTAAAATTATTAAATAAAACAATAATATAAATGAAAACAACACCCTACACAGATTTACACATCAGCCTCGGTGCCAAGATGGCCGAATTTGCAGGCTACAATATGCCTATCCAATATACCGGCCTGGTTGAAGAACACAACAATGTGCGCAACAACGTCGGCGTATTCGACGTGAGCCATATGGGTGAGTTCCGCGCCAAAGGCCCCATCGCCAAGCATTTTATGCAGTATGTCACCACCAACAACGTCGAGGACCTCTTCGACGGCAAGGTGCAATATACCTGCCTGCCCAACGGACAGGGTGGCGTGGTTGACGATATGCTGGTCTATCGCGTTCACGACGACGAGTATTTTATGGTTCCCAACGCCGCCAACATCGACAAGGACTGGAACTGGATGAGCCAGATTGC
>JAGDCN010000056.1 GCA_017958525.1 Bacteroidales bacterium
CCCATCTCGGCAGCGTGTTCGCTGTAGTTTCGGGCTATGCAGATGATTTTCATTTCATCAATCTTAAATGGCTGATGCGGATTGCATTGACAGGATCGTTCCAGATTTCGGTGCCGCGAACGCCTGGAAAAATACCGTCGTTGGAGGTACTTTGGAACTCAGCACCACCGTCAAGGCGGATGAATGTGTCGTAGGCAAGAGCCTTCTTGCAATAGCTTTTCATCACCAGCAGAATGTTGGAACGGCCGGAACCCCACTTGCCGTTGACACAATAGAAAACGATGGTGTTAGGCTCGCCGTCCTCGGCAAAAAGTTTTTCGGTGTCGGTCAACTCTACGGTGTCGTTGTATTCCTCGAGCTTGACGACGCGGAACTTGTATTCGCCCCGACGTTTCTTGTCGAGCTTGATTGTTAGTTTGCGACCGACGCGGAGGTCAAAACGGTCGATAGGACCATAATCTATAACTTCATCCTCGTCTGACGGTTCGAACATCTTAGAAAGATATGCCAGACAGGGGGTGACGTTGACATAGAGTTCTTCGAGCTCATACTCGTTTTCTTCCAGTGGAAAGACGTCGAACTGCCGGCCTTCGTTATGCTGCAACGCCTGACTCGTCGGTTTGAAGCCGAAATAATTCATAAAGTTGTAGGAATGAGCCACAACGGCGACGTGGAATGCCGTTTCGAAGTCGCTGCCGTCGCCCGATGCGGCAATGGCACTGATAAGGGCAACATAGCGGAAGGCATCGTCATAGACCTGCTTTGAATCTTCGCCATAAACGAGCGAGTTGGCGTAGTGGCGGTACATATAGAGCCGCAGGTGCATCGGGGCCTTTTCCACAGCCTTGTCAAGCAGTTTCAACGCTTTCAGCGCATCCTTTTTGGTCACCTTATCCTGGTTGAGGATGTCGCGGGCTTTATCCTCCTCGTCGAGACGGATATATGGGTCGTAGTCCTTCTGAAGCACATAGCCGTAGTATAGGCAATGTATTTCTTCGATGGTGAGCGAGGTGTCGGCGTCGGCAAAACGTTTGAGGAGTGTAGGATAATAGTAGTGCGACGTGGGGTCGTTGATTATCTGGCCGAGCAAGTCGTAGTTGGGAACAAGAAATTCGGAATAGGCGGCAGTATCGTCATTGGCGACACTATCCTGCTGGGCTTGCAGGCCAAAGATAGACACAACTGTGAAAAGGAGTGTCAAAAAGAGATTCTTTTTAATCATAAAACAAATCAAATAAGTTATTTATGCGGGGAATCACCCTTCAAACTTGAGTTTCAAGGCTTGGAGTTTTTCCTGATCCTCACGTCGCTTGGCTTCGACCATACGGCGCTGCACCAGCATCACGACCTGCTTGGTGGAGAGCGGGAAGTCGGCCTTCATCATCCAGTCGTAGTAGGCAGGTTCGATTTTGAACACCTGTTCGAGGGTTTTGCCTTTGTGCTTGCCGAAATTGAAAACTTCGCGATGCTGCTTGTCATAGCCGATATGTCCGACAAGGTCGGCCCACTGGGGATTGCCTGTGAAGTTGCTAAGGGCTTCGACGTCGTTGACGATGGGGGTGCTGACGACGCCGTCGCGGTCGGTGAAGGAGACACCCTCGTAGCGGTCAAGTTGGGCTTTGAGCACTTCGTAAGTGGCCTTGGTGTCGGCATCGGCGCTATGGGCTCCGTCGAGATCCTTGCCGCAATAGAACTTGTAGGCTGCAATGAGAGTGCGGGGTTCCATACGATGGAATATGTTCTGCACATCGATGAGATGGCGTTTTTCGAGCGAGAACTCAACGCCGGCACGGAGGAATTCCTCGACCAGCAGCGGCACATCGAATTTGTTGGAATTATAGCCTGCCAGGTCAGCATCACCTATAAATTCGGCAACAGTGGGTGCCAGCTGTCGGAAAGAGGGCTGCTGGGCCACCATTGCGTCGGTGATGTGATGAATGGCTGTCGATTCGGGCGGTATCGGCAGTGTGTTGCCCTTGTCGTCGGCGGGACGGACAAGGTAAGTGACGTCGCTCTCGCCGCCGTCGGGCATAACCTTGAGCAGGCAGATTTGGACGATATGGTCAGAGCCGACCTGGACACCGGTGGTCTCGAGATCGAAGAATACGATTGGTTTAGTCAGGTTTAGTTTCATCGGTAGTTATGGGATAATAGGTTTCTGTAGTTTTAAATTCATCATTTTACCTCACACCTCTCTCGCCACTTTTCCGATGGCTACGAGGCGTTGCAGCAGGCTTTCCACGCGGTCGAGGGGCAGCATATTGGCACCGTCGGACTTGGCGTTGCGCGGGTCGGGATGGGTCTCGAGGAAAATGCCGTCGGCACAGTTGGCAACGGCAGCGCGCCCGATGGTCTCAATCATTTCGGGGTCGCCGCCGCTGATGCCTTCGGGCTGGTTGGGTTTCTGCAGCGAGTGCGTGATATCGACTATGACGGGCACCTCGTTGCGTTTCATTATTGGCACACATCGGAAATCGACCACCAAATCCTGATAGCCGAAGGTTGTGCCGCGTTCGGTGAGCATTATCTTCTTGCCGCCATAGTAGCGTATCTTGTTGACAGCGTGCACCATTGCTTCGGGTGACAGGAACTGTCCCTTCTTGACATTGACAATGCGGCCGGTTTCGGCAGCGGCAGCCAGCAGCGATGTCTGACGGCAGAGAAATGCAGGTATCTGCAGCACATCGACAAACTGGGCGGCAGTGGCGGCCTCAGTCTCGTTGTGGATGTCGGTGACAACAGGGATGTTGTAACGTTCGCGTATCTGTCCCAGAATTTCAAGTCCCTCCCAGTCGCCGATGCCGGTAAAGGAATCGACGCGCGAGCGGTTGGCTTTGCGGTAGGAGGCCTTGAAGGCAAAGGGGATTTTAAGGCGGTCGCAGATTTCAAGCAGTCGTTCGGCGATTTGGAACGGCGACTTGGTGTCTTCGATTACGCAGGGTCCTGCGATAAGGAAAAAGTTGCCACTGTCTTTGTGGTGCAGCGCCGCGAGGTCGGGATAGGAAACTTGAGCAGGCATATTATATGGTTTTAAAGAAGTTACGGTAAGTAATGGTTAGTAATAAGACTATGGTTTTCTGCACATTAATCATTAAAACATCACACTTCCACACCGCCATCGGTGTCGAAGTCAGTGTCGATGGTACCAAGGTCGTCGAGGTCGTCTTGCACCGTCGAGCCGAATTCTGTTTCTCTGGTGCGGCGTGAGCCTTTCTGCAGCGATACGATGAGAGCGCCGATCATACGTGTCAGCTCCATCAGGTATTCGCGCGAGCGTTCGCACTCCTCTTCAGTCAGCAGGCCCATTCCGCAGGCAACGGAGGAATAGATGACGCATTCGCGCAAGGCTGTTTTCGAGATTTTGAGATAGTGCTCGAACTGGCTTTTGCCTCGTGACGAGCCTTCAACGATGTTGATGGCTATGTCCATCGACGAATTGAAAAATGAACGGCAGAGCGTCTTTTCGCCTTCGGTGTTGGCGGTGTGCAATGTGGAGAGAACCCATTTGCTGTATTCGACTGACTTGGAATAGACTCTCAAGTCTTCAAAACGAAAAAAACTAGGTACTTTTTCTTCCATAATATTAGAGATTAGTGGTGAAGCTTGAAGCCGCACCGTGTTTAATATTGAATTATTTGAATAGATTATCGATTTCTTGCTTGCAGCGTTGTTCTATGACTTTACGTTTGATTTTGAGCGTTGGCGTCATACAGCCGTTGGCTTCGGTCCAGGTGTCGTTGAGCACCTTGTAGCTTTTGATTTGCTCGGTAGCGCCGAAGAATGCGTTGTATTTATCAACCACACGCTGGTAGCGTTCGAGGGTGCGCTTGTCGGTGACCATCTCTTCGTGTGTATCACAGTGAATGCCGTGTCGTTCCTGCCATTCCTTGAGGAAGTCGAAGTCAGGCAGAATAAGGGCGCCAGCGAATTTCTGATTTTCGCCGACCACCATCATATCGAGCACGAAAGGCGATTCCTTGAATTTTTCTTCCAGAACCTCAGGATTGACGTACTTGCCCATCGATGTTTTGAACATCGTCTTGGTGCGACCTGTGATGCGCAGCTGGCCTTCCGGCTCGAAAGCGCCAGTGTCGCCAGTATGCAGCCATCCGTCGGCGTCAATCACCTCGGCGGTGAGTTCGGGTTGCTTGTAGTAGCCCAGCATCACGTTTGTTCCGCGGCATACGATTTCGTTGGTTTCGGGCAGCACTTTCACCTCTATTCCCGGCAGGGGCAGGCCGGCGGTGCCAAGTTTGCGTCCGTGGGGCAGAGCGGAGCTGACGGCAATGACCGGCGACGTCTCTGTGAGGCCGTAGCCTTCGTAGATATCCATACCGATACAGGTGAAGAATTTGGCCAGACGAGGCTGGATGGCGGAACCGCCAGAGACGAACATCTCGAGGCAGCCGCCGAATTTCTGGCGTATCTGACCATAGACCAGTTTGTCGGCCACACGGCGCTTGCAGTTATACCAGAAAGTGGTGCCGTCGAGGTCGTATTCCATAGCCAGATCGAGAGCCCAGAAAAATATTTTCTTCTTTATGCCAGTCATCTTCTGTCCACTGCGGAAGATACCGTCGTACATCTTTTCGATGAAACGCGGCACGGCCGTCATCATATACGGGCGGGCGTAGGCGACGTTTTCGACCACTTTTGCAATGCTTTCGGCATAGTAGGTTTCATAGCCCATAAACTGGTAGAGGTAGTTCATCATACGCTCGTAGATATGACAGAGCGGCAGGAAACTCAATGCTCTTGAGAAATAGGGCTTGGGGGTCATCTTGACACCGTTGACACAGGTCAGGATGTTCTCGTGGCAAAGCATCACGCCCTTGGGGAATCCCGTGGTACCACTGGTGTAGATCATCGTAGCCACATCGCGCGGACCGATTGATGCTTTCAGCTCCTGCAACTGCTGGGCAGCGGCATTGTCGCGTCCCAAGGCCTCCAGTTCGGCAAGTGTGCCGCCTTCGAGGCCCACCTCTTCAAGCATCGGTTTGAGACCGTCGTTGGGTTTGAAGGTGTAGAGGCGCTTGATGTTGGACAGATCGTGCAGAATGTCCTTGATTTTGCGCATCAGGTCGATGTTGTCGATGAAAATCATCTTAACCTCGGCATTGTCAAGAATATAGTGGTAATCGTCGGGGCTGATGGTAGGATAGATGGGCACCAATATACAGCCTATCTGCTGGACGGCCATATCGAGATAGTTCCACTCGGGGCGGTTGCTCGAAATCAGGGCGACTGTATCGCCCTTCTGCAGACCAAGTTTCAGCAGCGCATAGCTGATACTGTTGGCGGTTTCAATGTATTCGTCAATAAATATCTTTTTCCACTCGTTGTCGTATTTGGCGACAAAGACAGCGGTTTCCGGATGTGTCGCTTTGCGATACTCCATCAAGTCGAACAAACGGGTCACTTCCATAGCATACGGATTTTGTAAACAACGGATTTTGTAAACAAAAGATTAGACAATAAAAAGACGCGCGTGAATCTCAAATTTGTGCGAAATGTTTCATAAACTGTGTGCGGAAGAACATCGAAGCCTCGTCGTTGCTCTTCACAGCCATTTTGCCACGGAACTGAGACAACGAGTCGAAACCTTTCTCTTCCATCCATTGGCGAAGACCGTCGTTAAGAGTACGCAGGTAATCGACGCCGTTCTTGTAGAGACAGGATACAACCTGCACCGTGCCGGCACCGGCCAGAAGCATCTTGACAACGTCAGCGGCACTATGGACACCCGTCGATGCCGAGATATCGCAGCGCAGCTTCTTGCTCAGGATAGCCACCCAACGCAGCGTGTCGTAGATATCCTCAGGATTGGAGAGCGACGGAGCGTGTGTCAGCTCCATCTTGTCAATATCGATGTCAATGTTCAATGCTTTGTTGAACATTGTTATTCCGTTGATATTCATCCAAGAAAGACGCTGCATAAAATTGGCCATATCAGTGAAGTTCTGGCTCACCTTGATGCTCACAGGGATGTTCACCGATTTGCGCAGCGTGTTAATAATGTTTGAGAAAAGGCGATCGACATCTTCGTATGACAGCGACGGCTCGTAGGGGAGAATGGCCATATTCAGTTCCAAGGCGTCGCAACCGGCTTCCTGGAAACGCTGAGTGTAGGTCATCCAGTTCTCGAACGAGTAGCAGTTGATGCTGCCCACAACGGGGATATGAAGGCGACTCTTGGCCTCTTTGATCAGTTCAAAATGCTTGCCCAGCGAATCGTCAGAAACGTGCGAAGCCACATATTCATAGCTCATTCCGTAGTTGTCGGTGGGAGCCATCATACTCAAGTTGCGCTTGATATCGTAAATAATCTGTTCTTCGAAAACCGACTTGATAACAACGGCGCCGGCACCGGCCTGCTCCATTTTCACAAGATTGTTGATGTCGCTTGTAAGCCCACAGCTTCCTACAACAATGGGACTCTCAATTTCCAATCCCAAATATTTAGTTTTTGTATCCATCTGTGTATTTATGTATTATAATTTGCAAAAATAAACATTTTTTGGCAAAAAAATATTTTTTTTGTGAATAAAATTTAAATTATTCTGTAAAATACTTTAAAACAATAAAATAAACAAATCGTTTTTTTCAGTCAAAAGAAAAATGGAATGACAAAAAAAAAATATTTTCTCCGTAATGAAAAATTTTGACTAATTTTGCAAACTCAAATTGCGAAATAAAAACAAAGAAAATAAACGATAAAATGGAAAAAAACATTGAAGAAAAAAGCACTGAAAACATCAGTTTTATTTCTAAGAGTGAGCAGTTTATCGAGAACAACCAGAAGACCATAATCGGCATTATCGTTGCCATTCTGGTTATCGTTCTCGCCATCTTCGGCATCAACAAATTCGTCTCGCAGCCGCGTCAGCAGAAGGCAAACGAGGCCATTTTTTCCGCTGAGCAGTATTTTGCACAAGGCGACTTCAACGCTGCCCTTTACGGTGACAGCACCAGCAACGACAAATACAGTGTCGGTCTGCTGCAAGTTATTGACAAATACGGTTCTACCAAGGCTGGCAAGCGTGCCAAATATGAGGCTGGCATCTGTTTCCTGCGTCTCGGAAAATATGACGAAGCTCTGAAATATCTTGACAAATACAATGGCAAAGACCAGCTGACTCCCATTTTCAACGAAATGATGAAGGGCGACGCTGAAATCGAGCAGGGCAACACCGCCAATGCCATCAAACATTATGAAAAAGCTGCCAAGATGGACGACAACACCATCACGGCTCCTTTCGCCCTCTTCAAAGCCGGCGTGGCTTATATGATGACCGACAACAACGCAAAGGCTGTCGAGTACTTCAAGAAGATCAAGAGCGACTATCCCGAATCGTCCCTCTTCGCCGAAATGGACGGATTCATCGCCTATGCCGAAGCAAAATAAGGTTTTAAATATTTGACTTCTACAGCCTCGCAACTGCGAGGCTTTTTTATCTTTATATGAAACGGTTTTTACTTATATTACTGGCTTTCAACCTTCTTCCAACTGTAAATCACCTAAGGGCGCAGCAGTTTCCTTTTCAGGACACTTCGCTGACCGTTGAGCAGAGGGTTGGCGACCTCATCGGACGGCTGACACTGGAAGAGAAAATCGCATTCCTCGAGCACCAGAACCCTGCCGTCGAACGGCTCGGCATCAAGCCATACAGCTGGTGGAACGAGGCCCTGCACGGCATTGCCCGCAACGGCATTGCCACTGTCTACCCGATGCCAATTGCCCTTGCCGCCACATTCAACCCACAGATGGTTGAAGAGGTATACTCCCGCATCGCCG
>JAGDCN010000057.1 GCA_017958525.1 Bacteroidales bacterium
ACGATAACGTGGGGGTTAATGAAATATTGCCTCCAGGGTGTCTAAAAGTGTTTTTTTGTCGTTTTGGAAGGAGAGGTCTTTGGCTGCGCGGCTGAACCGGGCCTGCCGTTCGTTTTTGGGTATGGAATTCCAATAGTTCAAGGTGTGGCGAATGGTGTGTGCCAACTGTTCGGGATCGGGGGGGACAGATGTGTTTTTTTCGGCATCGAACGGTGGTGGGTCAACGAGTGTGCCGACTGCGTATTGCTGTATGACGCGATGTATTTCGGGGAAGTCGGTTGCCAGCACTGGTACGCCAGCCTGAATGAAATCGGCGATGCGGTTGGGTAGCGAATAGTAGTAGTTCAGTCCGCGATTTTCGAGGAGGGACATTCCGAGTGCGGCCAGTGGTGTGAGGCGGTGCAATGCGGGGGGTTCGACGCGGCCGAGCATCAGGATGTTGTCGCTGCCTTGTGCGCGTGCGCATAATTCATTATAGATATCGCCTGTGCCGGCAACGACAAAAATGCATTCGGGGAGATAGGGCATTGCGTCCATAATCCACTCGATGCCCCGTCCGATGTTGACGGCGCCCTGATAGAGGAGGATTTGTCGTCCGTCGTTTTCGAAGGGCAGTGTGAGATTGTCCTGACGGGCATCGGTAGGTTGAGGGAGGGGGACGTTGCGCACAACGGCCATTTTGAGTCCGTAGCGTTTGTGGTAAATATCTGCGATGGACTGACAGACGGTGACTGCGCCGCATCGGTGTCGCTGGAGTCGTGGGAAGAGAAAATCTTCGATGCGTTTCCAGAAATGTTTGACGCGTGGGCGCCCGACGAGTTCGGGTACTTCGGGGAACATTTCGTGGGCGTCGAAAAGGAGTGGTTTTTTCCGCAGACGTGAGGCGACCCAGTTGGCGGGGAGGGTGTCGGTGTCGTTGGCATAGAAGGCATCGGTGCGGGTGAAGAGCAAACGCATCAGGAGTCGGAGGTTGTATTCGGCGTAAAAGGGGGCTTTTTTGGTGAAAAGTAGGCGCATACGAACGGTGCGGTAGGGGCGATCGATGTCGGCACTGTGGGGGAGTCTGCGTCCGATGAGGGTGACGATATAGCCGGCTTCCATAAGTGCGGTGCAGGAGCGATGGACTCGCTGGTCGGTGACCAGGTCGTTGGTGACAGAGAGGACGATGCGACGAGGGGTCATATTAACTTTGAATTGACTTTAACGTTGACTTTGACTTTAACGTTGAATTGACTTTAACTTTGACTAACTTTAACTTCAGAATGTATTTACTTTGACTTTTACTTTGACTTTAACTTTGAAATGACCTTAGGGTTTGTTGGTGTGAAAGTAGGGTTTTAAACGAGAAAAGGGGGATAATATTATTTTTGGGGAAAAACTTTTTTTTGTGCCATTTTTGCAGATTCGGGAAAAGTTGCTAACTTTGCAGCGGCAAGAGTGAGGGGGGGCATTGTGTATTTTAGATTGAAAATTAAACAGATAAAATATATTTATGAAGAATTTAGTTATAGTTGAGTCGCCGGCCAAAGCGAAAACGATCGAGAAATTCCTAGGGAAAGACTACACGGTGATGTCGAGCTACGGTCACATTCGAGACCTGGCGAAGAAGGAGATGAGCATTGACGTTGATAACGGATATGAGCCGGAATACCAAATTTCGGAAGAGAAGACAAAACTGGTAGCTGAGCTGAAGAGGGCTTCGAAGGGCGCCGATATGGTGTGGCTGGCATCGGATGAAGACCGAGAGGGGGAGGCAATTGCGTGGCATCTGAAGGAGACGCTGGGGCTAAAACCGGAAAAAACGAGACGAATTGTATTCAACGAGATTACAAAGAACGCGATACTTTATGCCATAGAACATCCGCGCGACATTGATATGCACCTTGTGGATGCGCAGCAGGCCCGCCGAGTGCTGGACCGTCTTGTGGGGTATGAGATCAGTCCGATACTATGGGCGAAGATCAAGCCGGCCCTGAGTGCGGGAAGGGTGCAGAGTGTGGCAGTGCGCCTTATCGTGGAACGCGAAGAAGAGATAAAGGATTTTGTAAGCCAGAGTTATTTCCGCACGATGGCGTTGTTTATCTGCAACGGCAACCGTCATCTTGTTGCGGAGTTGAACCGCCGTTTCGACACGGAAGAGGAGGCACACAGGTTCCTCGCCAGCATAAAAAGCAGTGTGTTCAAGGTAGATAAAGTAGAGACGAAACCTGCCCGCCGCAGTCCTGCGCCACCATTCACCACGTCGACGCTTCAGCAGGAGGCGAGCCGCAAGCTGGGTTATTCGGTGGCACGTACGATGCAGATAGCCCAGCAGCTTTACGAATCGGGATTCATTACTTATATGCGAACTGACTCGACCAATTTGAGCGAAGTGGCGTTGGAGATGGCCAGCAAGCAGATAGAGGCGACATACGGCAAGAAATATGTCAAAACGCGCCGCTACCACACCAAGATAAAGGGTGCCCAGGAGGCGCACGAAGCCATACGTCCCACTGATATGCAGGCGGGCGAGATAAACACCGATGCTGCCGGACGCCGTTTGTACGAACTGATTTGGAAACGAGCCATTGCCTCGCAGATGGCTGACGCTGAATTGGAGAAGACTACGATAGACATAGACATTGACGGCCACAAGGAGCGTTTCTGCTGTTCGGGCGAGCAGGTGCTGTTTGACGGATTTCTGAAGGTATATCTGGAATCGACTGACGAGGAGGAGGAGGAGAATCCGAACCACCAGCTGCCTCCGGTCAAGAACGGTATGGCGCTGGAGCTTGAATCGAGTGTTGCGACGCAGCACTATACGCAGCATCCGCCGCGCTATACAGAGGCCAGTCTTGTCAAGAAGCTTGAGGATCTCGGCATCGGACGTCCATCGACCTATGCGCCAACAATATCGACGATTTTGAAACGCGAGTATGTCATCAAGGAAGACCGTGCGCCGCAGGACTTAAACGTGATCACGCTGACACTGGCTCCGGGGAAAGATATTGCCCGTGCCGAAAAAACGGAGCATATTGGAGCCGAAAAGGGGAAACTTTTCCCCACCGACATCGGAACCATAGTGAACCAGTTCCTTATGGAACATTTCACGGACATTATGGACTACAACTTCACCGCCAAGGTCGAGAAAGACTTTGACGATGTGGCGAACGGGACGCAAGCGTGGCGCGAGGTGATTGACCAGTTCTACCTGCCGTTCCATCGCAACGTAAAACAGACCCAAAACCATTCGAAACGCACCAGCGGGGAGCGCCTGCTGGGCACCGACCCGGTCACGGGCAAGAATGTATATGCAAAGATAGGCCGTTACGGGACACTGATACAGATTGGAGAAACCAACACCGAAGAAAAGCCTCGTTTTGCATCGATGAAAAAGGGCCAGAGTATAGAAAACATTACACTGGAAGAGGCACTTGAGCTTTTCAGTCTGCCACGCACCCTGGGCGAATACGACGGCAGCGATGTTGTTGTCAGCATCGGACGCTTTGGCCCCTATGTTCGCAATGACGGCAAATTCTATTCGCTATCAAAAAACGACGATCCATACACCGTCACCCTTGAACGCGCCATTGAAATCATAAACACGAAGCGCAAACAAGCAGAGGAAAAGGAGCGCATAAAAGCAATGTTCCCGCACGAAATAGGTGAATATGAAGGCGAAAAGGTAGTCTCGAACATCGGCAAATTCGGTCCATATCTGACATACAAAAACGACAACTACCGTCTGCCTAAAACAGGATATGATCCACTGACAATCAGTCTTGCTGACGCTGTTGCGATAATCCGCGAAATGCAGGAAAAGAAAAGCAAGAAGAAAAAAAAATAACCATCAGACATACATAAAGCAATTATAAATATGGGCATACACCAGTATGCCCTATTTTTTTTACAAATTTTCACTATAAAAATAATAATACTAATTTGTTTGCGTTATAAGAGTCAAAAACACAGAAATAAGTAACGCATAGTGACTATGAAGCGCATAATTATGATGTGCATCGCAGTGATGTTCTTAGGGATGTCTGCGAGAGCACAGAGCGTAGGCCAAACGGCACCTACAGTCCAACTTTACAACGATGCCTGCGATTTATTCCAAAAGGAAAAATACGCTGTGGCTCAACACCTTTTTGATCAATATCTAAAACAATCCGACGCCATCAGGCAGGCCGACGCCACCTATTATTCCGCCATTTGTTCAGAGCGGCTACGCAACAACGATGCCTTGTTTCGCCTTAGCGAGTTTATGCGTCTCTTTCCTGAGAGCAACCACATCAATATGGCCCAGATGGCCCTCGGCAACGTCTATTTCGACGACGGTGACTGGAACGCAGCACTGCACGAATATCTGAAAGTGGAACCTTCCGAGGTCGAGTTTAACCATCGTAGCGAATATGAGTACAAGACCGGTTTCTGCTATTTTCACCAGGGCGACAAAGAGACTGCGAAAAAGTATTTCAAACGTGTGGCCGACGGCAAGTCATACTACAAAAATGCAGCTACATACTACTATGCCGACATCCTTTTCTCGGCTGGCCAGTATGAATCGGCTGACAAAGAATTCCGCAAAATCGAGAAGGAAAAATCTTTCAAGAAAATTGTTCCTGTCTATCGTTTCTATATCAAGTACCATCTGGGGCAGGAAGACGAGGTGATTCGTATGGCCCCGGATTTGCTGGCAACCCCCGACTTGGTGCTTCGTGACGAAATAGAGCGCATTGTCGGCGACGTGTATTTCAACCGCGGAGAATACGGCAAAGCGTTGGAATACTACACTATGGCAGACAATGATGCCGCCAAGAAGAACAAAAACACTAAAAGCGACAATGTCAACTACCCCATAGGTTACTGCCATTATATGCTGGGGCAGTATGACTCGGCGGCGGTATATCTCTCCACTTTCGCTGGACGAGACGACTCGACAGCTCAAAACGCACTCTTCACACTTGGCGATACCTATATCAAGCTGAACCGCAAAGCCGATGCCCGAACCGCATTTAAAAGCGCATCCGAGATGAAGCACAACGCTGCCATAGAGGAAGAAGCAGCCTTCAACTACGCCAAACTGAGTTGCGAACTGAATCCCAATGCATACAACGAATCCATCCGATCGTTCGAAAACTACCTGCAACACTATCCAAAAACGAAACGCAAAGCCGAAGTGCAACAAATTCTAACATCATTGTATTGCACGACAAAGAATTACAAAGATGCCCTTTCGCTCATCGAGCGCAACAAGAAAGAATTGCTGAAAGACGCAACAATGCGTCAAGCTTATCAGAGGATACTTGTCAACCGCGGCATCGACCTCTTCAACGAGCGCAACCTGCAGGCTGCCGCAGTCTGTTTTGACACCGCCGTTGCTGTCAACGCCACACCTTCAATCACCACCGATGCGCTCTACCTTTCTGCCGAGTCGCAGTACCGATTGGCAAATTATGGTCGTAGTCAGAAGCTGCTAGACCGCTTCTTCACTGCCTCATCGCGAAAGAGTTCAATTTATTATCCTCAGGCACTCTATACCGCAGGCTACGTATATATGCGCCGTAAACGCTACGACCTTGCCGAAGAAAAATTCAGCGAATTTTTGAGCCATTCCGGCAAAACAGCAGAGCATAAACAGCTGTTGGACGCCTACAACAGGATGGGCGACTGCCTATATGTAAAGAAAAACTTTGACGGTGCCATAGGCTATTATGACCGCGTCATCAAAGCTCAAGGACAAGATGCCGACTACGCCACATACCAGAAAGCTCTATGCTATGGTGCCCAAGGCAAGAATGTTGAAAAACTGAACAGCCTTAACTATATATTTGAAAAATACAACAACTCGCCACTGTCGCCAAAGGCTATGTTTGAAATCGCCAATACCTATCTTATCTGCGACAACAACGAGATGGCACTGCTCTACTACAACAACTTCATCAAGAAATACTCCCAAAGCAGCTATGTTCCACAGGCTTTGCTGAATGTGGGACTTATATACTACAATACCGAGCAGGACGCCAAGGCACTTGAGACCTTTGACCGACTGCTGAACCAATATCCCGGCACCGACGAGGCTCGAGACGCATTGATGACCATCAAAAACATATATATTGAACAAGACCGCGTGGAGGAGTATTTCACCTACGTCAGCCGCACCACCAAGAGTACCGTCTCGGCCGTCGAACAGGACTCAACGCTCTATCTTGCTGCCGAGAACCGCTATTTTGCCGGCAACTACGACAACTCCATCGCCGGCTTCTCAAACTATATCCAAAAATTCCCGCACGGTCTCTTCATACTCAAAGCACATTACTATCTGGCCGATGCGCTGACACGTAGCGGACAGCAGGCAAAGGCTCTGTCGCACTACGAATGGGTGGCAGAACGAGGCAATAACCCCTACACAGAAAACAGCCTATATCAAGCCGCTATCACACACTACGCGCAGAAAAACTACAACAAAGCACTTGAATACTACGTACCGCTTGTTGTTGTATCGACCACCGATGCATCACGGTTGCAAGCACGTATGGGCATTGTTCGTTGCTGGTATGCACTGCGCGACACCGCCAACCTCGCCGTGTCAGTCAATATGCTTACAAACGAGCCAAAATCAACTGTCGAACAACGCGACGAAGCTTCGCTGCTTCTAGCAAGGACATATTTCTATAAAGACAACTACACCAAGGCATTTGATGCCTATGGCACACTGACCAATTCTGCCAACGGCGACTATATGGGCGAAGCCACCTACCGTCGCGCCTACATCCTGTACAACAACGGCGACCTGGATGGCTCAGAGAGAATAATAGAAGCCGTAGTCAACAATCCCGGAAGTGACTATTGGCTTGCACAGTCATTCATATTATGGGCACAAATCTTCCATCAGCGCGGCAACGACCTGCAGGCACGTCAAACGCTACAGAGCATTATTGAGAACTATGAAATTGAAAACGACGCCGATGAAGAGATCGTCAACGAAGCACAAGCTCTGCTGGCATCCATCAACCAACCCAAATCAGCCCCTTCCGACAACAATAAAACCGACAACACACAGGACGACGAATCAACTATCATCATTGAAAATGAATAATTAAATGAACCTCTGAACAATCGCACAATTCGTTTAATTCGTGGTCAAAATAATACAGTTTGCAATGAAAAAAACAGTCAAAATAATCATAGCCGCGGTGGCAATTTCAATTTTCAATTTTCAAAATTCAATTGTCAATTCCCTCCACGCTCAGAACGACACTGTCAATCCTGTCTATAACGAATCGGTGGTCGTTGTGGGCGACTACAACCCCGTTCTCGACGGCGTTACTGAGAAGGTCAATATCGCCCCCGCAGTAAATGACAACATCAGCGAGGACCTACAGCCTAAATTCACCTACAGCATCACCCCGCGCCGCATCAGCTCGCTGACATCGACATCGGGCATCAAGGCCGCCAAAGTACTAGGCTCTCCCACCCGACTCTACAACAACTATATGCGTTTCGGACTTGGTCACGATTTCGCAGCCTTCAACGATTTCAACCCACTCATCGACCTCTATTATACTTCGACGCGCAAAGACAACTATGCTTTCGGTGGACGTTTCTACCACAATACCGACATCACAACTTTCGGTCGCGCCGACAACACACCCTCGTCAAGCCACTACGGGCGAGACCGTGAGACGATTACAAACATCGATCTCTTCGGCAAATACATTCTCAACAAGAAACACCTTTTCTCTGCAAATTTCGCCTTTAATCGCCAGTACGGACGTTACTATGGCTTCAGCGACTCGACGCTGTTCAACAAGTTGGCTCTTTCGCGCGACGACATATCCTTTTCCGACTATGCTTTTTCTTACAACAATCTTGCCCTTAACTTAGGAGCCAAAAGTCTAAATACAGACATCAACAAATTAGGCTACGACGCCAATATAGGAATGGCCGATATGTGGGGCCGATACGATTTTTCGCAATTATCCATCGATCTCGATGCCAATGTACACTACGGATTCCCGATGTTCAGCAAATACAAAGCCATCGTCTATCTTCGCACCACCTGGCAAGGATTCCGCCAGCGTGCCGACAAGCCTGCTACCATCAGCGACCTGCCGCTGGGTTACGACGCCACACAACCGTTACCAGACACTGTTCGCGACGGGCGGCATCTTTTCACCATCAACCCATTCGTCGATTTCCTATTCGGAGGATTCAAGTTCCACGCAGGATTGGAATTCGGTTTCAACCGCTATGACGATCCGGATCAAACAGGGCACAACCTGTTCCCTGACTTGAGCATAGCCAAGTCGTTTGCGAACAATCGAATAAGCTTGGCAGCAGGTTTCCAAGGAGGCTATGATGCCAACGATTGGAACACAATTCGCTACCAGAATCCTTTTGTGGCACCTGCTCCCCAATCATTTTCCACGATAGACAACAACCTTTTCGCCTATCTGAGAGTCAATTTTTCAAAGAAACTGATTCTCAATATCAACATAAACAACCATTTCCTTAAGAACAAGATGTTCTTCAGGCTTGACCCCATCTACACACTACGCAATGTTTTCACCCCATACTATGTCGACTTAAACACTCTTGAACTCGCTGCCGACTTCACATTTGTCAACGACGAAATGATATCAATAAAACTTGGTGGCAAATATTCCGTTGACTATAATGTTCCCAACAACGTCATTTTACTTCACGATCCCGATTTCACCGCCAACCTTGACATAAATCTGAACTACAAGGATAAGTGGCTTTTTAATATGCAGACGCTTTTCATTTCGTCGATGGATGTTGAATGCGAAATCAACTCCACAACACTATTGAACCAAGTCACACAGACAGCACCTGCCCATTTCGGTGTTGCTCTCGGGGCCGAATATATCCACAGCCGTGCACTCTCCTTTTTCGCAAAGATTGACAACCTAACCTGTCAGCGATACTTTCTTTGGGCCAACTACCCGGCACCGCGTTTCAATCTGATGCTCGGGTTGACATACACTTTCCCCAACAAATAATGCAAAAAAAAGAGTTATGTCCTATTCCGAGACTCTCAACTATCTTTCCAACGCTCTTCCTGCCTACCACCGCATCGGTGCAGCAGCCTACAAGGCTGACCTATGCAACACAGAAGCAATGATGGAGTATCTTGGCCATCCCGAATGCGGCTTCAAATCCATCCACATTGCAGGTACCAATGGCAAAGGCTCTGTATCGCACTTTCTTGCCTCCATTCTGCAAGAAGCAGGTTACAAAGTAGGACTCTACACGTCGCCGCACCTTGTCGATTTTCGCGAACGCATTCGTATCAATGGAGAAATGATACCGCAGGAGTATGTTGTCGAATTTGTCGATGCCAACCGCACTTTCTTCGATAAACAACAACTATCATTCTTTGAGATGACCGTCGGACTTGCCTTTGATTATTTCCGCAACGAACAGGTCGATATTGCTGTCATCGAGGTTGGAATGGGAGGAAGGCTCGATTCAACCAACGTCATAACTCCGTTGCTAAGCGTCATCACCAATATTGGATTCGACCATACGCAGTTTCTTGGCGACACCCTCGAAAAAATAGCAGGAGAAAAGGCAGGCATAATCAAGTCGGGCATTCCTGTCGTCATTGGCCAAACGCAACCAGAGACACAACCTGTCTTTGAATGCGTTGCGGCTGAGCGCAACAGCCCTATCACCTTTGCCGACAAGCATTGGAATGTCGATCCCACCTGGCGTTTCGACGGCGAGAGAATGCTATTTCAACTGGAACACGACGGTGAATATATAGATGATTTTACTTCGGGGCTCACAGGACCTTACCAAATGTGGAACATTGCCACTGTTTGCGAAGCCGTGCAGCAATTGCGCAATGGTGGCATACTTGCAATCGACAACCAGGCTTTCCGTCGTGGATTGGATCGCGTCATTGACAATACGCATTTGATGGGAAGATGGCAAATCGTTGGTCATCAGCCGTTGACAGTGTGCGAAACGGCACACAACTTCGACGGAATCAACGCGATGATACTGGGTCTTTTAGGACTTTCGTTCAAACGGCTGCACATAATATACGGCTGCGTCAACGACAAAGACTACAGCAAGATACTTACCTATCTCCATTCGCAGCTCAACACTGAGCACATAAAGCAGGAACCCGTATGGTATTTCAGCCAGCCTTCTGTCTTGCGTGGTCTTGCTGTTGACATACTGCAGGATGCTGCACATCATTTAGGCATTGTGGGAGAGGCCTATGCCAATGTGAAAGAGGCTGTCCAGAAGGCTCGAAATAACGCCGATCCCGACGACCTTGTTCTCGTCACTGGCAGCATCTTCCTCATAGCTGACTTGCTTACCCCGGACGCTTAACTTTTGATCTAAGCAACAATAAGACAACGATTTTTTTTAGAAATATCTCTTAAATCAATGCCGATAATTGTTGGCAAAATGGTTTATATCTCTTTATCTTTCATTTTCGCTATGTCGTTTTAATTTAGTATTTTTGCAAAAATTTATAATATCAAAAATGAGTGACGACATAAACAATATACTTGAGGAAGACGAAGGACAAAACACTGACATTCAAAACGAACAACCTGCAAGCGGAATAAAGGCACCTATTGATGACGGACACGACGGACGCAACGTTGAGAAAGACGGTGAGACGATTTCGCTAAATGCGATGTTCAAAGACTACTGGATTGACTATGCGTCGGACGTAATTCTCGACCGCAGTGTGCCCGACATCGACGATGGTCTCAAGCCTGTGCAACGCCGCATCCTGCACGCTATGAAGGAGACTGACGACGGGCGATTCACTAAGGTAGCCAATATCGTGGGAAACACAATGCAATATCATCCCCACGGTGACGCCTCAATCAAGGAAGCACTAGTCAACCTGGGGCAAAAAGACATCCTTATTGACTGTCAGGGTAACTGGGGCAATATCCTGACAGGCGACGATGCTGCTGCTGGCCGTTACATCGAAGCACGTCTTTCGAAATTCGCCAACGAAGTGGTCTTCAACAAGAAAACTACCGAATGGAAAACATCTTACGACGGCCGAAAGCAGGAACCCGTTAGCCTGCCGATCAAGTTTCCCCTGCTGCTGGCACAAGGTACCAAAGGTATTGCCGTCACTCTCACATCAGTGATTCTACCGTACAATTTCTGCGAGTTGCTGGAATCGTCCATCAAAATTCTTCAGAATGTCCCCTTTGAAATCTATCCAGACTTTCCCACAGGCGGATTGATTGACGTGACGAAATACAATGATGCTGCACAAGGCGGAAGGTTGCGCATACGTGCCAAAATGCACTACGACGAAAAGCGCAAAGCCATCGTAATCACCGAACTGCCATATACTGTCACCACAGATGTGTTGATAGACAGCATACTGAAAGCCAACGAAAAAGGGAATATCAAAATCAAAAAGGTTGACGACAACACCGCTGCCGAAGTCGAGATTGTCGTCTATCTGCCACAAGGCGTATCACCCGACCAAATGATTGACGCTCTCTACGCTTTCACCAGCTGTCAAATCAGTTTCTCGCCACAAACCTGTGTGATTGTTGACAACAAGCCTGTCTTTATGACCGCCAGCGACATACTGCGCCACTCCACCTTCCGCACCAAAGACCTGTTGCGACAAGAGCTTGAAATACAGCTCTCCGAACTCGAAGACAAATGGCACTGGATTTCGCTGGAAAAAATATTCTTCGAGAAGCGAATATACAAGCAGTTGGAAAAAGATCAGGCATCGTTCGACGACCAAATCACCGCCATCGAACGTGCTTTCGACCCCTACCGCAAACACTTCAAAAAAGAAATCACACGCGACGACATACTGAAACTGTGCGATAAACCTGTGCGCAAGATCTCCAAATTCGACATCAAGAAGGCTGATGAGGATATCGCCAATATAGAGATGAACATCGAGGAGACCAAAAACCATCTGGAGCACCTGACAGAATATGCTATTGCCTATTTCCGCCACATCCTGGAGAAATACGGCAAAGGTCGCGAACGCAAGACCGAAATACGCAACTTCGAAGACATCAGAGCCGTTGTCGTTGCCGTAGCCAACGAGAAGCTTTATGTGAACCGCACAACAGGTTTTGCCGGATACGGTTTGAAAAAAGACGAGGGAGCTGAATACGCCTTTGATTGTTCGAAGATGGACGACATCATCGTCTTCCGCAAAGACGGTACAATGATAGTAACGAAAGTCCAGGAAAAAGTATTCGTTGGCAGTACCGACTGCAAAGAGATTGAATTCATAGGCCTGTTCCGCAAAGGCGATGAACGCACAGTCTATAATATGATTTATCGCGACGGAGCATTTGGATTCGTATATGTCAAACGCTTTTCAGTGCTGGGAATCACACGCGACAAAGAATATTTGCTTACCAAGGGTACTAAGGGTTCCAAAATACTATATTTCACTGCAAATCCCAATGGAGAGGCCGAAACAGTCACAATCCACCACATATCGAAACCAAAACTGAAAAAAACCAGTTTCGATTTCAATTTTGCCGGATTGGCTATAAAAGGGCGCTCGTCAATGGGCAACATATTGACACGCAACGCTGTACGCAGCATTAATATGAAAGGCGAAGGCGTTTCGACCCTTGGGGCACGAAAGGTTTGGTTTGACGAAAGCATCAAGCGACTGAATGTCAACGAAGCAGGTATTTATCTCGGCGAATTCAAAGGCAAAGACAGAATCCTCACCATTATGTCGTCGGGACATTTCCGAACAACTAATTTCGACCTCTCAAACCACTATGATGACGACCTGATTCTGATTCGCAAGCACAATCCAAAAACCATCATCAGCGTGGTATATAAGGCCGCCGACAGCGGCAGCTACTACATCAAACGCTTTATCGTTGAGGATTTTGACAAAAAGCTTTCGTTCCTTGACGAAGAGTCGGGCGACACTATGGTAACATTCTCCATTGATACCTTCCCACGCCTTGAAGTGTTATACGACGAGAACGCCAAAAAGAAAATAGATTCGGAAATCGTCGAGATCAGCGAGTTCATTGGAGTCAAAGGCTATAAAGCTAAAGGCAAAAGGCTTACGACATTTGCGGTAAAACAATTCCACTGGCTGGAGCCACTACCCGAACCCGAAGAGGAAATCGAAGAAGAAAACGAAAACGGAGACTTCGACGATGTTCCCGACGACCGTGAAGGTTTTGCCGAAGGCACACAAACAACACTGTTTTAAAATATAGAGTATGAAGATATTAGTCATTCTGCCACGATTCCCCTACCCTCTCGAGAAAGGTGACAAACTGAGAGCATATCACCAAATAAGAGTTCTTTCGGTCAACAACGAGGTTTACCTTTTTGCACTGTCGCACAACCGGGTAGGCAAGGAAGAGATAGAACAATTAAGTAAATACTGTCGCGAAATACGCATCGAAAAAATCAACAAGCTTTGCGCCGCCTTCCGCGTACTATGCAACTTCTTCAGCATCAAGTCCCTACAAATAGGATATTGGTATAGTAAGAAGGCGCACAAAATGTACCGTAAATTTGAGAACGAAGTAAATCCAGATGTTGTCTATGCCCAGATGGTTAGGACGATGAAATATGCCAGCCACAGCCGACTGCCCAAGGTGCTTGATTTTCAAGATGCATTATCAATGAATCAGGGACGACGGATGATGAATCATAGCGGATTACGTTACTTCTTTATGCACTATGAATTCAAAATGTTGCGTTCGGCCGAATTCAACGCCTGCTCTATCTTCGACCGTCTAACGATCATATCGGAGACCGATCGAGAGGCAATCCCGCAACATCGTGACACAACTATCGACATTGTACGTAACGGTGTTGATTTTGAATATTTTCATTCATTACAGACAGAAAAAAAATACGACATCGTTTTTTGTGGCAATATGCAGTACAAGCCCAATATCGACGCCGCCCGATATCTGGTCAATGACATTATGCCCATCGTGTGGCGAAGTCACCCAAAAGC
This sequence comes from Bacteroidales bacterium, assembly GCA_017958525.1. Classification (GTDB taxonomy): domain Bacteria; phylum Bacteroidota; class Bacteroidia; order Bacteroidales; family P3; genus Colimorpha. The sequence continues at coordinate 13,979 of JAGDCN010000057.1, forward strand.
TAAAGTCGTACTGGCCGGCGCAACGCCCACATTGGCAGTGCGGCAACTGGCTTCCGACCGCATTACTGTTACCGGCACAGTTGACGACATACGTCCATTCTATGCACAATCTAAAGTCTTTATTGCCCCAATGCGCATAGGTTCTGGATTGCAAAATAAACTACTCGAAGCAATGTCAATGCAAATCCCTTGTATCACCACACCACTGGCCAACGACTCGCTTGGTGCCAACGATGGCGAACAGATTATGATAGGTCGGGATGCAGGACAATTGGCAGCTGCCATTATACGTCTGCTTGACGATCAAGGATTTGCCACATCACTAAGCGAGAATGCATTGCACTTTGTACGCCATAATTTCTCGTGGGATGCTGCCGGTGCCGATCTTGAAAAAGTCTTGAAAGAGGCCGTTCGTTCATCAAATAATTCGTCAGACATTAATGAAGAAATCGAACTGGAAGACGAATAAAGGCAAATTCAAGGGAGAGACAGGCATTTGGGAATCTGAGAACCAGCGTCGCCCCTCTCCGCAAGAGCGCAACACCTTCTCAACCGACGTTGTACCTGAACGCGCCATTCTGGTATCGGTATGCGATTCGCGCACCACAATGGAACGCACCGAGGAATGTTTGAAAGAACTGGCCTTTTTGCTTGAAACAGCAGGTGGAATACCAGTTAAAACTGTGATTCAGAAACTGGATCGGCCGGACAGCCGCACATACATCGGAAGCGGCAAATTAGAAGAGGTGGTGGAATACAAAAACGCCCTTGAAGTAGATTTTATCGTCTTTGACGATGAGTTGTCCCCTGCACAACTGCGGAACCTCGAAAAGGCTTTCAACTGCCGTATTTTGGATCGCACCACACTAATCCTTGATATCTTCGCCAAACGTGCACGCACTTCAATCGCGAAAACCCAGGTAGAACTTGCACAATTGCAATATATGCTACCCCGTCTTACGCGAATGTGGACACACCTAGAACGCCAGCGAGGCGGAATCGGTATGCGCGGACCCGGCGAAAGCCAGATTGAAACTGACCGACGACTTATTACAGAGAAAATCACCCTACTTAAAGAACGTTTACGCGATATCGACAAACAGAAAATCCAACAACGCAAAAACCGTGAAAGTCTTGTACGAGTGGCTCTTGTGGGATACACCAATGTAGGCAAATCAACACTAATGAATCTGCTTTCCAAATCCGATGTCTTTGCCGAAAACAAACTCTTCGCCACGCTCGACACTACGGTGCGCAAAGTTGTTGTTGATAACCTGCCGTTTTTGCTGACAGACACTGTCGGCTTCATTCGCAAACTGCCTCACGGACTTGTAGAGTCGTTCAAATCAACCCTCGACGAAGTGTGCGAAGCCGACCTGCTTATGCACATCGTTGATATCTCTCACCCCGACTATGAGCAGCAAATTGAGTCGGTCAACAAGACCCTCGACGAAATCGGTGCTTCAGATAAACCAACCATAATGGTTTTCAATAAAATCGATGCTTATAGATATATAGAAAAAGACCCTGACGACCTGACCCCAATGACGAAAGCAAATTGGACTTTGCAGATGCTGCAAAACAGTTGGCTTTCAAAGTCCAACGGCAAACTAACAGTCTTCATCTCCGCTGCCGAACGTCAGAACATTGACACCCTTCGCCAGATTATGTACGATGAAATCCGCCGCATCCACGCAGTAAGGTATCCTTACAATAATTTCTTATATTAGATTTTCAGTCATTTATTTTGCAATTCGAAATAGCATATCGAAAAATGACAGAATGCAACGAGAGATGGCCTATTTTCTGTCGTTTTGCGTTTTGTATAGGGCTGTATAATTAGCCTTGTTTGACATATAATGGTCACAAAGAATAAATAAAGGGAACACCAATCAGGTGTTCCCTTTGCTGTTTATGCAGGCAGAATACCTGCGTATCTTTTTAGGCTTAGTACATTCCGCCCACCTTTGAGCGGGGTTTGCACCAAGCTTTGCGGTTTAGTACATTCCGCCCATTCCACCCATACCGGGGTTGCCGGCAGGCATCGGGGGTTCGGGTTCTTTGATGTCGCAGAGGACACACTCGGTTGTCAGCAACATACCTGCAATCGAAGCCGCATTCTCAAGGGCAACACGGGCAACCTTGGCGGGGTCGATAACACCGCTTTCGAACAATTTCTCGAACTTCTCGGTGCGGGCATTGTAGCCATAGTCGCCCTTGCCATTCTTGACCTCGTTGACTATAACACTGCCTTCAAGGCCGGCGTTCTCGACAATCATACGCAGAGGCTCTTCGACTGCGCGACGTATAATCTCGATGCCGAGCTTCTCGTCTTCGTTTTCAGCCTTAACCTTGCTAAGTTTTTCGGCTGCACGGATGAATGCAGTACCGCCACCGGGGATGATACCCTCTTCGACAGCTGCGCGAGTTGCGTGCAGAGCGTCGTCAAAGCGATCTTTCTTTTCTTTCATTTCAACTTCAGAGGCTGCACCGACATAGATAACTGCCACGCCACCGGCCAGCTTGGCCAGACGTTCCTGCAGCTTCTCACGGTCGTAGTCGCTGGTGGTCTTTTCAATCTGAGCCTTGATCTGCTGTACGCGAGCCTTGATCATCTGAGCATCACCTTTACCGCTTACAATAGTGGTATTGTCCTTGTCGATGGTAATCTTTTCGCTCTGACCGAGCATACTCAGGTCAGCATCCTCAAGCTTATAGCCCTTTTCCTCGCTGATGACAGTACCACCGGTGAGGATGGCGATGTCTTCAAGCATTTCCTTGCGACGGTCGCCGAAACCAGGAGCCTTAACGGCAACAATCTTCAAGCTGCCACGCAGACGGTTGACAACAAGTGTTGCAAGGGCCTCGCTTTCAACATCCTCAGCAATAACAAGCAATGGACGACCGGTATTGACAACTTTCTCAAGCACAGGGAGAAGATCCTTCATAGTGCTGATTTTCTTGTCATAAATAAGGATGAAAGGATTGTCGTAGGTGCATTCCATCTTCTCGGTGTCGGTGACGAAATAGGGACTGATGTAACCACGGTCGAACTGCATACCCTCGACCACTTTGACGTTGGTATCGATACCCTTGGCATCCTCAATGGTGATGACGCCGTCCTTGGTCACTTTTTCCATTGCCTCGGCGATGATGTCACCAATGGTGCTGTCGTTGTTAGCACTGATGGTAGCCACTTGGCGAATCTTTGCGATGTCGCCACCCACGGCTTTAGACTGAGCTTTGATGTCCTTGACGATAGCGGCAACAGCCTTGTCGATACCACGTTTCAGATCCATAGGATTGGCACCGGCGGTGACATTCTTTAGGCCAGTGTTTACAATGGCCTGAGCCAGTACGGTAGCGGTGGTGGTACCGTCACCAGCCTGGTCGTTGGTCTTTGAAGCAACCTCTTTAACCATCTGGGCACCCATATTCTGGATACCGTCCTCAAGTTCAATTTCCTTTGCAACGGTAACGCCGTCCTTAGTCACCTGTGGAGCACCAAACTTTTTGTCAATGACTACATTACGACCTTTAGGACCAAGAGTCACTTTAACTGCATTTGCCAACTCGTCAACGCCTTTGCGTAATTGTTCGCGAGCATCATTATTGAAAACTATCTGTTTTGCCATTTTTCTTTTTTGTTAAAATGTTGATAAGTTAAATGTTGATATGATACGCGAACAGGACAAACCTATCAACGTATCTACATATCAACGTTTTAAATAATTGCGTAAATATCGCTCTCTTTCATAATCATATAGGCGGTGCCATCGAGGTTGATCTCGGTACCGCTGTACTTGCCATAGAGAACTTGGTCACCAACCTTGACGGTCATTTCGTGATCCTTGGTACCTTTGCCGACTGCGACGACTTTGCCGCGTTGCGGTTTTTCCTTGGCTGTGTCGGGTATGATGATGCCCGATGCTGTTTTCTGTTCGGCCTCTGCCGGTTCAATCAGAACTCTGTCTGCTAACGGTTTTATTTTCATATCTTGTTTTTTTATTGATTAATTATTTTCAGAAAAAAATGTTCACCGTCATATTATCCAAAAGTGTGCCAAAGTCCATTTTTGTCATAAAAACTGACATTTTGTCAGTCACGGGAATTGACAAAAGAAAAAGTATGACAAAACGTCATAACAGAGTTACCAATTAGGGATTCCACACCATTCGTACATATACCGAAAATGGCGAGGAGAATATGTGTGTCAAAAAGCCGAAAAAGATGGTTTGACGATGTGAGAACAATACTTGGCAAAACAGCAAAAGAGTCGAGAAAAACAGGAGTGCGTAATTGTGCAAATAGGAGAAATACTTTTTGTCAGTGTGCTGAAATGGTTTTAATCTGAATATGAAAGTTTTTTTTGTGATGACATCAGTACGAATGGAAAAAAAGTGTTATTTTTGCATTTTTAACGAGAGGTGGAAGATGAGGATATATTATTAATAATTAATGAAAACCATAATTTGACGGATGAAAAGAATCGTGTCATATATCATCTCGCATCTGCGAATACTGTATTTGCTGTCGATATTGGCTGTTACGGTATGTTTGATTTTGCTGATGTTTCCCGACAACTATTCGCGTAAACAATTCACATACAGTGTGGGTTCGTACTGGAGTGGCGAGGATGTGTATGCGCCGTATGATTTTGCAGTGCTGAAGACCGAGGAAGAGAGTCGTGCCGAGGAAGAGCGCATCAGAGAAGAATCAACGCGCTACTATACGTATGACAGTATGGCTTTGTCGCGTTCACGCGACTGTGTGGCTGCGTCGAATCATTCGCGAGTTGAGAGCAGAATTGCCGAGGAAGTGATTGCGCTGGTATATGGCGGTACCGGCTATTGCCGCGATATGGGTTCTGGCAATGGTGGCGCCGTGTTGCTTGAGGGCAACATAGGCCGCGAAATTGATGTGTCAAAGATAATGACAGGCGACGATGTTGAACGTTTTGTAATGGAGCGTGTCGGCGACACGCTGCGAGCCACGCGACTTGTGCGCTGGCTGACAGACACGGTTCTGGTACCGTCGCTGGTATATGACGAGAGCAGGACTCACCTTGAGTTGGACACACGCTTGTCGCAGTTGTCATACAGTTCTCGGATGGTAAAGCGCGACGATGCAATTGTGCGGAAGGGCGAACGGGTGAGCGAGGAGGCTGCCGCTACGCTGTCTGCACTTGAGGCGGAGGAGAGTCGGCGTGCTATGGGTGAATACAATCTACTGCTGCACTATCTGGGTGAGGCATTGCTGTGTGTGATTGCCTTTGTGGCGCTGTATATTTTCTTGAAAAACATACGTCATCCAATGCTCGAAGACATCAAGAAAGTGACCTTTGCCTTTTTCATTGTCATCTTTATTTCGGCGGCTGTGGCGTTGGTGGAACGCACCAATCCGGAGTTGGTGCTGATAGTGCCTATCTGTGTAGTGCCTATACTGATGCGTATATTTTTCGATATGCGAGTGGCGTTATACATCCACATTGTGGCGGTGATCATCATAGGCAATATGGTTCCGAATAGCTATGAGTTTATATTTTACCAGCTGGTGTCGGGTATGATGAGCATCATCACGGTGCGGAATTTCGAGAAGCGGAGCAGCTTCTTTGCTGTCGCGCTGGTGATATTCTCAACCTATTCGCTGATATACATTGCTGGTGTGCTGAGCACCGACGCGAGTGTGTCGGGTATTGACCCTGAGCGGTTCCTGGTGTTTTTTATAAATGCCATTTTGACTCTCCTCGCCTACCCGCTTATCTTCCTGTTTGAAAGGATGTTCGGTTTAACAACCAATTTGACGCTGATGGAAATTTCGAGTACAAATACTCCGGCGCTGCGCGAGTTGTCGCAGAAGGCTCCCGGCACTTTCCAGCATTCAATGCAGGTGGCCAACATTGCCGAGGACCTTATCAACGAGATTGGCGGCAACGCCTTGCTGGCCAAAGTCGGTGCGCTGTACCACGACATCGGCAAGATTATGGCTCCTATCTATTTCACCGAGAACCAGAACAACGGATTCAACCCCCACGACAATATCGACTATGAGGAGAGTGCGCACATCATCACGCAGCACGTGAGGGATGGCATTATGCTGGCAAAGAAATACCGTCTGCCGTCGGAGGTGACGGATTTTATCCGTACGCACCACGGTACGACAGTGACAGGTTATTTCTACGCACAAGCGAAGCTACACCATTCGGAGGACGAGATAAATATTGCTGACTACCGCTACCCAGGGCCCACGCCTTTCAGCCGTGAAACGGCCGTGGTAATGCTTGTTGATTCGGTTGAAGCAGCCTGCAAAAGCCTCAAGAATCACGACAAGGAGAGCATAGACCGTATGGTGGACAACATCATCAACGACAAGACTGAGCACAACCAGTTGAACAACTGTCCGTTAACACTGCAGGACATTACGCGCATCCGTGCCTATATCAAGCAGCGTATGATGAGCATCTATCACGTCCGAGTTGAATATCCTGTAAAAAATTGAAAGCTTGTTTTTGGCAATAGTCACAAAAAAATAAAACAATAATGACCACCAATTTAAAGAAAACCTTTACCCACATTGCTGCTATCGCTGTTATGCTTATAGCAGCTTGCGTTTACTTTTCGCCTGCACTAAGTGGCGACATAGTTTATCAAGGCGATATGCAGAAGGCCGACGCTATGGCCCACCAGCAGCGAATGGCTGCCGACTCTACCGGCACGATTCCAAACTGGGCACCAGGTATGTTCAGCGGAATGCCTGGCTATCAAATTGCCTCTGAGCCTCAAAGGTCTGTTTTTACACCGCTCAAATCACTGCTAATTCTGCGTCCTTTCGGCGTAGAGCGCAACATCGGTGTGCTGTGGCTCTATCTGATTGGTTTTTACGTGGCTATGATTGCCTTCGGTTGTGGTCCCTGGATTTCGTTGCTGACTGCGATGGCTTTCGGGCTTGGTTCGTACAACATCATTATTGTCGAGGCCGGCCATATCACCAAAGCGTGGGCAATGGCGATGATTGCACCTGTGCTGGCTGGTATGGTGCTGGCATTGAGAGCGGAAAATGGAGAACAGAGAGCGGCCATCAACTGGCGCCAGCTTGTATGGGGCGTTGTGCTTTTCACACTTGCTCTCGGTCTTCAAATCACATTCAACCACATACAGATTACATTCTACACTGCCATCGGCGGCATCATTATCGGGCTTACCTATTTGGTTTATGCATTGAAAGAAAGATGGTTCAAACAGTTTCTATGCATAGTCGGAATCCTGCTTGTGGGATGCGCTTTTGCCGTGGGCGGCAACTACCGACATTTGGCCGTAAACCAAGAATATGCTAAAGCCACAATGCGTGGCGGCAGCGAGATAACCGTCAAGCCGCACGACCTTGGTCTTGAAGACCGCAATGGTTCCGAAACCAACCAAAGTGGCGGACTCGACATCAACTATGCATTCAGCTGGAGCTACGGCATCGGCGAAACATACACCATTCTTGTTCCAGGTGCTATGGGCGGCGGTTCGGGCGAACGCGTGTCCGAAGATAGCGAATGGATGCACCGCACCGGTCAGCGCCAGGCTCCGCTCTATTGGGGCAGCCAACCATTCACCTCCGGTCCCGTCTATTTCGGTGCTATCGTAGTCTTCCTCTTCATTCTTGGATGCTTTGTTGTTCGCGGGCCTGAACGCTGGTGGCTAATCATTGCCACACTCATCGCCATTGTTATGTCGTGGGGACGCAATTTCTTGCCATTCAACGAATTTCTTTTCAACCACCTGCCGCTGTACAACAAGTTCCGCACACCGTCGATGAGCCTTGTGCTAGCCAATGCCGCAATGGCAATTATGGCGGCACTCACGCTGAAAACAGTTTTTGAAAAAAGAACGAAAAACGAAGAGGTCTCAGTTCTCAACAAATCACTTTTTGGGGCAGGCGGCATTGTAGCGGGAATACTGATTGTCGGCATCATCGTAGCTAAGACAAAACTCACTTTTTCAGGTGGCAGCGATGTCCAGTACCAGACGCAGATGGGCGACCAATGGTCAATGTTTCAAAGCCTTCTGACCGATGAACGCCGTTCTCTCTTTATGCGCGACTCATGGCGTTCACTGGGTTTCGTAGCCCTTGCGTTCGCCACCATTTGGCTTTACATCAACAACAAGTTGAAAAAGAGCGGTATCGCGCTAGCTTTAATAGGTGTATTTGTTGTAATTGACCTCTGGGGTGTCGATCGACGTTATCTGAACGACGAGAACTTTGTTTCTCCTGAACGCGCCTCCCTTTACCGCACACCCGCAGAACAACTTACAGACCAGATTGCCACCGCCAACGGCGACAGCGACTATCGCATATACGACCTCACCGTGAACACCTTCAACGACTCGCGTCCCAGCGCGTTCCACAACCAAATAGGTGGCTATAGTGCAGCTAAACTGCGTCGATATCAAGATCTTATCGATTTCTATCTCGGCAGTCAGAAATTCTATGACAACCTCAATGGCAGCCAGATAACTATGATCGGCAATATGGGCGGCACACCACTCCTCGCCACCGACACCCCCTACCCCGTCCTTGATATGCTAAACTGCCGTTACTTTATGCGCAACTTCGGTGAGGGACAGACGCTGCCAGTACGACGTCTGACAGCACTCGGCAACTGCTGGTTGGTCGATGAGGTTAAGACCGTCAATGACGCCAATGCAGAGATACAGGCACTAAACGACTTCGATCCACGCCACACCGCAATAATCGACAAGTCAAAATTCGACATCGATGCATCACAACTGACTGAACAACGCGACAGCAGCGAAAGCATCGTACTCACACACACCTATCCTCAAACACCCGACCACTTGACATATAAAAGTCACACCAACCGCACAAGGTTGGCAGTATTCTCGGAAGTATATTATGCTCCCGACTGGCGTGCATACATAGACGGTGAACCAGCAAAATACATTCGTGCCAACTACATCCTTCGCGCAATAGTCATACCTGCTGGCGACCACACCATAACCTTTGTCAACGAAGCACCCACACTCCACCGACTCGACAGCATCACCCTTATCATCTCAATCCTGATGCTTGCCGCAATGGCAGCCACCATCATCCTTGTCTATAGAAAGAAAAGAGAATAACGGGATAAATTGTTAAAACACAACTTTTAGCCGGAGCAAATACTCCGGCTTTTTTATTCCTCTGTAAATTAACATACAACACTCACCTGACTAATATTTTTTTATAAATTAGAACAAATATCATAAATAAAGCGTATCTTTGCAGTTTGAATTCAGAATTCGACTATATGAAGAAAATATTACTATTATTGTTTGCTTTCAGCTCATTAATGGCTGTGGCTCAAAACAAAAGCACTGTTGAAACACGTGCTCTGATACAGAATTACAAAAAAGCCAAAAGTGTCGGCAATATGTCGAAAAGCCTCTTGGATCGTTTCCCCGTAAGACAGGACAAGAACGGAGCTACAATCGGTGTACTGGCCAAAGTTGATGTCACGTTCAACAAGGACGATGTCGAAAACACAGGCATCAAAATCACTTCGCAGGTGGCCGACATCGTTGTGATGCGTGTCCCACTAGAACAGCTGCAAATGCTCGACAATATCAAAGGAATAATGACCTACAGCATTTCGCACAAAGTAAGCGCCGAAATGGACAACACCGTCATTGACACCCGCACTGACAGTGTGCATCAGGGTTTAGGAACCCCTATGCCTTTCGACGGCGAAGGTGTTCTGATAGGCATCACTGACTGGGGATTTGACTACACACACCCCAATATCAACAAAATGGCCAATATGCGCATTGAAAGAGCCTGGGACCATTTCAAACTGTCGGGACCAGCCCCAGATGGCTTCGACTACGGCACCGAATACAAAACTCCTACCGAAGTGCGCGCAGCAAAAAGCGACACGTCCGGACTCTATGGTAACGGCACCCACGGCACTCACGTGGCTGGTATATGTGGCGGTAACGGGACACCCAACGGCAAAGCCATCGGACAGGCACCTGGAGCTCACTACATTCTCGGATCCTTTATTCTCGACGAAGCTTCGTGGCTCGATCAAGTGGCGTGGATGAAAGGGGTGGCAAAAGAAATGGGCAAACGCTTGGTAATCAACAGCAGCTGGGGTATGTACACCTTCAGCACGCTCGATGGCACCTCATTACTAAGCCAAGCCATCAACCATTACTCCGACTCAGGAATTGTCTTTGTCACCAGCGGCGGCAACAACGGAGACGACAAATATCACTTGAAACGAACATTCGCCAGCGACACCGACACACTGAAATCGGTAGCGACTTACTACAGCAGCGGCATTGGGCAAGGACTGATTTACTGGGGCGAACCCTGCGCCAACGGCGATAATTCGTGCGCTTTCGAAGCAGGTTTCGCACTTGTCAGCACCGCCAACGGTGGCGTTGCATACTACTCGCCTATGTACAGCACCGAGAACGACATTGATTTCCTCGACACCTTCATCGTCGCCGGCAACGACACCGTTCGTTACGACATAATGGTGGAAAGCAGCAACCCGCTGGATATGCGTCCACACGTACTCCTCAACGTTCGTAAGAATGGATACAAACTGGTGATGCTCTGCAACGCCAATGAGGGGACAACCGTCAATGTGTTCAATATGGCCAACATAGCAAATGGTGCAGGCAATATGGGTTGTGAGTTCAAGAACGACGGCATCTTCGGTTGCCAGAACGGTGACAATTTCTACGGTATAGGTGAACCCGCCTGCGCCGAAAAGACCATCAGTGTTGCAGCACATCACGCCGACTACTACAATGGTAGCAACTACATTACGGGCGAAATAGCCTACTTCTCAAGCTTTGGACCCACACTCGACGGACGCAACAAGCCCGAAATATCTGCCCCTGGATTCAACGTTGTATCTTCCATATCGTCTTACTATGACGACATATCGAACTATACGGCTGTATATAACACCTTCTCTGGCGGACGTGGATACATCTGGGCTCGTATGAGCGGAACATCTATGTCCAGTCCCGCAGTGACTGGAATCGTAGCACTGATGCTACAGGCCAATCCCTATCTGAGCGTCGATGACATACGCAACATTCTCTTTTCAACAGCCCGCAATGACGACAAAACAGGTGCCCTGCAAGCCAACGACAGCGTCAGCATTCGATGGGGACACGGCAAAGTCGATGCACTAAAGGCAGTCAATGCCGCCTATGACAAACTCGGTATCGAAGAGGCCTCGCAGATTCGCCCTGCATTGGTCGTCTATCCAAATCCCACTTCAAACAGAGTAACCATTTTAACTGGCAGCAACAAGCCACAGAAAATGGAACTATTCTCAGCTGACGGACGCTGCATTATGCAGCAAACAATCTCTGGCGAACAAACCATAGATGTCAGCACGTTGAGCCGAGGAATATACTTTGTCCAAATTCGCGACCGTGCCGGCATCCGCACCCAGAAACTGGCAGTACAATAAATAAAATGGATTCGTAACGAATTAACAAATATACATATAACAGGTAACAGGAGATGATAAGACTCTTCAAACAGAACACTTTGGCACAAGTGCTGATAATGGCGCTCATTGTTGTCGTTCTGTGGATCAGGGCGTTTATCACACCTGTTGTTCCACAGCCAACCGTATGCCTGGCACCACTTTACGAATTAATTTACCTCTGTCTTTATTCGTCTCCGCGAATGGCAAGTGCCATTGCTCTGCTAGTCGTGTTGGTTCAAGGGGGGTGGATTAACCGTATACTTACAGAACGCAAGATTACAAAGGCACACAGTCTGCTGCCAATGATGCTCTACGTTATTGTTATGAGCTGGAGTAACAATTTCCTCACCATCACACCGATGTTGCTCGTCAATATTTTCTTGCTGGCAGCAACCGGCCAACTGCTTTCGGACGGAGGAACTCAACTCTCCACCGAACGTAACTTCAACGCTTCGTTTTTCGTAGGAATGATAGCATTGTGCTACCTTCCAGCACTCTATTACATAGTACCGTTTGTATTTGTGTTCATCATATACAAGATGTATCGATGGCGTAATATCGTTGTCGCCATATTCGGTATGATAGCACCTTTTATAATACTGTTCACATACATCTTTTTATGCGATAAACTGGACTACTACCTCATTCTTATGAGCCACGATCTATCTCACTTCCAACTTAGTCTTTCCACAGACACGTTTGCATCCACACTGCCTACTGTTGTGTTGCTTACTCTTATTGCTGCATCCCTATTGCTTCAATTGAGCTCGCTGAGTGACCGCACCATATACCAACGCATCAATACCGGCATTCTCTCGCTACCCCTGCTAACAGCGGCCATACTGGCTTTCTATCCTCATCAAGGACTGATAGACGCCCAAACTCTTGCAATGCCGTTTGCCTTTCTTGGAACTCGATTCTTTATGTTAGAACGTAAACGGCAATGGATCAGCGAAGTGCTGTTATGGGTATTCTTGCTGGCCGCATTGTTGAACATTTTAAAACAATAAATGCTCGCTATATACCATAATAAAGACTTGATTGAAGCCGGACTGGACGAGGCTGGACGCGGTTGTCTTGCCGGGCCCGTGTTCGCTGCTGCCGTTGTGTTTCCTAAAGGATATAGAAACGACAGACTAAACGATTCAAAACAACTCAGCGAACATCAACGCAACGAACTCCGCAAAGAAATAGAACAAGACGCTCTTGCTTTCGCCGTCGCCAGCGTTGACAACAACGGTATCGACCGAATGAACATACTGAAAGCATCTTTCCACGCTATGAATCTGGCCATAAATAAACTAACCACTAAACCAGAAATGCTACTCATCGACGGCAACCGCTTCATCAATGAAACCGACATCCCCTACCTATGCATCGTCAAAGGCGACGCCAAATACCAGCAGATTGCAGCTGCATCAATACTCGCCAAAACCTATCGTGACGAATATATGCAACAGCAACATCTCAAATACCCCCAGTACGGATGGGACACAAACAAAGGATATCCCACCGAAAAACACTACGACGCAATCGAACACTACGGAATTACTCCTCTTCACCGACGCAGCTTTGCACTATACCGACAAAAAGAACTCTCTTTTGAACCCGTCAATTCGTAAAAAAGTGAATGCATAAGCGACTGGTGCACCACTCTAAAAACATATCAACAATCAACATACAAACAATCAATGCTCATCGACTTTATAAAAAACAAATTCCAGCAGCGACAACTGCGCAACCTCTTGAACGTTCCACGCGACAAACGCATCGACAATTGGGAGCAAATCAAGACTATCGGCCTCATTTTCACCGTTGGCGATGCCGAACGCTGGAACCTTATACACCGATTCATTACCGCACAAGAAAGTCGTGGAAAGGAAATACACCTTATCGGATTCCAAGCCAATAAATACGAGATCAACTATATATTCTCACACACCCGCACCACTATCTGCCACGAGAAAGAGGACTTTACATACCTCGGTCTTCCCAAGGAAGGCGTTATCGACAGTTTCATTAACCGACACTACGATATCGTTATTGACACCACTATCCAACCTGACTTCTTTGGAAAATACGTCACTGCCATCTCCGACGCCAACCTGAAAGTCGGATACTCCAACAACGAATCGGACGATAACGAAGGGGTTATGGATATGTACGACCTTGCCATACAAGGCAACGAAGAAATGGACTTTAAAAACTACATTGAACAAATAGTCAAATACCTCACAATGGTTAAAAAATAAAAAAGGAAGTTTTGGGGAGTTAAAGAAGTCTTAACCTCTAATTACCCCCCACACCAATCAAAAAACATATATATGGCAAAAAATAGTCTTTTTACAGGAACCGGAGTTGCACTCATCACACCATTCCGCAAACAAGAAACCATCGATTTCAGTAAACTGGAAGAACTGATTGACAATGTAATTAAATCAAGTGTCGATTATATAGTGGCTCTCGGCACTACCAGCGAAGCAGCAACAATGTCCGAAAGCGAACGTACTGCACTCCTCCAGTTTATCATCGAAAGTGTCAATGGACGGCTGCCGATTCTGCTCGGTATGGGCGGCAACAACACACGCGCAGTCACCGACACTATCAGCCAGACAAACTTCGACGGAATCAGCGGCATTTTATCCGTTACACCATACTACAACAAACCACAGCAACGCGGTCTTATTCAACACTTCAAAAACATTGCCGACGTGTCGCCCGTCCCCATCGTGCTCTATAACGTACCAGGACGCACATCTTGCAATATGACCGCCGAAACAACACTCCAGCTTGCCGAAGAATGCCCCAACATCATTGCAGTCAAGGAGGCTTCCGGAAATATGGCTCAGGTAATGGAAATTCTCCGCTGCAAACCCGCTGGATTCAGCGTCATTTCCGGCGATGATAGTCTCACATATCCTATGATGACACTCGGTGCGACGGGCGTTATTTCTGTTATCGCCAATGCTTGTCCAAAAGAGATGGCCGATATGGTACATTATGCCCTTAAAGGCGATTTCAAAAAAGCACTCCCCATTCACAACCGCCTGCTACCACTGATGAACGCCATCTTTGAAGAGGGCAATCCCGCAGGCATCAAAGCACTGCTTGAAATCGACGGCCGCATCACGAACCAACTTCGTTTGCCACTTTCAAAAATATCAAAAACCCTGTACAATAAGCTGAGAGATTTATTCACAGCTTTTTCGAATGCCTAATAGACATTAAAAATGGATATTACAGCAATTGCACAACACATTTTTTACAACGATAAATATGCCACCGAAACAACAGGCATAAGCATAGACAGTGTAGATGAAAACACCACTGTGTGCAGCCTGATGCTCAACGACAGCCATCGTAATGCCAAAGGCAATGTGATGGGTGGTGTTATTTTCACGTTGGCTGATTTTGCATTTGCGATTGCAGCCAACAGTTCAATAATAGCCGACAAAGGAAAAGAAGCGCAATTGCAGTGGGTTTCCTCGTCAGCCACAATTCATTTTCTCGTTCCTGCAAAAGGAAATTCGCTAATAGCTACAACAACCCCGATTCGACAAGGACATTCGCAATCTGTTTATCAAACCGTTATCACTGATTCCGAGAACCGCAAAGTGGCTCTAATAACAACTCTTGGAAGCAGAATAAACATCTGAAAACAAGCTAAATATCACTTCCAATGGTACTTCACGATATCAAACATAAGATTTCACCTCTAATGCAAAACTACATCGCTGCCCGCAAAAAAATAACCGACAGCGAAATCCCTCTTATATGCCAAATTCACGATCATATACAAAACCATAAAGGCAAACAGTTACGTCCGCTGCTAACCATTCTTAGTGCCTGTTGCTGCGGACTCCCACTCAATGCCGCTCCCTCCCACCCTGTTTTCTTGGCAGCGGCAGCCATCGAAACACTACACACTAGTACTTTGGTACACGACGACGTTATCGACGAATCTGATCTGCGACGCGGCGCAAAAACCGTCAACAGCCTTTGGAACAACAAAACAGCTGTTCTGATGGGCGATTTCTTCCTTGCCAAAGTGATGAAAACCATCAACGACATTGACAACAAACATCTGACAGAAATCATCAATAATGCCGTAATCGAAATGAGTGAGGGTGAATTACTACAACAACAATATAGTGGACACTACGACATAGACGAAAATACGTATTTACAGATAATTAGTAAAAAAACTGCCATTCTTATCGCTGTATGCTGCGAAACTGGCGCCATCCTTGCCAACGCAGAAAACTCATTACGACAAACCTTTCGTGCATTCGGCAACGAACTCGGAATCGCATTCCAAATGCGCGACGATATCATTGACTATCTATCTAGCCAGAAAACAGGCAAGCCAACCGGTAACGACATCCGCGAACGCAAGTGCACTCTACCCTTAATTTTAGCATTGAAAAACAACGTTATACACAACAAAATACTACCTTTGCTGATCAAAGAATCTTTCTCCGACAACGACATCAATTCCGTCATTGATACAGTCACCAAAGACGGATACCTTGAGATAGCCCGCACTAAAATGCTAAATAGACTTGATAATGCCTCACAAATCCTATCCAGCATACCAGACACACCATACCGACAAAATCTAAACGAAATTATCTGCCTTTTAAAAGAAATATAATCAATTTAATACTAATAATCATAAGTCTATAATCTTTACATTTTTATTTAAAAAACAAAAATCCTTTATACAATGAAAAAAACAATTCTTACACTCGTTATTACGATGCTCGCCGCTCTTGCAACGGCTCAAAATGCCAAAGTACCTGAAAACATCACCATCAAAACCCTTGACGGTAAAACGGTTGAAACATCCATTATCCAAAACAATGGCAAACCCATAATTATCAGTTTTTGGGCCACCTGGTGCAAACCCTGCAACCGCGAACTTAACGCCATAAAAGAAGTTTACGAAGAATGGCAAGAAGAAACAGGAGTAAAACTTGTAGCCATATCCATCGACGACACACGCTCGGCCTCGAAAGTCAAACCTCACGTTGACGGCAACGGATGGGAATACGAGGTTTATCTTGACCAAAACCAAGATTTCAAACGTGCAATGAACGTAGTCAATGTACCGCATACTTTTCTCCTCAATGGCAAAGGTGAAATCGTTTGGCAGCACACATCTTATGTAGATGGCAGCGAGGAAGAACTCTTTGAACTAGTCAAAAAAATCGCTAACGGCGAAGAAATCTGAAACATACACAAAGCATAATATACAATGAGTAGAAAAGCGATAAAATTAGTCGCCATAGCACTAATTCTCAATTTCCAATTCTCAATTATCAATTCTCTGCAAGCACAGGGCATTCTCGGCGGACACGTCACTGGCAACATTCAATTTGACGGACAAATTTCGAGACGCGACTCCGTCATTGGCTCGGATAACGTACCCGAAAAATTGCTCAGTAACGCTCGTGCTGACATACTTTACACCAACGGTAATTTCAGCGCAGGTCTGCGCTACGAAGCATATCTCAATCCTCTGCTCGGATTTAACAGCCAATACACAGGGCAAGGTATCGCCAACTACTTCGTCAGCTATAAAACACAGACATTTGCCGTTACCGCAGGCCATTTCTATGAACAGTTCGGCAACGGAATGACACTGCGAGCCTACGAAGACCGTTTCCTCGGTATCGACAACGCCATTCGAGGACTCAATGTCACATACCGTCCTTGGAACGGCGTCACCCTCAAAGGCCTCGTTGGACAGCAGCGCTACTACTGGGACACGCGTGGACTTGTCCGCGGTCTTGATGCCGAGATCTCGCTCAACGACATTGTCAGCAATTGGAACGAATCCAAGACACGCCTCACACTCGGTGGCTCGTTCGTAAGCAAATATGAAGGCGACGAAACTATCCTTTCCGACATAAGTGGATATAAACTCAACCTGCCACTTAATGTTGGTGCAGCATCTGTCCGTATGGACCTCGCTCACGGCGGTTTCGGACTCCAAGCCGAATACGCACGTAAAGGACAAGACCCCTCCATTATGAACAACTACATCTACAAAAATGGCGAAGCCCTTTGGCTCAGTGCTAGCTATTCACAGAAAGGCCTCAGCGCCAACATTCAAGCCAAACGCGTCGATAATATGGGCTTCAAATCTGTACGATCTGTCAGCGGCGAAATGCTATACATCAACTACACCCCCTCCATCACCAAGCAACACACCTACGCCTTCCTCAGTATGTACCCTTACGCTACACAAAGTACAGGCGAAATGGGACTACAGTGTGATTTCATATATAAGTTTAAGAAAGAATCACTCTTTGGCGGAAAATACGGTACCGACATCCACCTCAACGCATCGCTCATCACAGGACTTGATACAACAGTCATCGGTGGCAAAGGTACCGACGGCTACACATCTTCATTCTTCGGTACTGGCGATACGTACTACGGTGACATCAGCCTCGAAGTGGCAAAGAAACTCAGCAACAAAGTCAAATGCACTGCCACCTACGGCTATATGATCTTCAACCCCATTGTCGAAGGGCACGAAGGCGACATACACCACAACCACATCCTTGTTGGCGACGTCACCTGGAAAATCAATCGCAAAAACGTTATTCGCTTTGAAGCCGAATGGATGGCCAGCGACAGCAAATATGATGCCGCCATCGACGACAAACGCGCTGGCGACTGGATTATGGGCCTTGTCGAATACAATTTCACCAGCAACTGGTTTGTATCATTCAGCGACCAGTATGCATACAACGATGGCATCGGCAACTACTACAACATCTCTATAGGATACACCAAAGGTGCCACACGACTCCAAGTCGGATACGGAAAACAGCGCGAAGGCATCATCTGCATCGGCGGCGTCTGCCGACAAGTCCCCGCCAGCAACGGACTCACATTCAGTCTCACAACCTCCTTCTAACAAGTGGCCCTTTGCATTCTGCAAAAGCATAAAACAAAATATTTTTACTCAAAATATAATTTAATCTAATATGAAACAAATAATTACAACAATATCCCTATTTGCCTGCTTAGCCACCCTTCTTGTTTCTTGCGACAAAATTCCTCAAGAAGAATATGTCGTCTTCTCCGGTGCGGCAGGCCAATGGTTTGACGGCACAGGTGTCAACGACCATTCACAACGTGCCCTGATAGAAAAATACACCGGCGTACGCTGCATGAACTGTCCCAATGCCGACATAGCAATTGCAGCAGCCACCGAACAATACAACGGGCAACTCATAGCAGTCGCCATCCACGATTCCTCAACATTCACACGCCCTATCGGAGATACACCAAGACTTAGCACCGACGACGGCGACGCCTGGAGCAAATTCTTTGGCGTCTTTGCCGCAGGCGAATACCCCACGGCACTCATCAACCGCTCTACCAACGGCTCGGGCTGGGACCTCTTCACCCCAACCAGCGGAATAAATGGACGCGCCGACGATATCATCAGCCAGCAGGCCCAAGTGGCTATCGCTGTCGATGCCAACGCTGGCGACAAAATAACCATTAACGTCAATCTCGAATTCCTACAAAACATCAGCGATCAACTTACAGTCACACTGTTCATTATGGAAGACCAGCTTCAGGTCACACAGAGACAACCCGACGGCAGCGATGACAACAACTACATTCACAACCACGTCCTCCGCGATGTCATAACCGACATTTGGGGTGCCGATATCGATTGCACTGGACAGACTGGCGAAAAACGAGTGGCACAGTTCATATACGACAATTACAACAAAGACTG
This sequence comes from Bacteroidales bacterium, assembly GCA_017958525.1. Classification (GTDB taxonomy): domain Bacteria; phylum Bacteroidota; class Bacteroidia; order Bacteroidales; family P3; genus Colimorpha. Next base: position 33,250 of record JAGDCN010000057.1, read on the forward strand.
GAACCTCCACAACTGTCATATTGTCGCATTCATCAGCAACAAAGAATCACGACAAATCCTTAATGTCGCCGAATGCGAGATCCAGTAATGAATCGAAAAATACTCAACCTCGCACTTCCTAACATCGTCACCAACATCACCGTACCACTACTTGGTATGGTTGACACCGCCATCGTCGGCCACCTCAGCGAAACACACATCGGTGCCATCGCCATAGGAACACAGATATTCAATCTGATCTACTGGAACTTTGGTTTTCTGCGGATGGGTACAAGCGGATTCACCGCACAAGCCTATGGTTCGCGCCGCCTCGACGAGGCGGTGCGAGTCTTTTTGCGCGCTTTTGCCATAGCAATAGCCATAGCACTGACGCTCATAGTGCTTCAATATCCCATAGCCCTGCTTTCACAATACATATTCAATGGCAGCGACAAAGTCCTCAGCCTTGCCCTAAGCTACTTCTTTGTGCGCATCTGGGCGGCACCGGCAACATTAGGGCTCTATGCCATAAAGGGATGGTTCATAGGTATGCAGAATTCCAAGCTTCCGATGTGGATAGCCATATTCATCAACGTCGTCAACATCCTATGCAGCCTTCTCTTTGTCCTCGTTTTCCATTGGGACATACGTGGTGTAGCGTTGGGTACAGTCATCGCACAATACAGCGGATTAGTTGTAGGACTCTTCTTCGTCATCCTCCGCTACGGCAAATTGTTTAGAGGACGTATGAACAAGGCGTTCCTATTCGAGACTCTTCAATGGGGAGCTATGCGCCACTTCTTCCGTGTCAACGGCGACATCTTCCTTCGCACCATCTGTCTTGCTGCCGTCTTCACCTTCATCACCTCCGAATCGGGACGTATCAGCGACCAAATCCTTGCCATCGACGCACTGCTGCTGCAATTCTTCACACTCTTCAGTTATATTATGGATGGTTTTGCCTATGCCGGCGAATCACTCGTCGGACGATACATCGGTGCACGCGACCGCCACTCGCTGGTCTCCACCGTTCGACACCTTCTCGTTTGGGGATTGGCCCTAACCGCATTGTTCACCGCTGCCTACGCTGCCTTCGGCGAACAGTTCCTGCGCATCTTCAGCGATAAACAAAATGTCATTGAAGCAGCACGTCCATATCTCTTATGGACACTCATCATACCCGTATGCGGGTTCTCTGCTTTCCTCTTCGACGGCATCTTCGTCGGTGCAACAGCATCGCGAACAATGCGAAACACAATGTTTATCGCAACAATCGCCTTCTTTGCAGTCTATTATGCACTGCGTATGATACCACCATCAACAAATGCCAATGCCGACTATATACAAAACAACACCCTTTGGCTGGCTTTTATGATATACCTCGCCACACGTGGCATCGGGCAAGCACTTATGCTGCAACATTCTGTATATGACAAAGCCAACCATTAGGTTTCCGAACAGCTTCAATGGACATTATAAGTGCATTGCATACACCAACTCCGTCATATCGACCATAATTAAACGATACTTCAACCATATTTCAACGATAATAAATGGTTGAAATATGGTTGAAGTACCGTTGATATATGGTCGAATGATGGTTGAAATGGGCTTGTTGTTATAGAGAACGTGCCTAGGTGATGCCCCGAAAAATATGCCGTTTTAGTTGTTTCTGCACCTACGGACAATATAGTTCTCGCTGTCCATTTTTGGCTCAGCAAAGCTGTTTCTGCCACTCTGCCGGTGAAAAAAACAGTTTCCACATATTTTCCAAATCAATTAGGATTTCAAAATTTTAGCATTGCGAAAAAATCGCAACAAAAATTCACAGTAAGCAGTATTTTTGCTAACAGTCAGGTTCTGTAAACCATTTTGCCATTCAGAAAAAAATTCGTAAATTTGCGTGGATTTTTTGCGCCCTTAAAAAACGCATAAAAACATCATAATTAGCCAATTGCCCAAGAAGTGCCCGATTGTGAGTTCTTCGAATTGGCAAGGAACGCTATTGATGTGCGCAGTTTTTTAAGGTGCTAAAATCTTAAAAAAAATTAAAACAACAAAAAAAATCAGATGACAAAGGCCATATTCTTCGATATCGACGGCACTCTGCTCAGCTACAACACACATCGCGTGCTCCAAAGCACTATAGACGCTTTTGAAGCATTGCGACGCAAGGGCATAAAAACCGTCATCTCGTCGGGAAGACCTATGATTCTGATTCCCCAAATGCCAGTCTCATTCGACGCCTATATCACCGTAAATGGTGGATACTGTTTTGTCGGTGACAAAATACTGGTAAACAACGCAATCGACAACATTGATTGCATCCGATGGCTCGAATATGTTAAGCACCACGACCTCACAACAATGTGCTTCACAAAAAACGATATGTTCATCAACCGCATCGACAAAACAGCACAGGCCCTGCGCGACCAACTGGGATTCGAAATGCCACCTCTGAGACCGCTCGAAGAAATGAATGGACAAGAAGTCTATCAGTTCATCGCCATCCAGCCCGCCGAAAAAGATGCAGAAACATTGCAATTCCTCAACCACTGCCGTATGCCGCGATGGCATCCCGTTTTCACTGATGTCATCCCCGACAACAGCAGCAAAGCCGTCGGCATTCAAGCCATAATTAACCATTTCAACATAACGCGTGAAGAGACAATGGCGTTCGGCGACGGCGCCAACGACATTGAAATGCTCGATTATGCAGGCACTGGCATCGCAATGGGCAACGCGGCCGACATCGTCAAAACCCACTCCGATTACGTCACCGACACCTCCGACAATGACGGAATTGCAAAAGCCCTGATGCATTACGGCATCATCTGAATCAATTATTAAAAAATACAAAAAACAAAATAAAACTATTATTAAACGATACTAACAAATCAAAAAAGCAAAATAGAGGATAATTAATGAAAAGATTGTTGTTGTTAATATTATTGATTGCAGGAATGGCACAACTGCCCGGCCTTCAGGCTCAGCAGTTGAAAGTCATTTCGCTCAATATTCACAACAACATCTCGCCAAAGGATGACGGGAAATACACCTGGAACGCTCGACAGAAAGCCGTTATAAAAATGATAGAAAGCGAAAATCCCGACATTATCGGTGTCCAAGACGCTTTATTGGACCAACTGGCTTACATCGACAAATTATACAGAGACAAATATCGACGCGTTGGAATTGGAGCCGACAACGGTATCACACGCGGCGAACATACTGCCATATACTACGACAAAACAAAAATAGAACTGGCATCACCAAGCAAAACAAGATGGCTTAGTACTACACCGCAAACCGTCTCGCTGGGATGGGATGCAAGGAATTACCACATCGTAACCATTGCCCACTTCCGCGTAAAAGCCACAGGTGACGAATTCTATTATTTCAACACGCACCTCGCTTCGGAAAGAACACTTGCCCACAACGAATCAATCAAACTGATTGCAAAATTTGTCAGCAGTATTGTCCCATCAGGAGCACCTGTAATCATTGGCGGTGATATGAATTCAGAAATCAACAACTACGATTTCAGACCACTATACGACCTCAGTATGGACCCTGCTCGCGACATAGCCTATCGTACCGATTATCGAAACAGCTACAATGGTTTTGGAAAAGGCACTCCTGCTATGACCGATCACTTCCTGGTTCGAAATGTGATTGTAAACCGTTTCAAAACCTTGATAAAGAATTTTGGTATAGATTATATTTCAGACCATTATCCTATTATGATGATAATCACTTTGTAATTTCCTAATTACAAACCAGCGAAACAATTCCCAGAACAATCAATACCATTCCAGCCACGATCGAAGCCGTTCGTTCGGGGATAGGTATTTTGTGACGTCCCAAAACAACACCCAGTATTGAAACAAGAAAAGTCACTGTAGCAATTATTAAAGTGATAAACAACACCTGGGGAATACTGTTCTCCAACCCTAGAGTGACACCTACGGCAAAAGCATCAATAGAGGTGGCTATACCCAGCAAACACATTATGCCGAAGTTCAAGTCTTTTATCTGACAATCGTCCGAGGTGTTACGCAAAGCATCAACAATCATTTTACATCCGACAAATAACAACAATGCAAACGCCACCCAATGGTCTATCGAGGAAACAAAAGCACGAAATGCAACACCCAGCAAAGCTCCCAAAAATGGAAAGCCGCCCTGAAACACAGCAAAAACAACAGCCATTGTTATGCCACTACGTATTGACATACGATTGCGAAAGGCACAAGCCGTCGAAACCGTAAAAGAATCAACACACAAAGCCAGCGCCAGCAACAAGGTCTCAAAAAAGAACATTTTATAGAATTATTATACTGTTATATCCTGAGTCCATATTTGCCCTTTACACTCAGGGTGGCGTTCTAAATAACGATGAGCTACAAGACCCATTGTATGCCGAAGGTTGATTTCGCAGACAACAATACGTCCATCCTGTGTAGAGAAACAATCTACACCCAAGTAGCCATTATAGTATGGCGCAATACTTATTTGCAACCAACTTTTAATTGATCTGCCAAGTTCTGGTGTTACACCACACCTACTGCGTATTGCTTCATCCGGCAAAAGAATATTATGCCTATACACGCCACTTTGCGTCACAAAAAAAGACATACCCACAAACTCAACCAAACCGTTTTCAACATAATATTCAAAAGCAAAATCATCCTTGACGTCATATCGTTCTTCTGCTATGACACACCGTTGTGAAGCCACCGTCTTTCTTATCCAGGATTCATCCTGCTCCGAAAGTTTCTCATCAACCCATCGCAGCCCTCTGCCCGACCCCGACCAAGGTGCTTTGAGCACAATACGAGGATGATCCACAAGCAAATCTATGACATCACCGACTTTATATACACAATATGCAGCGGATTGGAGTGGTAAAATTGTAGAACGGTGTTGCATTTCACGCAACCTTTTAATATACAAATCTGTAGGCAATAACGACTCTTTTACGCCCTGTTTTACCAACATCTGCTTAAGGCGCGCATCCCATCCCCAAGGGACAATGGCATCTATGTTTTCGCAAATGTCTTTATGACCGCTGCACCAACTTGCAAAATCATCAGCCGCTATAACTTCAACATCGTCGCCATAAAGAACCTTCATTACACCAACTCCTCTACGGGCAAAATCAAGCGCCGACTGAGGAGGGACATAATTAGGGTCGCCATTCGCCAAACACAAATCGTGTTCCGGATTGAAAACAAAAAGAGTCATAGGGATGATATAAGCGGATTGAATGATGTCAATTAAAAAAGGGGGGATTAGCTCCCCCCCTTTTTTAATTAAGATACACTATTATTTGTTCACCTGGAACTTAGTGCAACCATTCTTGAAGTACTCGCTGATCTGGTTGGCAGCAGCGATACCGGCGTTGATGTTGGCCTCTTCGGTCTGGGCACCCATCTTTTTGGGTGTAGCGAAGTAGCGGCCTTCGAAAGCCTTGAATTCGGCATCGGCATCAGGCATAATGTCGGTGATGTATTTCAGGTCGGTGCGCTCGGCCATCAGTTTGAGCAGTTCGGGCTCATTGATGACTTCCTTGCGGGCGCTGTTGACCAGGATACCGCCCTTATGCATCTTGTTGACGAGAGCGTAGTTGATGCTCTGCTTGGTCTCTGCTGTAGCGGGGATGTGGAGGGACACTACATCGCAGGTCTCAAACAGTGCTTCTTGGTTGGCGACAGCCTTAGCCATACCGCTCTGGTTGATCTGGTCGGCGGTGAGGAATGCGTCGTAAGCATAGACCTCCATACCAAAGCCTTTGGCGAGGCGGGCCACGTTGCGTCCCACGTTGCCGAAGGCGAGGATACCCAGTTTCTTGCCCATGAGCTCAGAGCCAGATTTGCCATTGTAGAAGTTTCGGACGCAGAAGACGAGCATACCCATGACGAGCTCGGCGACAGCGTTGCTGTTCTGGCCAGGGGTGTTCATGGCGACGATGCCACGGGCGGTGCAAGCCTCGAGGTCGAGGTTGTAGAAACCGGCGCCGGCACGGACAACGATCTTC
>JAGDCN010000058.1 GCA_017958525.1 Bacteroidales bacterium
AAGGTTAAAGTTAAATCCAAAGTCAGTTCGTCTCGTCTTCAATCAGTATCAGATAGAGTTTCTGCGTCCCCTTACGATAAGCGTAGCTGGCCGGCGACGTAACAATTACCTGTTCAGGATAATCCGTATAGAGCGTCTTCAAACGTTCATTGGCAGCCATCCAGTCAGACACCACTTGCGACGTGAATGCAAGCACCACTGTCGTTTCAGGCAGTGCGTTGATTGTGTTGCCCAAACCCAGGTTCGACGTGATGACGATGCTGCCGTTCCACGAAATCAAGGCCTCGCACAGAATGGCTCCAAGCGGATAAATCTTGGACGGGTCACACAGGCAACAGTTGTCCATCCCGATATGGCACAGAAACGACGACAGGTTCTCGCTGGCGCAGCCCACTATGGCATCGCCGTGACGATGTCTGATTTCCTCAAGTCGCTGACGTATATCGTTCTCGTTGAGGCAATAGTACATCGTGCCACCGTTCTGCGTGAAGTTTTTGGCAAAGACAACGCTCAAGTCCTCAGTGCCATTGTTCTCAGCATCGACAGCGGTAGTGCTATCGCACTCAGCCACTTCGTTGCGATCCATCAGCGCCTCGCGGATGTCTTTCATTACCTGTTCTTTAAGCTGGTTGTCTTTCATCGTGGTGGAAAGGGGGTTTAGGGTTGTAGAGTCTAATGGTTTTAGGGTTCAAGGTTTAAAAGTGGTTAGTCCGTAGGTTTTTGGTTTTCGTTTTGGTTTTCGTTTTCGTTTTGGTTTTCGTTTTCGTTTTGGTTTTCGTTTTCGTTTTCGTTTTGGTTTTCGTCTTCGTCTTTCTTGTCCCACGGGCGTTCGCCATAGATATTCTCCACATCTTCGCGGAAGATTACCTCGCGTTCGAACAGCAGCTGAGCCAGTTGGTCAAGCTTGTCGCGGCTTGCAAGCAGAATGCTCTTGGCGCGCTGGTAGGCCTCTTCGACCATACGCTTCACCTCGGCATCAATCGTCTGGTTGGTCTGCTCGCTGAAGGGCTTGGTGAAATTCCACTCGCTCTGACCCGTTGAGTCATAGTAGCTTACATTACCCACCTTCGAACTCATACCGTAATACACCACCAGCGAATAGGCCATCTTGGTGGCACGCTCCAAGTCGTTCAAAGCACCTGTCGAAATCTGGCCGAAAACAATCTCCTCGGCAGCACGTCCGGCAACGAGCGACGTGATTTCGTCGAACATCTGCTCGTATGTCGTTATCTGGCGCTCCTCCGGCAGATACCAGGCTGCACCAAGGGCCTTGCCGCGCGGCACTATAGTCACTTTCACAAGCGGGTTGCCCCAGCGCAGCTGCCAGCTGACCGACGCGTGGCCCGATTCGTGATAGGCAATGGTCTTTTTCTCCTCCGTGGTGATAACTTTCGAGCGCTTCTCCAAACCGCCTATAATACGGTCAATAGCATCAAGAAAATCCTGTTTTTCAATCAGTTGTTTATTCTTGCGCGCTGCCACCAACGCAGCCTCGTTGCATACATTGGCAATGTCGGCACCCGAAAAGCCGGGAGTCTGCTTCGACAGGAAATCCTTGTCGATGTCGCTGCCCAGCTTGAGTCCTTTCATATGCACTTCGAAAATGGCTTTACGCTCATCGATGTCAGGCAGTTCCACATAAATCTGGCGGTCGAAACGTCCGGCACGCAGCAGGGCTTTGTCCAAAATGTCTGCGCGGTTGGTAGCGGCCATAACAATGACACCATTGTTTGTGCCAAAGCCGTCCATTTCGGTAAGCAACTGGTTCAGCGTATTTTCGCGCTCGTCATTGGCGTTGCTCAACCCACCGCGGCTGCGGGCACGACCCACAGCGTCGATTTCGTCGATAAAGATAATGCAGGGAGCCTTCTTCTTGGCCTCCTCGAACAGGTCGCGGACACGCGAAGCACCGACGCCGACAAACATCTCGACAAAGTCGCTACCCGACATCGAGAAGAACGGCACATTGGCCTCGCCGGCAACGGCTTTGGCAAGCAGCGTCTTGCCGGTACCCGGAGGCCCCACCAGCAGCACTCCCTTCGGTATCTTGCCGCCCAAGGCGGTATATTTCTTCGGATTTTTCAAGAAATCAACCACTTCCATCACTTCCTCCTTCGCGCCGGCCAAACCTGCGACATCCTTGAAAGTGACGTTGATCGTTGTCTTGCCGTCATAAATCTTGGCTTTCGACTTGCCGACACTGAAAATACCACCACCGCCGCCACCGCCCATCTGACGGTTGGCTATGCGGCTCATAATGAAGAAGAAGAACACCAGCATCAGCAGCGGACCAAACCAGTAGGCAATTTTCTCCCACGTGCGGTCGCTCTCGCGGGCCTTCAGTTCGATATGGCTGTCGCGACGTATCTGGTTGATTTTCTCGCTGCTGACGTAGCCACTGCTGTCGGCAAGACCCGCAGTGTCACGCTCGAAATTCTGCTGCGACACCATATCCAGGTCGCTTTTGAAACTCTCGATATCGACAAACTTATAGACGTAGTGGCCGGCATCCTTCATATCCTTCGCGCCGCGCGTGATGTCGCTGTACGAAGTGTCGTTCTGCAGCGCCGACTCCTTGATGTAAATCTCGGCACGCTCCTTATCGACCACCACTATTTCGCGCTGGTCGCCCTTGCGAAGAATCTCGTCCAGACGGCCCCAGCCAATCTCCTTGCTCGCACTTTTGCCGCCGCCGCCAAGCCAAACGCCGCCCAGCGACAGGATAATCACCGCATAGATGACATACATCACCCAGTCGGTGCCTTTCTTCTTACCATTGTTTTTCTTCTGACCGTTGCCCTGCTGGCTGCCACCACGCTGGTTGGAACCGTTGTTCCCCGAAGGTCTGTTTATATTATTGTTGTTTTCACTCATTTTCAATCAATTGCTTTTCACTTTCAAATCTCTACTTTCTCCCCGTCAGCCCAAAGCTGTTCCAAACGATAGTGGTCACGCTTGTCTTTCAGGAAGATATGCACAACAACATCGAAATAGTCCATCAATATCCACTCGGCGTTGTCGTAGCCTTCTATACGATGGGGATTATAGCCTGTTGCTTTCTTGATACTTTCAAACACCCCGTCACTGATTGCACTCACGTGCGACGGCACATTGCCGCTGCAGATGACAAAATAGTTGGCCGGGGCCGACTGCACACCACGCAAGTCCAACACCACAGGGTCAAGACCTTTTTTATTCTCTATGCCAAGCACCGCAAGCTTTGCAAGTGCCATACTTTCAGTTAGTTTTTCTTTTCTTTCGGACATTATATAATATTTGTTCAAATTTGCAAAAATACAAAAAAAAAACATACCGACGGCGATAAAATGTCCTCGACCCGTTTTTTCGACCGAAATGCCCCTTGTCATATGTTAAATTTTAACATTTCAACGCCTGCTTTGACCCACTTTTGCTCTGACTCAACACCCTGATTTCGAGGTACCAAATTCCTATCAAAGTTCACTCAAAGTCTTATCAAAGTTTTACCAAAGACTACATCAGTGAACTTTAATAGGTTTTTGGTCAATGTTTTATAAGTGTAAAATATTGTCCGTCTGGGGAGTTGTTCCTGACAGTGTTTTTATTATACCTTGATAATCAGTCGAATATAAATGTTAAAATTATTTGATGATAATTGGTACAATTTTAACATTTCGGTGCTCCAAATCCCGTCCTTTGGAAGCATCCTTCACAGTAACAGTTCCGACCCGCAGAAGCCCCTTGTCGGAGTTGCCTTTTATGCCCCATTCGGTCATAAGGGCAACCAATGACAGAATCGGATTGGACAAAAAAGCAGGGGCCGCGCCAAATGGCGCGGCCCCTAGCTATTGTTGTACATTTAGGATAGGCTTAATAATCAAGGATAAATTCTTTCTTCCGTATAATAGCCTGTGCTACCATTGATTGTGACAGTGCCGCAGACACCTCCATAACCAGGGCCTACAGTGTATTCAGCCCGACCTCTACCATCCAAAGAAAGCATACACGTGCTACCGGAAATGGTTATGGTACCACAGGTTGAAAAACCACTAAGACTTACATCATTCCATCCATAACCGGCGCCGGAACCGATGGCGGCAGCGTCCTCACCACCTGTGGCTGTGATAGTGCTGTTGGTAATGGTGATATTACCGCAGGATGCTGGGCCATAGTATTCGTCACCTTGGCCACTGCCGATAGCGGCATTCAAAAAATCGGTCGTTGCAGTTATTGTGGCGCCAGAGATGGTAATATCTCCGCAGGAATAACTGGGGCAACCACCTATACCACAAGCGTAATCACTTGTGGCTGTGATTTCAGCATCTTCGATGATAATGTTGCCGCAGTTTTCATCATAATTACCGCCGATGCCGGCACCAGAGTTACCTGTAGCCGTCAGATGACCATTGCCGCGGATTGTGAGGGTATAACCTGATGGGATATGGATTCCGGCACCGTCCGTTCCGCCAGTTACCGCGTTGGTGTAACCTTCGATTATGATGGTGGCGTTGCCGAGGCATTCAACCGCCGCGTTTCCATAATTTGCTGTAATGTTGGCA
>JAGDCN010000059.1 GCA_017958525.1 Bacteroidales bacterium
CCGGGTATCAGATTGCCGTTGGCAGGACCTTCGCTATATATATGAATCTGCGTTCCGAGTTGATCCACAAAAGTTTTAGATGTGTCGGTATGGTCGCTGTCATAGTCGTAGCTGTAATACGTAATATGCTGTAATTGCTGCTGCGCCTGGCTCTCCGAAATACCGATTGCAAGTATAACAAGACTGATTATGAGTGATATGTAACGCATTTTATATTATTGCATAAAAATACAAAATTACAAAACAAAAGCGGAACGGCAAAATTTATTTTCGTCGTTCCGCTTAATGACTGAGATGGAAATTGTAAAACTATGCGTTCTTTTCCTCTTCTTGGTTTTCGGTTTCGGGTTCTTCGAGGTCTATCTTACCTGCATTGACCAGCAGGTTGTACCACAGCAGCACTTTCTTGACGTCGCTGGCGTGGACGTGCTCGGTGTCGTAGTTGGGCAGCACCTGTGCGAAGTATGCAAAGAGTTCGCTGCTGGGCACTTTTTTGATTTCGAAGGAGATGGGTTTGCCATCCTCTTTGCGGAAGATATCCTGCAGCACTTCGCTCAGCGGTTTTTCTTTCTCGGTGGTGAAGATGCTTATTTCGTTCAACGAACTGATTCTATCTGATTTGAATACGGGGCAACGTTTTTTATCGGCCAGCGACTCGACGATGGCGCCGTTCTTTGTTTGTGATACAAGTTCATAAATGTCCGGTTTGCCGGAAACTACTAAGATTTTGCTTAAGTCCATTGTTTCTTTTTTGTAGATTTTTAATGCGTGTGTAACGCTGATTATTTGTTTAAAGTATATTCTGTGCTAAAAAAATCGAAAATTTAGTGTGTTTTGTGGAATTGTACCAGTCCGTCGATGGGGTCGGCGAGGACAGTGCCAACGTGGAAAGGCCCGTCGCTGTGCAGGAGTTCTTTCAGTAGGGGTTCCACGGCTTTGGCATAGCCTCCCACGAAATTCACTTCACCGTCCCAATGGTGTGAAAAACTATGCGCCTTGCGCCCTTTGAGAAGCCATATCAGACAAAGGAAGTACCAATCGGAAAGTGTCTCGGTCAAGATGTTGCGGCAATAGTCGTTCTCTATGTTTTCAATGGCGAAAGGTGCCAGCGACGCAAGGAATCGGTTCGGGTTTGGCTGGTGGTATACGGCATTGATTAATTCGGCGTCTGAGAGGCGGTAACTGTTATGGAACAAGTGTCTTATGTTTGCCGGCATACGGTGTGACAGATAGCCGTCAAGGAGTTTGCGTCCGGCGTGGTTGGCCGAGCCTTTATCACCGAGGATGTAGCCGGTGCTGACGGGTTGTCGCACAATGGCTTCTCCGTTGAAAAGGCAGGCGTTGCTGCCGGTGCCCAGAATGGCCACAACACAGGGACGTCCTGCACCTGCGGCACGGCAGGCACCAAGCATATCGGTCTCAACGGTAACGCTGTCGGTACCAAAGCCTTGTTGCAGGAGGACATTCATCCGCTTTGCCTGCTGCTTGTTTCCACAGCCGGCACCGTAAAAGTGAATTGTGAATTGTGAATTGTGAATTGTGAGTTGCTGGCGCACGGCTGCACAAGCGTCGAGCACCTGCTTGTCGGTGCTGAAATGTGGGTTCAAACCCTCCGTAACGACCTTGTTACCAGTCTCTACCACGGCCCAGGTGGTCTTGGTGCTTCCGCTGTCGGCGACAAGAATCATATTATGCCGATAATATCGTTGATATCGTTGATACTATGACGTTTGCAGTAGTCTTCCAGACCGTCTATGATTTTCATTGTAATGGCGGGGTCGAGGAAGTTGGCTGTGCCTACCTGCACGGCTTTTGCGCCTGCCATCAGGAACTCAAGAGCGTCGGCTGCCGATGTGATGCCACCCAAGCCGATAACGGGGATGCTGACGGCGTGTGCCACTTGCCATACCATTCTGACAGCCACTGGCTTGACGGCGGGACCGCTAAGGCCGCCGGTGATGGTGCTGAGGTAGGGACGCTGCTTTTCGACGTCGATGGCCATACCGAGCAGGGTGTTGATTAGGCTTACGCTGTCGGCACCGGCTCCTTCGACGGCTTTGGCAATATCTACTACGCTGGTGACGTTGGGTGTGAGCTTTACTATCAGCGTTTTATGATAGACCTTGCGTACCTCGCCGACCACTTGCGCCGCCATATCGGGGTTGGTGCCGAAGCCCATACCGCCTTTCTTGACGTTGGGGCAGCTGATGTTCAACTCGATGGCGGGGATGTTGTCCAGCTCGTCAATCATCGCTGCAGTCTTGCAGTATTCTTCAATGGATGAACCGCTGACGTTGACGATGATATTGGTGTCCAAATTCTTGATTCTATGATATACTTCCTTGCAGAAAGTTTCTACTCCGACATTCTGAAGACCCACGGCGTTGAGCATTCCCGACGGGGTCTCCGCCATACGAGGGTAGGGGTTACCCTGACGGCGTTCGCCCGTGGTGCCTTTGACGATAATGCCTCCCAGTCGGTTGAGGTCGATGAAATCGGCAAATTCTTCACCATAGCCAAAGGTGCCGCTGGCAGTCATTACGGGATTCTTCAGTGTTAGGTTATGTATCTTGGTTTCAAGCATTTTTTTCTGTTGTTGATATGTTGGAGGGTTTGAAGGTTGAAGGGTTTTTGTTGATATGTTGTGTGGAAGGTGTGCTGCTATTGTTTTATCCAGTTGGTCAGTCTTTTTGCGTTGAAAACAGGGCCTTCTTTGCATACGCATTTGTGCCCCTCATCGCTATCGACCACACAGCACAGGCAGGCACCAATGCCACAAGCCATCATATTTTCGAGCGATACCTCGCATTCAATGCCTTTCTCCATAGCATAGCGTGCCACTGCTTTCATCATCGGTGTGGGTCCGCAGGTATAAATATGGTCGTAATCGGCCGAGAACAGGCTGTGTTGTGTAACAAGTCCTTTTTCGCCAAGAGAGCCGTCCTCGGTTGCGAAGCCGATTGTTCCATAAGGTTCAAACTCTTTCTGCACAGGTATAAGTGCTGCAGTTCGTCCGCCAAGTAGGATGGTAGGTCGTATGCCTTTGGCAGCAAGACATTTGCTTAAATGCAGCAATGGTGCTATGCCAGCTCCGCCGCCGACAAGCAGTACCTTTTTGCCTTCAAGGCTGAAACCGTGTCCGAGGGGATAGACCAGGTTCAAGCTGTCGCCGACATTGAGGGATGCCAGTGTACGTGTACCTTTGCCTACGACCTGAACGAGCAGCGTAAGTGTATTGTTGGCGATATCTACGTCGTGAATTGAAATGGGACGTCGCAACATAACCTGTTTGTTGCCTGGCACTTCGATCTCAACAAATTGGCCGGCGGCTATTTCAGGCAGTCGTTCCGGATGCTGAAGCACAAGCGAGAAATACATTTCGTTGAAAACGCTTTTGCCAACGATTTTAAAATCGGTAATATACTTCCTCATAATTAGAGTATTGAGTCAGGATGGAGATTTATCATTGTTTTTGCAA
>JAGDCN010000060.1 GCA_017958525.1 Bacteroidales bacterium
AAAAACTTGTATCGATCCATATAGTAGAATACAAGCGGGTTCCACCCCTTCCACCTGACCACGCGGAAAGCCAGCCGCTTGAATGTCGCCGTGTCGCCGCATTGCAGGGCGGCCCCCATGTAGTTCATTTCCATGCGGCGCACAGGGATGTACCCATCGAAGATGGAATCCATTCGCGCATATAGTTCCATCTTCTCGCAGGGCGTCATGTCAGCACGTGACTGCTTGCGGATGTCCAAATAGGCTTTCCATTGTTCTGACTGGGCGTTGGCGACAAACGAGGACACAACAAGTGCCGCCATCAGTATGATTCTCTTGTTTGCCTTTAGATCTTGAATTTTCATAGTTTAATCACAGAAACGCAGTAATGAGATTTTTATTCTATAAGTAGCTTTTGAAAGGTCAAAAGTAACAAAACCATCCGTTAAAAAATGTTAATTAAAGCTGAATCCACTGGTTTACTTAGCTTTAAAAAAAAGAAGCCGCCAAAAACACAGCAGCACTACAATATCGAAAATGGACCAAGACCGTCTGTTGTCCGCTTTAAAATCGGACATCAAGCGGACAACAACCAGTGTTGATTCAGTGGGAAAATATGGCTGAACCCGCGGAATTACAGGCTTTCTGCAAACTTTTACATAAAAAAAGCGCCGGCATATACCTGCCGGCGCTTTATGGATTGTAATTAAACTACGTTTTGGCTATTAGTTGGCGCGGTTGTAAACCAAGGGGAAGTTGATTACATTTGTGATGTCCTCGGCCAGATAGAGAGGAAGTACGAAGGTGATAGCGTCGGTGTTGTCGTCATAGGTGAAGGTGAGGTTTGCTACATTGCCGTCCTCATCCTGGCCTACGAGATAGCCGGTGTGCGAGGCACCGTCGTATGAATACTCATAGTCAACACCCTGCATCTGCTGCATCTGGTCGTTGTTGTCCAAGCCCCAGATTTCGACATTCTGCGAGAAGGTGAAGTGGGCATAGGTGCCGTCAAAGTTCAGGTAAGATTCAATAATTGCATCGTCGATACTGTCAACGCAACCAATGTTGAAGCCTGTAGCGGTGAGGAAGTCGGCCACACTGACGCTGCAGTTCCAGTTGGTGTTGTGCAGGTCGGAGGTGCTCTTTACTCTCGGGGTGGTAACTTCGTTGTTCGAGTTGTTGCCAGTGGTAATGATGTCTTCTTCTTTCTGGCAAGCGGTCATTGCGAGTGCTAAAGTTGCGATGGCAACGATAATGATGTTTTTCTTCATTTTTGTGATTGTTTATTTTAATTATTTATAATTTTGATTGTTTTCACTTATAAGAGCGTAAGAAGTCGCCCAAAAACTACAAGGAGTGAAATTTTTTTTTAGTTATTGTGTCTTTCTAGCTCAATTACAGTATAGTTAGTATTGTCTATTTGCGAGATGATCAATGTCTGAGGCGAGACCCAGTTGATGCTCCAGCATCCATCTCCGGAGAGCAGGTCGCAGCAGAGGTTGCCGTCGGCATCGATGGTCCAAGTTCCGCTAACGGTGGTGCCGCCGCTGGTGCGCGTCACGGTACCGTCATCGCTAAAATTATAAACATCTCCTATATTCTGCGAAGGGGCAAGAGAACTCTGGATAAATGTCAGTTCCCATACGTTGGCTATAGCACTCTCACCGACCGATGTCAGGTTGAGCACCAGATACTCTGTGCTATCGTCCAGCTGGCGTGTCTCTATGGTGCCGCAGAGGGTCATAGTGTCGCCGCTCTCATAATTGCTGCCGCACAGCATAGTATAGCCGTATTTCTCGAGCACTAACAGGGTGTCGTCGTTGATTTGCAGTGCAGGCACAAGGGCGGTGGTCACCATTCCATAATCGCCGACAGGCATTTCAATGCAGGTAAGCTCACCGGTATAGCAATCATAGTCCTCGTGTGCGACCGGGATGGTCAAGTATGCTACGCCGTTCCACTTGCCTGTGCGGTCGTCATAGCTCACGCTGACGGTCTTTCCCTCTTTCTCCATAGCCTTCATCCAACGCTTCAATTCGTTGCGGTTGGAGGTGCTGATCGACGGGGCCTCCTTCGATGCCACAGAACTGTGGCTGCCAAGGCTATAGAAGGCCACCTGTTCGCCTGACATCGCGTAGTCGCAAAAACTTTCGAGCAGGGCGTCCCATTCGCTGTCGCCATTCACGGTGCGGTGCAATTCTTGGTCGCCTACAGTATAGACTACTGTGCGTTCTACAGAATCATTTTGTATCGGTTTGTTATCTTTTTCATCGCAGGAGGCGAGGCCTGCAACGGCCAACACCAAAGCAAATAATTTGAATATCTTGTTCATCTCTTTTATTATTTATTTGTGTATGTTGTTCAATTGATAATCCAAAAGGGCATCGTATTGTTCTTCGTTGTCGATGCGGTAGATGCCCACAGTGCGACGCTCGGGCAGAGCCACAACACGCAGCACGGGGTCGCTGTCCCACGATGTGCGTATTGATGGTTGGTCGATCGGTGCCAGCCACGAGATGGAGCCGCTGTCGCTGCGTATGTCGAACTCGGCGACTATCTGCTGCCAAGTGCTGTCGTCGTCGGCAACAAGCATCACCACATCGACGCTCACCGTGTCGCACAACTCGAAATCAGTCACCTGGGCAACCGCCAAGCCTGGCATCGAGGCATACTTGCGATATATGTCTCCGGGCTGCTCACCTGCCCCCGACGAGCATCCGACGAGCATTGCCAACTGCAGAAGTGTTGTTAATATCAGTAGAATTCGTTTCATATATATTCCTTTAAACAGTCATCAGTATTTCCGATGTAAGACTGACCCATTGTGCCTCGGCTATGTCGCCGCGGTTGCAATACACCTTGCCGTAGCCGCTGTGGTGAGGCATAAGTGCAGGTATTGCCACTGCCAGCATTACGGCAATGGCTGCCGCCATTCCCGTGTTGCGGCGTTGTCTGGCTCGCCACATCGGATACTCCTGCGACAACTTCGCCGCATAGCCTTCTGTCTCGGCGCGCTGCCACAGTTTGTCAAAATCTTCATCTGTCATCGTGTGTCTCATATCCATTTTTTATTTAAAGTAACTTCTTAATTTTTCTTTCGCTCTTACCAGCCTTACACTTACATTCTTCACTGTCAACCCTGTTTTCCCGGCAATCTCTTCGTAGTCATATCCTTCCAATTGCATTTTCACAATTGTGCGGTCAGGTTCTTCAAGGAGTTCTATCCGCTCGTGCAGCTCGTTTATCAGGTTTCTGTCGTCGTAAACACTGTCGTAGTCTTCCGGCAACGAGTCAAACTCACGTGTGCGTCGCAGGGTGTCTATCATCGCGTTGCGACTGATACGCCACACCAGCGCTGCCTGTTGCGGACCCACGGGCAAGGACAGTAACCGCTTGCTGTCGCGCCACAAAGCCACACTCGCATCCTGCAAAAGGTCATCAGCTTCCACGCCCTTTCGACAGAAACGACGACAAAGCGTAAACAGCAGTCCGTTATAGCGATGCAGCATTATTTCAAATGGATCCTTTGACCTCATAATTATAAAACGTAAGATTAATCAAAAAAACTACACTGCATTAAAAATTTTGTCAGGTACAACTGTCTTCGTTGTTGTAAATAAGACAACCTCAATGTATTAGTCTTCAAAGAAAACCTCTGTCTTTTTTACAGATAGATTGTTTTAATTGATTTATACGCAACGATTAAACATTAAAAAAAACCGAAACCGCTTACATCCCTAAAAATGTCAGCAGTTTCGGCATTGTTTAGACAAAAAGGAAAGATTTCCTTAGAATTCGGCTGTTTTCGGTGTCCTCGGGAAGGGGATGACGTCACGGATGTTGGCCATACCGGTGACGAAGAGCATCAGGCGCTCGAAACCAAGACCGAAGCCTGCGTGCGGGCAACTGCCATAGCGGCGTGTGTCGAGATACCACCACATATCCTTCATAGGTATGTTCAACTCGTTGATACGAGTCATCAGCTTGTCGTAGTTCTCCTCGCGCACCGAACCGCCGATGATTTCGCCAATCTGCGGGAATAGCACGTCGGTGCCTTGAACTGTCTTGCCGTCGTCATTTTGCTTCATATAGAAAGCCTTGATTTCCTTAGGATAATCAATCATAATGACTGGTTTTTTAAAGTGCTCCTCGACGAGGAAACGCTCGTGTTCCGAGGCAAGATCGACGCCCCAGCTGACGGGAAACTCAAATTTGTGACCCTTGGCGACGGCTTCTTCCAGAATCTTGATACCTTCAGTGTAAGGCAGACGGACAAAGTCGGTGTCGATAACGCTCTTGAGTCGTTCGATGAGGCCCTTGTCGATCATATTGTTGAGGAATTCGAGGTCGTCCTTGCAGTTGTCGAGTGCCCAACGGACAAGGAATTTGATAAATTCTTCTTCAAGGGCTGTCAGGTCGTCAAGTTGGTAGAAAGCCATTTCAGGCTCCACCATCCAGAATTCGGCCAGGTGGCGCGGCGTATTGCTGTTTTCGGCGCGGAAAGTGGGTCCGAAGGTGTAGATGGCACCCAGAGCTGTTGCTCCAAGTTCGCCTTCCAGCTGACCGCTGACCGTCAGTGCCGTCTGTTTGCCGAAGAAATCCTGTTCGTAATCGACCGAACCGTCTTCCTTGCGCGGTATGTTGTTAAGGTCCATCGTCGTCACCTGGAACATCTCACCGGCACCTTCGCAGTCGCTGGCAGTGATGAGCGGCGTATGGAAATAATAGAATCCCTTTTGGTGGAAGAAAGTATGGATTGCATAGGCCATTTCGTGGCGCATACGCATCACTGCACCGAACGTGTTGGTGCGTGGACGCAGGTGACCGATTTCGCGCAGAAACTCCATACTGTGGCCCTTCTTCTGCAGCGGATATGTGTTGGGGTCGGCCTCGCCGTAAATAACGATACTCTCGGCCTGAACCTCTACAGTTTGCCCAGAGCCTTGGCTCTCAACCAGTTTGCCTTCGACGCAGATGCAGGCTCCGGTGGTAATGCGTTTCAGTTCCTCCTCAAATTTGGCGGGGTCGGCGACAATCTGTATGTTGTGGATAATCGAACCATCGTTGAGGGCTATAAATGCCACATTTTTGTTTCCGCGCTTCGTGCGCACCCAGCCTTTTACACATATTTGTGTGTCAATCAGCGATGACACATCTTCTTTTAGCAGATATTTTATTTTATATTGTTGCATAATTACTATGTTTTTTCTTCTATTGTCCAAACTAACGCAGCACAACTTTTATTATTGTATTGCAAACTATTCTTCTTGGTTTTTCTTCGATTTCAGCAACTCGATATCCGAGTTGAACTTCATCAGCTGCTCCTCTTGGTCGCGACGGCAGATGAGAAGAGTATCAACGCCAGACGCAACAATATAATCGTCAAGACCTTGGATGACAGCATATTTTTCTGCATTGAGATGCACCACGCAATTGTGCGTATCGTAGGTAAGCACACGTCCCGATGCAATCACATTGCCATTCTTGTCCTTCGGTTTGGCCATATATAGTGAATCCCACGTCTCGACATCCGACCAGCCGAATTCGGACTCAAGCACATACACATTTTCTGCCTTCTCGATGATGCCATAATCGACCGAAATGCTCTGCGCCTGGGTGTAGATATCTTTAAGCTGCTTGATGGGCGTGTCGGTCGAAAGCGTGAAAAACTTCTCGGCAATCATTGGCAAATGACGGCGATAGGCCTCCATAAGTACCGGCAGACGCCAGATGAAGATGCCGGCGTTCCACAGAAACTCGCCCGTCGAAATAAACTGGCACGCCATATCGAACGGCGGCTTCTCGACAAAGGTCACAACCTTGTGTATCTTCGACGATGTGCCGTGGATGCCGGCTTCGCGAAACTGGATGTAACCGTACTTTATGTTGGGGTTCACAGGCCGTGCGCCCAGCGTCACTATCCAGTCGTGCGAATCGACCACACTGATGGCGTCCTTTATGTTGCGTTCAAACTCGCTGGCACCGAACACTGCGTGGTCCGACGGCGTAACGACAATGTTGGCATTCGGATTGATGTTGTTGATGACCGATGCCGCGTAGGCGATACAAGGAGCTGTATTGCGGCGGAACGGTTCGCAGAGCACCTGGTAGTCAAGCAAATCGGGAATCTGCTTCCGCACCTGCGCTTCGTGAGCCTTGGTGGTGACGATGATGATGTTTTCGCGCGGACAGATATTCTCAAAACGACGGAAGGTGTTCTGTATCATCGACTCACCCGAACCGACGAGGTCGATAAATTGTTTTGGCTTCGTAACCGAGCACAATGGCCAGAAGCGGCTGCCGAAGCCACCAGCCATTATGATACAGAAATTATTTGGATTAAGATGTTTCACGACAGTGATTATGTTTGTTATACGCTTACTTCTCCTTTAATGTGAGGATGGGGGTCATAGCCATCAAGGGTAAAATCTTCGTATTCGAAAGCGAAAATGTCCTTCTTGTCGGGATTGATATGCATCGTTGGCAGGGCCCGTGGCTCGCGGGTAAGCTGCAAACGGCACTGGTCCAAATGGTTGTTATAGATATGCGCGTCACCGAACGTATGCACAAAATCGCCGCATTTAAGTCCGGTAGCCTGGGCTATCATCATCGTAAATAGAGCATAGGAGGCTATGTTGAATGGAACACCGAGGAATATGTCGGCGCTGCGCTGGTAAAGCTGGCACGACAAGCGACCGTCGGCCACATAGAACTGAAACAATATATGGCAGGGTGGAAGTGCCATACGGTCAATTTCGCCGACATTCCACGCCGACACCAGCAGACGCCGCGAGTCGGGATTTGTCTTGATCTGCTCTATTAGGTTGCTAATCTGGTCGATATGGCTTCCGTCGGCACAGCCCCACGAGCGCCATTGGTGTCCGTATATGGGGCCAAGGTCGCCGTTGGCATCGGCCCATTCATCCCAAATCGACACCTTATGGTCGTGCAGGTAGCCGATGTTGGTCTCGCCGCGCAGAAACCATAGCAGTTCGTATATAATCGAGCGCAAGTGCAACTTCTTGGTAGTCAGCAAAGGAAATCCGTCGTCGAGGTGGAATCGCATCTGGTAGCCAAACACGCTGCGCGTTCCCGTCCCCGTACGGTCCTCCTTCTGAATACCGTTGTCAAGCACATAACGCAGAAGGTCAAGATATTGTTTCATATACTGTTATCAAAACTAATTCAATATTATTAACGCTCAATGAAGAAAATAATTGTGTAAAGCGAATAAATTTGAAAAAATTTAGTAAAAAATATAATAAAAATAAAAAAATATGTATCTTTGCAAATTGATAATACGAAAGCATATTCAATGCCCACCTCTTAAAAATCGACTCTTTTTGTCTTTTAATCAATAATATATCAATCAAATAATACATTAATTATGAAGAAACGATTATTTATTTTTTTAATCTTCGTGATGGCTGTAACGGCCGCTTCGCAAGCTTACGCCATCCCCGTCAGTGCTATGCCAAGCAAGTCAGATGACGGTGCAACAATCTACAATGTCGTATGGACAGGCGATCTGACAACCACCTATACGGCAACGCCTTACACGGGTCTGACGGCAACCTACACTGACAATTCGAACGTTGTCAGAAACACCACGCTGACATTCTCCAACGGTACCGAGACCTTTGTCTCGCCCAACGCCCCCACCAACGCAGGCGTCTATACCGTTACAGCGCATCCTATTATTGCTGGCGACTCTCTGAACCCCAGTACAGCCACGGTCACCCTCCTCATCAGTCCTGCCCACGTAACCGTTGAGAATTCCATCGTTGTCATTACCAAGTTCTATGACGGCAATGATATCGCTGAGGTAACCAGCATCGGCACATTGGACGGTATCTTGGGGAGCGACGTGCTGACACATACCGTCGAGGCTCATTTTGACAGTCCCAACCTGGGTTCGGACAAGGACATCACCATCACCTATACCCTCGCTGGTAGTTCGCTGCCAAACTATGAGTTGCCTTCTTACCAGAAAGTCCTCCACAACGGTGCCATCATCGAGGATATGCGCCCCGATACCAATTACATAGGCACCAACGGTTACAACCAAGGCCTTGAGGTCGAAGCCTACGGCTATTGCTCAGGCAGTGGCTCAATCGAGTACCATCTCATTTCGGGCAACCCTGACCAATACCGATTGACATTCGACGATCCGTCTATTCCCAACGTCAACTGGAAATACCTCAGCACTCCTGGCCCCACAGGTACCATCAATATCAATATTCCTGCAGGCATCCCCACGGGCGACTATACTGCAACCCTGACTTTCCGCGACCACAACTACCCAACCCTCATCAGCCCGGCTATCCGCGTGTCGTTCCACGTCAATCTGCCTGAAACCTACGTTATGCCGCTCTTTGACGATGTCATCGCTCTCATCGACACCTGCCAATGCCTCACCGACATACAATGGTATCATCGCGAATACGGTGAAACACAGTGGACACTCATACCCGGAGCCAACGACTACTACTATCAGCAGGAAGGCGGTCTGACAGGCGAATATTTTGTCAGCTGCAGAATGAACGGCGTGGAGACCTACACCTGCCCGCAGCAGGATATGAACACCCTTGTCAGCGACGATGCAGTCAGCGTCAAGGCCTATCCCAACCCCACTGCCGGCACGATTAGCATCAACGTTAGCAATTCGGACAAGTTCAACCACACGCTTCGCGTCAGCAACACTGCAGGCGTAGTAATCGAAGAGCGCACCTTCAACGGCAACAGCACAACACTCGATATGTCGCGCTACCAGCACGGAAGCTACATCGTCAGTGTTGACGGTGCTGTCCAGCAGGTGATACGCAAATAACGACTGCGTACTGTCGCAAAACAATGAACATCAAGTGTTTTAATTTAGAACATCAATATTTACAAAAACATATATATATGAAACGAATTATGACATTGTTCGCTGCGGTGGCTGTCTCACTTAGCGTTATGGCACAAAACAGCGACTACGACAATTATATTGGACTCACACTCCATCCGGCAGCCGGAGTGAACACTATGGTCTGCAGCCCCGCCGACGGCACTCACCGACTGGGTATTGGCATCGAAGCCGGACTGCATTACAACCACTTCTTCGGCCAGCATTTCGGATTTGGTTTCGGAGCGCACTACGACCGCGCCAATTCCTCAACCCTCTACAACCACACCGAAGTTACAGCAGGCCTCACTCATACCGACAACCCTAATGTTACCTATGACCTCAAAACCGATTTCAACAACTGGAAAGAGCATCAGGGTGTGAATCTGTTGAGTGTTCCTGTCGAGTTATTCTATCGCAACATAATGAGCGATAAGTGGTCGTTCCTTGCCGGTCTCGGTGCTTCGTTCGACATTCCCTTCGGCGGCAAATACCGTGCCGATGACGGCTCATACACCACCAGCGGCTATTTCCCTGCTCTTGGCTACAACGTATATAACCTCCCGTCGCACGGCTTCGGAACCACCGATGCCGATATGAAAGCCGACATCAACGGTCTTAAACTTGGTGTCAGCGTTATAGCCGACCTCGGTTTCCGACTGGCTCTCAAGAACAACTGGGGACTTTATTTCGGTGTCTATTGCGGCTACAGCCTGAACAATATGGCTGAAGAAAGCGACAAGCCTCTTGTCCAGATTGCCGACGATGCCACCCACACCTACAACGGCACCTTTGCTTCCACCCAGATCGATGGTCTGCATCTGCTCCGTGCCGGTGTCAAACTGGGCATAGACCTCGGATGGATTGGTGGCAAACGCAAAGCTGAAGCCCTTGCCGCAGAACAGGCTGCACGCGAAAAAGCTGAAGCCGAACGTCTGGCACTCGAGAAGGCTGAAGCAGAGGCCCGCGCTGCCTCCGAACGTGCTGCCCGTGAGAAAGCTGAAGCCGAACGTCTGGCACGCGAAAAAGCCGAGGCCGAAGCCCGCGCCGCTGCCGAACGTGCCGCCCGTGCAAAGGCTGAAGCCGATGCCCGTGCTCGCGAACAGGCTCTGCTCGACAGCATTGCTGCCCTTATAAAAAACATACCGGCCAAACCGGTGACACGCGTCGAAATGCAGAAACAGCTCGACGACATCAACGCCACTGTCTATTTCGAGACAAGCGGCACCACGCCCAAGTTCGACGCCAAGACCGACGCCATCATCCACACCCTGTGTGCTTCGATGATGGTCGATAACAACCTCAAGGCCGAGATTACCGGACATACCGACAACACCGGTACTCCTGCCATCAATATGAAGTACGGTACAAAACGCGCCGAAGCCCTTAAGAAATATATGGTCAGCCTCGGAGCTCCCGCAGCCAATATCATCATCAAGAGCCGCGGTCAGGAAGAACCTATCGTTCCCAACGACAGCGACGAAAACCGCGCCAAGAACCGCCGCGCCACGGTCGTTCTGAAATAATACGGACTATATATTGGCATATTTAAAGCGGGGCGTTACAATTTGTAACGCCCCGCTTTATTTTTATTGCAGTTTATAGGCTGTTAAGTTTTATTTTTCTTGCAATTTAAGGGCTGTTAAGTTTTATTTTTCTTGCAATTTATAGGCTGTTAAGTTTTATTTTTCTTGCAGGTTATGAACTGTTTTTTTTATTTATAGTAGCCTCTAAAATAATCCATAAAATAACTCCGGAGGGGTTGTCTTTTAATAGAATAGCTTGATATCAACACCATCTTCATAGGGAATTACTTTGAAAATACATTTTTTGAGGTTGCTTTATTTCAAGTTATAAGCCTGTAAGTTTTATTACAGCTTATGAACTGTTTTTTTTGAATTATATTTCAAGTTAAGAGTCGGTAAAAACGCCCCTTTATAAAAGAAGACAAATTAACATTAATTAAGTTAAATTTTAACATTTCCGTAGCAAAAACACCGGTTTTTTGCACCTCATAACTCCCTGATTTCGATATACCATCTTCTTACTAAATTTTACTCAAACTCTTATCAAACTTTAATGAAATACTATCTCAGTAGAATATAATAGGTATTTAATCAGTATTTTATAACTGTAAAATACTGGCAGGGAAGGGTGCAAAATAGGAATGTGTATTTTTTTGTTCTCTGATAATCAGCTGATTATAAATGTTAAAATGAAATGGTTATGTTTCTTGGAAAATTAACAAAAAAAGCGTCGGAAATGGGTTTTCCGACGCTATATTTTTGCAGTCAAATACTTGTTGTGCGTTTGTGGAGGCAGGTCACTGGACCGTTATCTGTGATGGTGGCAGATAGCGGAACCATATTTCGCAGGCACCATCAGGGTTTTGTTCGAGCATTATGCCAACACCGCCATTGGGCAACAGTGACAACGACGAATAGACGGATGGCCCGTCGAAGAGTGTCATCGCATGGCGCCAACTTTGGCCCTCGTCGCGACTGACAAAGAGGCTTACGTTACGACGTTCCATCGAGTTGGGAAGGCTGTGCATCAGCAGATTGCAGCTGTCACCGCAGTCGGTTGCCATCACGCGCATCATATCACCGTTGCAGGCATTGGTGGTCATCTCAGTCCAATGTCCCTGCGTGCCCCACGTTTCGCCACCATCGGTCGAGATATTGTAGCCGCGAGCACCGTTTTGTCTGGTACTGAGCAGAATACGTCCGTCAACAAGTTCCATCAACTTGGCTTCGTCGCCACCGCTATATGCCAAATCGGACACTTGCCACGTGTGGCCGTTGTCGTCGCTGAAAACAACATAGTTGTCTGAAACATTGGTGTTTTTGCGCAGCATCGGTACAGCGAACATAATGCGTCCGGCTTTGTCGCCACGTCTGAGCCTCAGACCGTTGCCCGACGAGAAAAAGCAGGCACGGTAATTGTTGCAGACGGGATTAATTGACTGATTGCCCCATAGTTGAAATGTGACATCGGTCTTTTCGCTCCAGGTCTGTCCACCATCGGTGCTGCGACATACGAATGTGCGAATCGGATCGCTTTCGTTCGACTGGAAGTAGCCGTTATGACCTGCAAATGCGCATATTATATCGCCGTTGGAACATTGTACAAGCGCTGCGTCGCCATAGCCCTGTTTGTATCCTGTGCCCTCGGCAATGGTCGTCGGTTCACTCCAGGTGCGGCCACCGTCGCTGCTTCTGCGGCAGACAATATCGATATCTTGCGGCAGGTCAGACTCGTTGTTTTTGCGCCTGTCGCAAGTCATCAGCAATGTGCCGTCGTCGAGGCACAGCACTGCCGGTATGCGCCAATTCTGACTGCCATAGTCGCCCGGCTGGAAAAGGCATACTTCAAACGCTGTCGTTGTATCGCCAACCTCATTCACCGGATCTGTCGGCTTTTCCTTGCACCCGATGCAAAGCAGCAAAACAGATGCAACTAATAGTATTTTATTCATAAAACAAACTGATTATTGGGTGTTGTGGCCCCTCGTCCACCCATCGGCTATACTAAAATATCTCTTTGATTGTCTGAGCGATGCCGTTGACAACGAAGCTGTCGCCAACCAATTTGCCTTTGATGGCCAGATAGATGGGCGTCTGGGCGCTGATAGCAAAATAGTATTGCATCCCGGTGGGCGAATCGGGGTCGTTGACGACAAATTTTCCTGCTCCGATGCTGAGGAAGAAACGCTGCTTGTCGGTGATGACGATGGCGCCGTGCTCGGCAATGTCGAATGGCGGCAGACGCAAAGCTTCCTGCAGATAGCGCAAACTGGCGTTGGCATTACTCAGTTGCTTGGCATACATATCGCGGGCCCGCATCATTTTTGTGCGGTAGCTGTCATAACGGTCCACATTGGCTCCGTAGTCGTTGCTCTGCTGCTGTGCCGAATCCATCTCCTGTTTCGCAACACCGGCAATATGCTGCTGATGAGCTATCAAGGCCCGAACCACCCTTAAACGTTTTTCTTCACGTGTCATATCGGTTGTCGTCAATCATATTATCAAAAAAGGACAACCGCAGAACGTGGTTGTCCTTTGTCTGATTATTACTTACTGAATCAATGTGTTCTGCCGGGATAAACCTTCAGGGCCTCTTCAAGGCACTTGATGGCTTTTTTGAGGTCCTCGATGCAGATGCAGTAGGTGATACGGGCCTGATGGCGACCGCGTTCAGGATCCTCATAGAAGCCTGTGGCGGGGGCCAGCATAACGGTGGAGCCTTCATAGTTGAAGTCTGTCAGCAGCCACTGGCAGAATTTGTCGCTATCGTCGATAGGCAGGTCGATGACGGTGTAGAAAGCGCCTTTCGGCATTGGGCAGAAGCAGCCGGGGATTTTGTTGACGCCCTCGACCACAACATTGCGGCGAGCCACATATTCGGCCTGAACTTTGTCGAAATATTCCTGTGGAGTATCGACAGCGGCTTCGGCGAAAATCTGACCGAACGACGGCGGGGACAGACGTGCCTGAGCCAAACGCATAGCAATGGCATAGACTTCGCTGTTGCGCGTCACCATACATCCTACACGTGCACCGCAGGCGCTGTAGCGCTTCGATACGGAGTCGAAAAGGATGACGTTGCGCTCCAAGCCTTCAAGCTGCATAACACTGAAGTGTTTCTCGCCGTCGTAGCAGAATTCGCGATACACCTCGTCGGCAAAGAGGTATAGGTCGTATTTCTTGACCAAACCGGCAACTTTCAGCAACTCCTCGTGGGTGTAGAGGTAACCGGTGGGGTTGTTGGGGTTGCAGATCATAATGGCGCGTGTGCGCGGTGTGATGGCCTTTTCGAAGTCCTCGATAGGAGGCAGGGCAAAGCCTGTTTTGATGTCGCTGGGAATGGTGACAATCTTGGCGTCGCACAGCTTGGCGAAGGTGTTATAGTTGGTGTAATATGGTTCGGGGATGATGATTTCGTCACCGGGATTGAGGCAGACGGTGAAAGCCATCTGAAGAGCCTCACTACCACCGGTGGTGACGATGATCTGATTGGGAGTCACGTCGATACCGTGACGATGATAGTAGTTGCACAGTGCGCGGCGATAGCTGGGAATACCTGCCGAATGGCTGTATTCGAGCACGCCTTTCCATTGCGGAAGGTCGCAGGCGTTGTCTGCCAAAGCCTTGAGGGCTCCCTTGGGAGTTTCGATGTCGGGCTGGCCGATGTTGAGGTGATATACGTGGATGCCGCGCTCTTTTGCTGCATCGGCAAAGGGGACAAGCTTACGGATTGCCGACTGCGGCAGTTCGTTGCCTTTCTTTGAAATTTGTGGCATAATTGTATTGTTTGTTATTATGGTTTATTCTACTTTGCCTTTGATTTTGAGCGTGGTACGTGGAGCGTTGACAGCATTGCAGGTCACGGTGATGGTTTTGGTGAAGCCACCCACGTTGTTGGTGTTGTAGCGCACTTTGATGGTGCCAGTCTTGCCAGGCATAATGGGTTCTTTGGTCCAAGTGGGGACAGTGCAGCCGCAGCTTGCCTTTACATTGCTGAGAATCAACGGTTCGTTGCCTTCGTTTGTGAAGACGAACTCGCAATTGCCGTCACCGCCTTTCTGAATGGTTCCGTAATTGTGTTCCTGCTCGGCGAATGCGATTTTGGGGCCGTCGGCGGGTTGTTCGTTTGTGATTGTTTCCTGAGCGTTAATAGTGGCGAAAGCCATACTGACGAAAAGACTTAACAAAAAGAATTTCTTCATAATAGGTAAATTTTTAAATGTTTTTAGTCAATTTTTTAATGTGCAAAAATACACTTTTTTTTGTTGCTGTAACTTTTGTGTTTTAAAAATATTGTTTTTTTTTGAATTTTTAAATTTTGTCTATAGGGTATTAAACGCTTTTTTTCATAAGAAATCACATTTCTTGGCTTTTTCTTTTTGTATTTCTACGGACAAAATTATTGCATTAAATATTTTTTTTAGTGAAAAAGGGTTTGAATCAAAAATAATTTCGTATTTTTGCAGTCTTGATTATAAACAAATAATTCTCAATTATATTAATCGTATAAAACTAACATTATGGCATTTAAAGGACAAATAGTTATCGACATCGAGCGCTGTAAAGGTTGCGGAGTGTGCCTTGAGGCCTGCCCTATGCACTGCATCGAACTGTCGAAAAATGTAAACGGCAAGGGTTACAACTACACCCATACCGTAAACGACAACTGCATCGGTTGCGCCAGCTGCGCTATCGTATGCCCGGATGGTGTTATCTCCGTCTACAAGGTTAAATGTTAAACAAGTAAAAAGTATCAATAAAATGGCTAAAGAACTGAAATTAATGAAGGGCAACGAAGCTATTGCCCGCGCTATGATTGCCAGCGGTACGGACGGCTATTTTGGCTATCCTATCACTCCGCAGTCCGAAGTTATGGAAACGCTGATGGCCGAGAAACCGTGGGAAACAACTGGTATGGTCGTTTTGCAGGCCGAGTCGGAGTTGGCATCGATCAATATGGTCTATGGCGGTGCCGCCACTGGTAAGAAAGTTGCCACCTCTTCGTCGTCGCCCGGAATCTCGCTGATGGCAGAAGGTCTGACCTATCTGGCCGGAGCTGAAATTCCCTGCGTGATTATGAATGCTATGCGTGGCGGTCCCGGTCTTGGTACCATCCAGCCCGCACAGAGCGACTATTTCCAGAGCACCAAGGGTGGTGGACACGGTGACTATCAGCTCTATGTGATGGCCCCCTCGTCGGTTCAGGAAATGTACGATTTTGTTTTCGATGCTTGGGACATTGCTTTCAAATACCGCAACCCTGTCCTTATTCTCACCGACGGTGCTATCGGACAGTGTATGGAAAAATGCTACACTCGCGACTATGGTCCCCGCTGGACTGAGGAAGAGCGCCGTGCCAAGGCTCCTTGGGGCACTTGGGGCAAGCCTGCTACACGTCCGCACAACATCATCACCTCGCTTGAGCTGGAGTCGTCGCGCCAGGAAGTGTTCAACCAGAAACTGCAGAAGAAGTATGCTCAGATGAAAGAAGAGGATGTCCGCTTCGAAATGCTGGGCTGCGAAGATGCCGACTACGTATTTGTTGCTTATGGCACCTCGGCTCGTATCTGTATGAAGTCGATGCAGCTGGCCCGCGAAAAAGGTCTGAAGGTCGGTCTGCTCCGTCCTATCACCCTCTATCCCTTCCCGACCAAGCAAGTCGCCGAACTGGCTACCCGCGTAAAAGGTATGCTCTGCGTCGAAATGAGCGCCGGTCAGATGATTGAGGATGTCAAACTGGCTGCCGAATGCAAGATTCCTATCGAGCACTACGGCCGTTTCGGTGGTATCATCCCCACTCCTGAAGAGGTTCTTGAAGCAATGGAAAATAAAATCATAAAATAAGACTACAATGGCAAATTTAGATATAGTAAAACCTGAAAACCTGGTTTACCAGAAATCAAAAGTTCTTACGGATGCCGTTATGCACTACTGCCCGGGTTGCGGACACGGTACGGCTCACCGTATCATCGCCGAAGTTATTGAAGAACTCGGCATTCAGGACAAGACCGTCGGCGTTTCTCCCGTAGGATGCTCGGTGCTGGCCTACAATTATTTCGATGTCGATTTCCAGGAGGCTGCCCACGGCCGCGCTCCCGCAGTCGCCACCGCCATCAAGCGTCTCAACCCCGACTGCTACGTGTTCACCTATCAAGGCGATGGTGACTTGGCTGCTATCGGTACCGCCGAGACCATCCACGCTTGCAACCGCGGCGAGAACATCACGATGGTTTTCATCAACAATGGTATCTACGGTATGACCGGTGGTCAGATGGCCCCCACCACACTGCTGGGTATGAAGACCGCCACAACCCCCTATGGCCGCGACCAGAAGCTGAACGGATGGCCTTTCCAGGTCACTGAACTGTTGGCCGAGCTGCCGGGTACCTACTATGTGACCCGTCAGAGCGTCCACACTCCTGGCAACGTCCGCAAGGCCAAAGCCGCCCTCAAGAAAGCTTTTGAGAACCAAAAACTCGAAAAGGGTGTAAGCTTTGTCGAAATCGTGTCGAGCTGCAACTCGGGCTGGAAGATGACCCCCGTGCAGGCCAACAAGTGGATGGAAGAGAATATGTTCCCGCAGTATCCGCTTGGCGACATCAAGGTCGACGGCGAACTGGTTAAGAAATAACAGAGCCACCCATATCAACGTATCAACTTATTAACGTTAAAACAATCAAAGTTATGACAGAAGAAATAATTATCGCCGGCTTCGGTGGACAGGGTGTCCTCTCGATGGGTAAAATCCTTGCCTACTCTGGCGTTATGGAAGATAAAGAAGTGCTCTGGATGCCCAGCTATGGCCCCGAGCAGCGCGGTGGTACGGCCAACGTCACCGTTATCGTCAGCGACGAGCGCATCAGCTCGCCCATCATCAGCAAATTCGACACTGCCATCGTTCTCAACCAGCAGTCGCTTGACAAGTTTGAGAAGAGCGTTAAGCCCGGTGGCTTGCTGATTTACGACCCGAACGGCATCACCCACGAGCCTACGCGTCGCGACATCAACATCTACAAGATTCCCGCTACCGAGAAGGCTACCGAGAAAGGTATCGCCAAGGTGTTCAATATGATTGTCCTGGGTGGTTTCCTGAAACTTAAACCCATTGTCGGAAGCGAGTTCATCCACAAGGGTCTCGAGAAATCTTTGCCCGCCCGTCACCACGCCCTCATTCCCCAGAACGAGGAGGCTATCGAGCTCGGCAAGACTCTTATTGAGCCTGTGTTCACCCTCTAAAAAAGTTGTCGTTGCAGATTTTGCAACAGACACTGTAAAACCAAGGCCGCTCGAATTAAGAGCGGCCTTTTTTTGATAGGTTTTATTTCTCGGCGTTAATATATGTTGTATTTTTGCAACTGCGAATATGTAATGAGCTCATTATGACAGAAACATCGAGTGAAAATACCGTCAGGCAACGCAAATGGAATGTCTTCGGCAGAGTGTTGGCAGGAGTGGTGCTGGGTTTGATAACAATATTCTTCGCAGCTATGCTGGTGACGGACGGCGATACGACTTTCCTCTTCGCCCTCACAGCGATTATTTGGCTGCCACTGGTACTGATAGGATTGATTGTTTTCGTCTGCAACGTCGTACTACTCTGTAATCCAGAAACCAGGGACGCATTTCACTTGGCGATAGTTATTTGGGGCGTAGTCAACATACTGATTTTGTTCTGTGTATTGTCTCGCAACAACTTTAGGATGGAGCAGGTGGATGCAGAACATCTGATTGCTCACTACGAGCAGCACGAGGCAGAGATATGGGATTTGGCCGAATACACGCGTGCGGCGATGGACAGTGGCACCTGGATGCGGCTGGAGTTCGATGGTCGGAAGGTGGAAATGTTTCACACGGAAACAGCTGATGGTGAAATGATTAATAGATGGCACAGTTCGGAGGAGCCGCCACTTGATGCCGATTCTATCGGAAGCCGTATCGGCCTTACCCACGACGAGATAGAGGGTATTCGTCAACGATTGGAGTCGGC
This sequence comes from Bacteroidales bacterium, assembly GCA_017958525.1. GTDB lineage: Bacteria > Bacteroidota > Bacteroidia > Bacteroidales > P3 > Colimorpha. The sequence goes on from JAGDCN010000060.1 coordinate 18,380, forward strand.
AGGTTGCATCAGTATAGATCTGAAAAATTATGGCACAGCTGATTCCATCAATCATTATGGAAAAATGCATAAAATTGATGAGTATGACTATGTTACCATTGGTCGCAAGCGCCATATGATGAGTATGTACTTCTATGTCATTTTCCGTCACCCGATGAGCGACAGTACCTGGAACAGTCTGCTGAACAATGAGACTTGTATTCCCGTATGCGACACTATGGCACTTGAATATGGCAGTCCTGCCTTTGGAAGTATCGGCTATCCGCTTAAAAAAGAGATTGTTGAACGCTTGGGCCTCAAAGAACGATAGGATAAACGAAGTATGACGGAATTCTGCAACACATACCACTCGCCCCTTGGCGATATCGTGTTGATGAGCGACGGATTGTCGCTGACGGGGCTGCGCTTTTTTAATTCTGACAAGTTTAATGTTGATACCTTGACAGGTCCTTGCAGTCAATTATCACATTGTCAACTTGTCAATTTGCCAACAAGCATCATAGAATCCGTACGCTGGCTTGATCTCTTTTTCAGCGGGCAAAAGCCAGAAGTAAACAAAGGTATGCCCATACGGATGCAGGGTACACCCTTTCAACAGCGTGTGTGGCGCGAACTGATGAATGTTTCATACGGAAAAACAACCACCTATGGCGAAATCGCACGGCGTGTAGGGTGCCGCTCGGCTCAAGCGGTAGGACAGGCCATAGGTCGCAACCCCATCGCCATCATCATCCCCTGCCATCGTGTCGTAGGTTCCGATGGTTCGCTTACAGGCTACGCCTATGGTATTGACATCAAGAGAAAACTACTGGAGTTGGAAGGTGTTTTTATTGCACCCTTTTAGACGCTGTTGGAATCGTAATTGCAACAATGCTATAAAAGCAGAATCTTAACATTCAAATAATTAAGAGCCTGTTTCTAGTTCGTGGCGGAATATCTTGTAGCCGACAATGGCTACAGCGATGGACATAAGCGGCGAGATGAGGTTGAAGAAGCAGTAGGGGAGGTAGGTGAGCGTCGAAACCTGCAGCACCATTGACTGCGTCATTCCACAGGTGTTCCACGGCACCAACACCGAGGTGACGGTGGCGGAGTCCTCTGTCGAGCGGCTTAACAATCGTCCTTCGAAACCTTTGTCTTTGTATAGTTTCTTGAAAATGTTGCCAGTCAGCACAATGCTGAGGTATTGGTCGCCGGTGGCCATATTGGCGAAGAGACCTGTGCCAACGGTGGATGCAACCAGCGAGCGACGACCGCTGATGCCGTGTGCCAGCGCCGCAGTGAGGCTTTGCATCATTCCGCCGCCAGTCAGTGCACCGCCGAAAGCGGAGGCGCAGAATATAAGGAACACTGTACTTAGCATACCGGTCATTCCTCGCGTCTGTATCAGTTTGGTAAGTGCTTCGTTTCCAGTGTCAATAGAAGTACCGCTGTAGTATGTGACCATAAGTCCTCGGAAGCTGTTCCCGTCGCCCACCTGCGCCACAATGTCAGGCTGAGCAATGAGCATAACGATGCCAGCCAGCAGTGCCGAGAGGAAAAGGACTACCGCCGCCGGCAGGCGTAGAGCGATGAGGACGCCCGTAAAGAGCGGTACCAGCAGCAGCCAGGGATTGATAACAAAGCTGTTTTGCATCCCTTCGGCGAACGAGGCCGATTGCGCAGCATCGGTAGCATTGTGCATCAGACTTGCTACAAGAAAGATTATCAGTGTGATAGTAAACGATGGCACAGTGGTGATAAGCATATAGCGGATATGCTTGAAGAGCGGTACCTCACCTACCGACGATGCCAGCACCGTGGTGTCGGAAAGGGGCGATATCTTGTCGCCGAAGTAGGCACCCGATATGATGGCACCTGCCGTCCATCCGACCGAAAAACCGTGCGCCGTACCGATACCTATAAGGGCCACACCGACAGTGGCCACGGTGGTCCACGAGCTGCCGGTGACCAGCGATACCAATGCGCAGATTATGCAGGTAAGGAAAAGAAATAGCGACGGCGTAAGTATCTGCATACCATAGTATATCATCGTCGGTACCACGCCGCTGAGCATCCAGCTGCCCGAAATGGCGCCGATAAGGAATAGTATCAGCACTGCTGGTCCAATGGTGCGTATGTTGTCGCCGATGGCACTGTCGATGGTTTTCCAGCTGACCTTGTAGCCAACCATTGCTATCGTCACAGCCACGCCTGCAGCGAAGAGCAGCGCCGCTTGGCTGGCTCCTTCGATGGCGTCGGAACCGAACGTGCGGATAACCGCCACCTGCAATGCCACCAGCACTGCAAACGGCACCAGCGCTATGGTCCAATGGATATGTGGCGAGTTGGGTTTCATTTTACTCTATTTGCATTTCTGACCAGCCGCACCGAGCGGCCG
>JAGDCN010000061.1 GCA_017958525.1 Bacteroidales bacterium
AATGCAGATGGCTATGTTTATAAAACGAGGAATGACATTAGATTTGTTGAAAAACACATTAAATAGCATGGAACCAGAACCTATTTTAAACGCTCACAATAAAGAGGAGTACCCGCCGATGCATACGGCGGAGCATATTTTGAACCAGACAATGGTGCGGATGTTCGGCTGTCCGCGGTCGAGGAACGCACATATCGAGCGCAAGAAGAGCAAGTGCGACTATATCCTCGATGCCTGCCCCACCGAGGAGCAGGTGCAGGAGATCGAGCGCCGCGTCAATGATGTGATACAGCGTCATCTGGATGTGACGTATGAGTTTGTGCGCCGCGACGAAGTGCCGCCAGAAGTGGACCTCGGCAAGCTGCCCGACGACGCCAGCGAGACACTGCGTCTGGTGCGCATCGGCGACTACGACCTCTGCGCCTGCGTCGGCACGCACGTGCAAAACACTGCCGAGATAGGCCAATTCAAGATTATCAGCCACGACTGGAACGCGGAAACCGGCACGTGGCGTATGCGATTCAAACTGGTAGAATGAAAAAGACACAAAAAGAAAAGCCGACACGAGAGCATCTGGAGCCGCTGGTCTACAGGACCCGTCCCTTTTGCTGGGTGAACGTCGCAGCTGCCGGCGCACTTATTGTCTCCTTTTGGTTGCTCCTTGGCCCAAGCATCCTATGCGTGGTGGTCAGCGTGATATTGCTGTGGTGGGCTTACGACGCATTCAGGCACCGCGACGACTGCATTACGCTGACCGAGAATGGCATCGGCCTCGACCGCGTAAGGGTTATTGAATATGGCAAGAAAACCGTGAGACTTGACCACGTGGACATCGAGTGGCGATATGTCAGAGATGTGGAATTGTATGGAGGCAAAGCCGCCCACATAAACATCAACGCTCACAACAAGATTTACACCGTGTATATTGATTTTTATATGTTTTTCGGCACAAAGTTTAAATCCTGGCAGAAGGCCATCAAGGAATACAGTCAAATGCCCGGCACCCACATCAAACGTTGGCAATTTTAATCAGTATACACTGATATACAAAAGAAAAACCACCTCGAGGAGGTGGTCATCGTGATCTGTAACAGATTTGAACTGTTGACCTCTTGCCTGTCAAGCAAGCGCTCTAAACCAACTGAGCTAACAGATCATTGGGGTGCGAACTGGTTTCGCAAACCACTTTTAGAAGATCATTTTCTTGCCAAAAGCGAGTGCAAAAGTACAAAGATTTTTCAAACTGGCAAAAAAAAAGATGCGATTTTTGGCAGACACAGAAGCACAAGCCCACATATAATGCTTTGTTTCAAGATATTGAACAACATAAAACATTTCAACATTTTTTACGTTATAGTATAATACTGACGACAAAAACCGCCAGGATCAAACCAAGAAACAGGAAAAATGAAGCTCTTTTTCGCACCGTTGCAAGGCTATACAGACCACCTTTACCGCAGCATCCACAACAGGGTTGCTGGCGGCATCGACACATACCTCTCCCCTTTTCTGCGCTGCGACGGCGGCAAAGTGAGAAACAAGGACCTAATGGACATTGCGCCCGAGAACAACGAGGGCTTAGACCTTGTGCCGCAAGTCATTGCTGCCGATACCGGCGAGCTGGCGCCATTGCTCGACATCGTAGAGCAGACCGGCTACAACCGCATCAACCTCAACCTGGGCTGTCCTTTCCCGTTGCAGACAGGACGCGGACGAGGTGCAGCGGCGCTGGCGCATCCCGACCGCATAAAGCAGATGATGCAAGAGCTGCAGCGGCACACAGGGCTGAAGGTCAGCGTAAAGATGCGCTCGGGGCTGACCGACACCAGCGAAGGGCTGGCGGCAATAGAGGTACTCAACCATTTCGAGCCGGAACATATAGCCATCCATCCACGGCTGGGAGTGCAGCAATACAAAGGCCTGCCCGACCGCGAGGCCTTCCGCCGGTTGAAAGAGGCTTCGCGCCACCCAGTGGTATATAACGGCGACATCGCTTCATTGGAAGACATAGATCAAATATGCAGCCTGTTCCCCGACCTCGGCGGAATAATGATTGGTCGCGGCCTGCTGGCGCGGCCCACGCTGGCCAAAGAATGGCGCGACGGGCGGCCATTCAGCGACGCCGAACGGCTGGCAGCAAGCCTCGAGATGCACCGGCACCTGTACGACGCAGCCTTGCAGACATTGCAGGGCGACCAGCAGATACTGGCGCGAATGCAGGCCTTCTGGGAATACCAAAAGCCGCTCATAGACAAGAAGGTCTATAAGCGGCTGATGAAGACTACAAGCCTGCGCAATTACGAAGAGGCCGTCAGAAGCTTAGGGTGACGCCCAGAGTGTGGATTTTGTCGGCGTCGGTACCTGTGCGGAAAGTAGGCAGAAGGTCGTAGGTCAGACCTATCGAGCCACCGAGGGTGGCCGGACTACCCAAGCTTACGAATGCGCGCAGCTGCCAGGGATTCATCACATCGGTCTTTTCGCGAGTACGGTTCCAACGGTTGTCGGTGCCCATAGTGCGGGTCACGAGGCGCTCGCCGAGACTGCACATTGCATCGATACCGAAGTTCAAGTAGAACGGTTTCTTGCCCGTTTCGGGGTTTCGCTGGCCGAAACTATAGTTGAACTGCAGTTTCACGCCCAGATGCTCGGAATACAGATGCTGCTGCGGTATCTCGCCCGAAGTTGGAGTGTTGAGCTGCAACGCGTTGCCGTTATAGCTGACGCTGTTCAACAGACGGCTCCAGTCTACATCAAAATTGAGCCACGGTTTGAACGTGAAGTTTTCGGCCAGACGGAACGGCTTGAGGAAAGAGGCAGTCATCGTGATGCGGTAGTTCTCGCCACGGTTGTAGGGCGAACCGCTTTTGTTGTTCATATAGAGCGGAACCGGCGAAGTGATTCCAAAGCTGAGATACAAGCCCTCCAAGTGTTCCGTCCAGCTGCGGTTGACGTTCTTGACGCTTAGGTTGCGGGCGACGTCGGTTTGGTAGAGCGAACCGAAGCTTTTGATGTCGTTCCGGACCTTGGTGTTGTTGCTGATGAGCACAGGACAATGCACGGTGGCTCTGGCGGCGCGCAGAAGCGTCAGTTCGTCAGCTGCCTGCAGCGTGTCGAGCCGCAACGTCGCGTCGTGCTCCACATCCACCTCGAGCTCTTTCTCGCCCTTCCACGAGCGGCCGCTGACGGTGGCGCCTTCAAAAATATTCACGTTGGCACCTTTGCCGTAGAACAACAGGTCGTCCGTCTCGACCGTCGCGTTCTTATTCACGCACATATAGTGGAGCTTGTGCTTCAGCGTGATTTCCACGACCGTGCTTTTCGGCATCTGGCTGTTGCTCCGCAGGGCCAGCTCGCGACCTTTGACCACGCTGACTTGCGGCTCATTTCCTTCTTCGAAGAAGACGCTGCACGGCGTGACGATGGTCACCGACGACTGCTCGCCGTGGCGGATGCGCACCTGCCATCCGTCGTAGATGTCGAGGCTGCTGATGCTGTCGGGTATGGGTTGGCTGATGCGGTATTCGTTTTGTGCGCTTGCATTTGGCCCAAAGGCGAAAACGATAAGAACAATAAATGTTGCTGCTGCTAAAAGAGTTGATTTTTTCATTTTGATACGATTTTTTGTGTTTCTGCCTTAAAGACGAACGACACTCGGATTTCTTACAGTTTTTTTCGAAAAAAGTCAGAATTCACCGCCACCTATACCAATGGTAGTACCTGTGCTTGAGATATTTGTGAAAGCAAAACGAGGCGAATTCTCTTGGCTGGGACGCACTTCGGGACGGCACCCCGAGCCACAGACCAGACGCGAAGAGGTGCGCTCATAGACAATCGGAGATGCGGGATGGGATATGTTAGAGCCAGTCTCGTTCTCCGTTCTCACATTTCCAGTCTCTGTTTCTTCAGCCAAAAGCGGTTCGTCGGGCAACACGGTGGGCGTTTCGATAGCGGTTTCTTTCTCTTCAATTTCATCCTGCCGCGACTCGGGCGACTGCACCTCGACCGGCGATTCGCTTTGCGCAAGGATCGGAGATGCGTGCGGTTTGAGCACTGGCACGACGACATCGGTATGCGTAGCGGGGATGCCTGCAGTCGAATCGACGGCAGTTGTCGGTTGCGGTTTGGTTCCGGCAATCATCGGCTGACTGGACGGAGAATTGCTGTCCTGCGAAAGGATGTGTAGCCCCACGCTGGCCAGCAGCAGGACGCTGGCGGCAATGCCCGCATACGTCCAAAACAGACCGCCTTTCGCTTTCCGCTTTCCGCTTTCCGCTTTCCGCTCATCCTCCGCCAGTCGGTCAATCATATCGCTCAACTGCTGCTGGCGGCGCTGGTCGGCCTCGCGGCGTCGCGCGGCCTCGAAAAGTCTGTCTATATCCTGATTGTTGTTCATATCTTAAGGGTTTTGATTTTATCTTTTAATGATTGTATTGCACGCGAAATCGTTGTGTAGACATTGTTGCTGCTCATCTGCAGGGCCTGTTCGATGTACTGCGTGTCGCGTTCTTCGACATACTTCATCCGCAAGGCCCGCCGTTGTTTTTCGGGCAGTTCGTCGAGCAGGCGGTCCAGCAGGGCAGCATCGTTTCGCGTTTCCTCGACCTGCATCGTCACTTCCTTGTCGCTCAGATAGGCAATCTGTTCGTTGTGGAAAGCGTCACGTTTGCGCTTGCGAATCAAGTCGATGCATCGCAGGCGCACCATCTGCAGACAATAGGAATCAAGCTTAACAACGCGGTCAAGCTCGTCGCGCCGACTCCACAGGGCAACAAACACATCCTGCACAACATCCTCGGCGTCAGCCACATCGCCCAGCATATGCTCGGCAAGTAGTTGCATCGCACTTTGAAGCGGGATTATGTTTTCTTTGAACTTAGCTTGGTCCATTCCGGGTTGTTTGTGACTATATGACGAACGAGAAGCCGTTTTCTTACATAAAACGAAAATTATTTTTCTAAATTGCCTGTGCAGGTTGAAAATCACGCATTTTCAAAAAACAGAATTAATCAATAATTTCTGGAGAAAACGAGTATGAATAACTTAAAATAATCGTGTGCAATTTTGTAAAAAAATAGCTTTGTGAAGAAAAGAATGCGAGGCAAAATGCGGAACCTTAGCAAACGGAGCAAAAAGAATTATATGCACGAATACACTGATTTTTAAATATTCCCGAATGAGAAAAGATTCGACAAAAATCTTTTTTTCAGTAAAAGCGTGCGAATGAAAAAAAAGTTGTATTTTTGCAACCGTTTTTGAAAGGGACAAGCGGTTGTAGTCCCACTTGACAAAACACAATGGTCTGTTAGCTCAGTTGGTTCAGAGCGCTTCCTTCACACGGAAGAGGTCTACAGTTCGAATCTGTAACAGACCACTTTTTTTATGTTCCCGCGTCTTTAATGGAGCATTTGAAAAAAGAGTTTTTCTCTTTCTTTTTTCATTTTTTTTAAAAAATTATTTCAAATAAGATTTTTTTTGTATATTTGCAGGATAAGCGACACGTGTACTTCTGCACTTACTACTTGATATTCAAACAACAAAACGCCCAAAATACGAATACAAAATTAACTAACTATAATTATATGAATAAATTCACAAAAAAATTATGCGTTTTGGCAGTGCTGCTTTCTGTTGTAGCCGGCGTTGCCGCCCAGAGTGCTAATATAGACGCTCTAAAGAAAGATTATCCGTTGCTGACCAAGCGCTATGCCGACAAACTTCAAGATCGCAGAGCCCACTACATTTTCGCCATCGACATTTCGAGTTCGATGACAGCCTACGAAAAAGTTGTCCGCGAAAGTCTCGTGAAATTCGTTCAGGCGGTGCCAGACGGCGACCAGATAACGATAATAGTTATGTCGGACGAGAACAGGACTAACTATTTGGATATGACGAAGTGCATCACACTGAACCCAGAATTGCGCAAT
>JAGDCN010000062.1 GCA_017958525.1 Bacteroidales bacterium
ACCAGGACGGATGCCCGCCACAGATTGTCGGCCGACTTGAACATTTTGTTTCGCGTAAGGCAATGAATATCGACAACCTCGGCTCCGAGCGGCTCGAAATGCTCTATTCCAAAGGTCTCGTTGCCAATGTCGCCGATCTCTACGACCTCACCGCCGACCAGCTCGTCGGACTCCAGTCTTTCGACACCGAAGTCATCAGGCGCACCACCATTCAGCAGAAAAGTGCCGACAACATCATCGCTGCTATTCAGAAATCGAAAGAAGTGCCCTTCGAACGCGTTCTCTTGGCTCTCGGCATACGCTATGTCGGCATCGTCGGCGCCAAAAAACTGGCACGCTATTTCAAAAACATCGACGCCCTTATCAACGCCACTGTCGGCGAACTTGCTTCGGTGGAAGATATCGGCGACAAAACGGCTCAGTTCATCTATGACTATTTTAACAATGTCAACCATCTGAATATTATCGATCGACTTCGACGGGCAGGTCTGCAGTTAGAACTCTCTACGGCCAATTCACAGCTTTCTTCCATCTTCGAAGGCAAAACATTCGTCGTTAGTGGTGTTTTCAACCACTTCAGTCGCGACGAAATCAAGGCTCATATAGAGTCCAATGGTGGTAAAGTCAGCGGCTCCATCAGCGGCAAGACCGACTACCTGCTGGCAGGCGACAAGATGGGCCCCGAAAAGCGCAAGAAAGCCGAAAAACACGGCGTCGCCATAATAAGCGAAGATGACTATTTAGGGATGCTGAAATGAAGCGCATACTGACCATAGCCATCCTTCTTCACGCAACGCTGCGCCTTGCCGCACAGCCTCAGAAGACCCTGTCGCTGCTGTCGGGCTACACCATTCCCAACTCGTCCGAGTGGGACTATATCAAGGATATATCCATCGGAATCGACGGCGCGTTGTCGTGGAGGCAAAATTGGGGCTTTGAGGACACCAACGGCTACTTTCCGCTGCTCCGTTTCCCATACGATATGGGCGTTCGAGGCAACTTCACCTGTTTTCCCAATGGCATTGCCGGACAGCGCATCGGCGTCAGTGGCTTCATCCAGGAGCCCATTATGCACTTCGACCGCTGGATAACCTTTGACGGCGACAGCGTACCATCGAGGGTGCCAAACTACCTCAATCTCGAAATGGAATGCGGCATCGCGTTCTACACCAACCCCTACAGCCGCACGCCCAACCCCGAAAACGTTTTTATCGGCTCACACCTCAACTGCCTCGTCCAGCTCGGCCTGTCTTACAGCCATCGCCTGCGCGACTACTCCCAGATAGTCTTTGCCGCCAAGTTCGCCCATTCCTCCAACGGATATCTCAAAAAACCCAACAAGGGGCTCAACTACCTGCAGTTGTCCGTCGGCTATTCGCTGCCCCAACGCTATAATCCTGTCACCTTTCGCGTTTCCAATTTCGACACCATCGATCATAGCAGACAAACTTTAATGCCCGTCGTCAACTGGCAGCAATACTGGCCTTACGGCAACCCCGCCTTCCGTGGTGTCACCTGGCTGCTCACATATTCCCCTGGCGTCGTTATGCCTCGCTACACAGGCGCCAGCCGCAAATACTTCTATGCCCATACCGCCCAGGCCGGATGGCTCTACCGCTTCAACCCCGCACGTGCCGTCGGTGCCACGCTCGACCTCACCTACAACTACAGCCACATCGCCGTCATACGCCACTGGCACGAGGACTACCGCCTGCCGGTCTATATAGGCATAGCAGGAGTGTACGAGGCCACCTATCACCGTCTCACGCTGCACACCGCGCTGGCCGCCTACCTCGCCCGCAGCGAGCACGGCACAACGCCGCTCTACGAGCGTGTCGGACTCTACTACAACCTCAGTGGCGAAAACCGCCGCATCCGCCATTTTGTCGGCATTGCTCTCAAATCCCATATGGCTCACATCGATTTCATCGAATGGCACTATGGCATCAAATGGAGAACGAAATAGGCAGGCTTTTAAAAAATCAGGAAGAAAATCAGAAATACTCGATCTCGCGCGTGACAATGTACTGCATCACACGATCGCCGTCAACGAGTTCGCTCTCGGTGCGACGGGTCCAGTTGCCGTTGATATCGTATTCGTACTGATAGATGGTGATATACATCTCCGGCTCTTCTTCACTGTAGTCGTACAGTGTTTGCAACACAGGCTCGTTGTTTTCGTCGTATTCATAGCGCCATTCCTGCATCTTCTTCCCTTTGCGGTCGAAAACTACTCTCTTTTCGACATTGTTGCCGGCATAGGTGAATACTTCGCGCTTGTATATGTTGCCGTCGGCGTCGTTGAGCGAGCGCTGTATGAGACGCCCCTGTGCATCGAAGCGCACAAGTGTGCGGCTTTCAATCTGTCGATCGGCATCTTCGACCCACATCTCTTTCAGCACATTCTGTGCATCGTAGGAATAGTAGGTCCTGCCAATAATATTCTCGTTATTATCCACAATCTGCTCTACGGTGACCAGACCAAAACCATCGTGTTTGAAACGCGAGCGGAAAATAATGTCGGCCTCAGGGGTGACGTAGGTCATCGTTTTGCGCCATCCTTTGCTGTTGTAAACTGTCTCAAGGCGTTCTAAAATGTCGCCCTGCGAGGTGACTCCATCGAAATCGGTTCGCGCTTCGTAGGTCACTTTGAGTACGCTTTTCACTCTGCCGTGCAGACCGTCCAGCATCGCATCGCTAGCCAGCTTTTGGGCTTGTGTGAGACCCGTCAAACTGCAAAAAACGGCTATTGCCAAGAATGTCTTTATTTTCATATCTTTTTGTTTCTTATGTTGTTGCGTTTATGTTTGGATGTCTTTACGTCTCTTCCTAAAAGGGCAAAAATACAAAAGTTGGATGATATGGCAAAATTTTCGTCTCTTTAACCGCAGACAATGGCGCCTGCAAACCAACCTTTAATGGCGGGCGAGGGCACCTGCGGGGCAAAAGTTTCATATGTCTGTTGTGGAATCAATTTTTTTTGTGTATTTTTGCAAATTCAAATGGATAACGAATGACAACGCAAAATATTATATTGTTGTGCTTTATTTTATACACGGCGCTTCTTTTTTTTGTGATGTGGCTGACTTCACGGCGCTCCAGGGGCAATGACGCTTTCTTTCGTGCGGGCCGCCGTTCGCCGTGGTTTGTGGTGGCTTACGGTATGTTGGGTGCTTCTTTGTCGGGGGTTACATTTATGTCAGTTCCAGGTGGCGTATATTATGGCGCTTTCACTTATATGCCGTTGGTTTTCGGCTATGTCATAGGCTATTTCGTCATTGCTTTTCTGCTTTTGCCGCTCTATTACAGGCTTGACGTCACTTCTATCTATTCGTATCTTGGACAAAGGTTCGGTTGTTCGTCGGAAAGAACGGGTGCTATTTTTTTCATCCTTTCTCGTCTGCTGGGGTCGGCTCTGCGTATGTATCTTGTTGTCTTTGTGCTTTATGAGCTTGTTTTCCGCTTTTGGGGGATTCCTTTTTGGGTGCCTGCGGTGGTTTTCATTGCGTTGATTCTACTTTACACGTTCCGCGGAGGACTGAAAACGGTGGTGTGGACTGACACGCTGCAGACAACCTTCCTGCTTCTTGCTGCTATTGCAACGGTGGTTGTGATTCTTAAAAACTTGGGAATGAGCATTCCTGAGCTTTTGTCGGCATCGGCGGACGAGGGCTACACGCGTGTCTGGGAGACAGATGTCAATCACCCAAAATACTACTGGAAACAAATTGTTTCTGGAGCGTTCATCACGATTGCGATGACGGGACTTGATCAGGATATGATGCAGAAAAATCTAACTTGCAAGTCTTTGCGCGATGCGCAAAAGAATGTTATCACTTCCAGTTTCCTTTTCATCGTTGTCAATATCATTTTCCTTACTCTCGGCGCGGCTTTGGTCTATTACGGAACTCATACACCGGGGTTTGAGATGCCCATAGGTGCGGACGGTCGTGTCCTTGCCGACAAAATTTATCCTGCCATTGCACAGTCGCTGGGTGGATTCACTCTTGTCTGTTTTGTGCTGGGGATGGTCGCTGCGGGCTACAGCAGTGCAGACGGGACTTTGACGGCATTGACAGCGACTTTCTGCTATGATTTTCTCCATTTCGACAAACGTGAAAACTTTGGCGAACAGCAGCAGGTGCGCTACCGCAAGATGGTTCACGTCGCTTTTGCACTTGTATATCTGTTGGTTATTATTGCCTTCCGACCTTTCCACAACGACTCTCTTATCAATATCCTCTTCGATATTGCGGGCTATACCTACGGTCCCCTTTTGGGTCTTTATGCTTTTGGGCTCTTCACTCGTCGCAACGTCCGCGACCGCTGGGTGCCTGTTGTGGCTGTCGCCAGCCCTGTTGTCTGCTACCTGCTGAAAATCTACTCTGCCCAGCTTTTCGGCGGCTACCAGCTTGGTTTCGAACTGCTTCTGCTAAACGGAATACTCACTTTTGTCGGTCTTTTGTCAATTAGCAGGAAAAGGGAAGGTGAGGAGGTTAGGATATGATATGATATGAAACAATCTTTAGGGCTTGCATCGGTGCAAGCCACAAAGATAACATTTGCAAACAAAGGTTATAGTTAATGATAATGTTATGATAAACAGATATAAATTTTTTTTGATTTTGCTGTCGCTGCTTTTTGTTGCGACGGGTTGCAGCCAGTACAAGGTCTATTCTGTCAAAGACAATCCTGCGCTGCCTGTCGGTGGCGGTATCGTCTATGCGCTGCCTAAAACACAGCTCTGTATCTCTGTCACTGTTCAGCGGCGCGACCTCTCGAAGGCTCCCTATTGCAGTTTCGCCGCCGACTATCTCGGCATCAACCCAACCGATATCGACACTTCTTTCCAATTGCTCAATATCGAAGTCGAAGGGGTCAACGTGGCCGATCCAGACAATTACTATTATATTCACGTCAATCGCGGTACTGTCACTGTTGACAACCGCCACCTCCTGCTGGCCATCGGTACGGACATCAGCGAAGCCACCTCAGCAATAACTTCGATGCCATCCAACAATATGGCACAACCACACATTTCGGCCTCATACAACCTCTACGATCGCGTCGATACCTTCTATACCCGCTACGATTCGCCCGAAAACCCCTCAATGCTTTCGACCCGCAAGGATGTGCGCAGCGTCAAGCAGCGTGCTGCCGCTGCTGCCGAACGGCTCGACGAGATTCAGTCTAAACAACAGGAACTTATCGATGGCGACTATGAAGGCTCCTATAGCGCCGAAGCTGTCCAGTACCTTTATGCTCAGCTCAAACGACAGGAGGCTCACATCATTGCCTCTTTTTGCGGTGAAAGCAAACAGGAGACTGTACGTTTCTACCTCGAACCCCAACTGCGGCGCAACAGTGACCTCTGCGACACGCTGATATGGTTTTCGCCGACAACTGGATTCGCCGGCGACGAGGAACACCTGCCCTCCGATGCTTTCCCAATCATCTGCTGTGTTCACAACAACAACGACCTGAAGTCTGCCAACCGCTTTGTCAAATACCACACTTCGGGCTACACTTCCAACAGCAACAGCGGACACACCGGGACTGCGGCAGCCAAAACCCGCAGCCGCAAAGGCTTCCGCTATCGCATCCCCGTCACCACCACTGTCGAAGTCTCTTCGCCGGTCTTCTCCGTCAGTCGCCAGGTGCCACTCTCGCAACTGGGACCCGTCGTCGAACTGCCGCGTCGCCGCATCAAAGCGACTTTCGACCACAATACTCTCGATCTTAAAAAACTCGATAGAAGATAAACCGCTAATAGCGAGCACAACTCGCTCCAAACACAACTCGCCACTAACACATTAACGAATCAACTAAATGGATTTCAATATACTCGTTCTCGGCTCAGGAGCAGCGACGCCCACTTTCGCTCGTCACTGCAGCGCTCAGATGGTGAATATCTGCAGCTCACATATCCTGCTCGATTGCGGTGAAGCCACTCAAACTCAACTTCGACAGTATCATCAACGTATTCAGTCGATTAAAACAATTTTCATTTCCCATCTTCACGGCGACCACTTCTTTGGACTCCCCGGACTGCTCACCACTATGCACCTCTGCGGACGCCAGGATGCCCTCACCGTCTATGCACCTACCGGAGCACGCGAAGCCATCAACCTGCTTTTTGAAGTATCCGCATCGCATATCGACTATCCTCTTACCATCATCGATATTGACACTGACCAACCAGCCGTGATTCATTCTGACAATGGGTTTAAAGTCACAGCTTTCCCCTTGCGCCACTCGATGCCTACTTACGGTTTCGTCTTCGAAGAGGATCCTCCGCTGCTCAACCTCAAACCCAATGTGCGCAACCTCTATAATATGACCAACGACGATTGTTTGCGTGTCAAACAAGGCGCCAATCTCATCCTCGCCGACGGCACAGTCATCCCCAACGAACAACTAACCCTTCCTCGCCGGCTTCCTCGCCGCTATGCTTACTGTTGCGATACTGCCTTCGACGAAAGCATCATACCCGTCGTCAGCGGTGTCGATCTGCTCTGTCTCGAAAGCACTTTCGACAACAGTTTTGTCCAATTGGCCGAAGAACGCTGCCACCTGACAGCTGCACAAGCCGCCACCATTGCCGCCCAAGCTGGTGTCGGACAGCTCCTGCTTACCCACTTTTCGGCCCGCTATCGCGAAATAGAACCCCTTTTGATCGAAGCACAAGCCATATTCCCAAATACCATCTGTGCCTCCGATGGTGGCCGATACGAACTGGAAACCAAAACAGAAAAATTTAGAATCAACTCTAACGAAAACCCAAACGAAGACGAAAACATCTCAGAACCCGAAAATCTTTCAACCCTAAACCCTTCCAACCCTAAAACCCTCCGACCCTTGAATCCTGAATCCTTAACTCCCAATTAAATATGTCCGACTTATTATTACAACTCAATGAAGCCCAGCGCGAAGCTGCTGCCTGCACAGAAGGCCCTGTGATGATCATCGCTGGTGCTGGCAGTGGCAAAACTCGCACCCTCACATACCGCATCGCCCACCTCGTTGAGAAAGGCATAGACCCCTTCAATATCCTCGCCCTCACCTTCACTAACAAGGCCGCTGGCGAGATGAAGGAACGTATTATGAGCCTTGTCGGAAGCGAGGCCCGCAACCTCTGGATGGGAACATTCCACTCCATCTTTGCCCGCATTCTGCGCAGCGAAGCTGACAAACTGGGCTACATCCGCACATTCACCATATATGACACCGACGACAGCAAATCGGCTATAAAGCAGATTGTCAAGAACCTCAACCTCGATCCCAAAGTCTATAGTCCAGGATACGTCATCAGCCGTATATCGATGGCAAAAAGCAGCCTCATCGGACCCGAAGACTATTGTTCCAATCCCGAAATCCAACAGACCGACCAGACCGCCCACAAGCCGATGATAGGCGAAATATACACTCTCTACAACCGTCGTCTGCGCAATGCAATGGCGATGGATTTCGACGACCTGCTCTTCAATACCAATATCCTTTTGCGCGACTTCCCCGACGTACTGTTGAAATACCAGAACAGATTCAAATACATACTTGTCGATGAGTATCAAGACACTAACTATGCCCAGTACCTCATCGTCAAAAAACTTGCCGCCCGTTTTCAGAACATTTGCGTGGTGGGCGACGACGCACAGAGCATCTACGCCTTCCGCGGTGCCAACATACAGAACATCTTCAATTTCAGGCGCGACTATCCCTCGGTGAAACTCTTCAAGCTCGAACAGAACTACCGCAGTACCAAGAATATCGTAAATGCCGCCAACTCCATCATTTCCAACAATAAAGAACAGATACAGAAAGAAATATGGACTGACAACGGCACTGGCAACCTTATCAATATCCTGCCTTGCAGCGACGAACGCGACGAAGGCACAAAAGTCGCCGAATCCATCATCGAATCCCACCTTGGCGACAACCGCCCGTTCCGCGACTTCGCCATCCTCTACCGCACCAATATACAGAGCCGAGCAATCGAAGAGGCTTTGCGCCGTCAAAACATCCCTTACCGCATCTATGCCGGCATCTCCTTCTATGGTCGCAAGGAGGTTAAGGATGCGTTGGCCTATCTGCGCCTCGTTGTCAATAACCACGATGACGAGTCGCTCGCACGCATCATCAACCTTCCGGCACGCGGCATCGGCAGCACCACTCTCGACAAACTGCGACTGGCCGCCACCGACAACGACGTCAGCATCTGGACCGTTATGGAAAACCTCTACAATTTTGGACTCGGCATCAACAGCGGCGTGATGGGCAAAATCGAAGAGTTTATGACAATGATCAGACTCTTCTCCTCCCACATCTACGACACCAGTGCCTACGAACTCGCCAAACGCATCATCAACGCTTCGGGCCTCATCACAATGCTGCGCAACGACGACGACCCCGACAATGCCAACCGTATAGAAAACATCGAAGAACTCATTAACGGCATACAGGAATATTGCGAACGCGAAGAAACCATCACGCCGGAAAATGAAAACACAGACGAAACGGTTCAACAGTTCAATAGTTCAACAACTCAACAAATTGAGAATAAAAACAATGAAGAATCAGCTCAACAACTCGACAGTTCAACAACTCAACAAATAAAAACACTTGATATGTTCCTCCAGCAGGTGCTGCTGCTTACCTCCGAGGACAAAGATGACGACAAGGATGCCGACAAAGTGTCGCTGATGACCATCCACGCAGCCAAAGGACTGGAATTCCCCTACGTCTATGTCGTCGGAATGGAGGAAAACCTCTTCCCTTCAATGCTCTCCATCACTTCGCGGCAGGATCTCGAAGAGGAACGACGCCTCTTCTACGTTGCCGTCACACGCGCCGAAGTACAGCTCACGCTCAGTTACGCCCAGATGCGCTTCCAGTACGGCAACACCAGCTATCAGGAACTCAGCCGTTTCGTTACCGAAATCGACCCCCACTACATACTGATGCCGCGTCGCCAGACATCATTCCCCAAACCAGGAGCATTCCCCAAATCGGGACTTTTCACCCGCACTGTCGGCAGTTCCAAAACCACAACGAAGAAACCTCAACAACTCAACAACACAACAACTCCCAAACCCCTGTCGGCGGTACCCTCCAAGGGACCCACTGTCGGCAATAGCCCCGCCGAAATCGCCGCCATACAAGTCGGACAGACCGTCCATCACGCCAAGTTCGGCACAGGCAAAGTGCTGGCCATAGAAGGTAGCGGCGACAGCCGCAAAGCCCACATATTTTTCGACGGCATAGGAGAGAAGCAGCTGATGCTCAAATTCGCCAAACTGGTAATACTCGAATAACATTCAACATATCAACGTATTAACATATCAACAATTAAAAATTAAACATTATGGGTATTTTAATCACAATTCTCATCGGAGCCCTTGCAGGATTCCTCGCAGGCAAAATTATGAAAGGTGCCGGATTCGGCTTCGTCGTTAACCTCATTGTCGGCATCGTCGGCGGTTTCATCGGTGGCAATGTCCTCTCGTGGATAGGCATCAATTGGGGCGGCACCATCATTGGACAGATCGTCACTGCCGTCATTGGAGCAGTTCTCCTCCTCTGGATTGTTTCTCTTATCAAGAAGAAATAACCCAGACTGCGGATATACTCTCCGCACCTTGTATGCAGGCGTTCCTTCCGCAATGGTATGCGGACGTTCCCGTCTGCGAAAACAACAAATCCGCCATTCGAAATGGCGGATTTATTTTATGCCCACTTCCGCACCGACACCCATCACTATCCAGCAGGCTGCTATTCCAAAAACTGACACTTTGTCAGTCCCCATACAAAGTCCAATAGAATATTTCTTAGCAAATGGAGAACACCTTGCGGATTAATTGCTTGCGTTCCTCTTCTATATCTTTGAAGGTGGAAGATATGAATACGCGGATATGTCTTTCGTCGGTGTCGATACTGTTCATAGGTTCATCTATTATTTTAAAACAACTGGAAGCCCGTTTGGACTTCCAGTTGTTATCTATTGAAATGTATTGTCGGCCGATGGCCGGTTGTTAGGATTTATTTTTTCTTGCCTTTCTTTGCGGGCTGGGCGTTGTTGTCCTCGATGCCGAGTTTAGCCTTGATGGCAGCGGGGATAGCATCTTTGTGGACTACGATGTTGATGGTTTTGTAGCGGACAAATGCCTTGCTGCAGAAGAAGTTGCCGCCAAATTCGCCATTGTAGATGCCCCAGCTGTTCTTAACCATATAGTACTCGTTGCCAATCTGGTCTTTGGCCTTGCCGAAAATCAGCATACCGTGGTCGTCGGTGGTCTCCCAGGCGTCATAGGCTTCCTGGCGCTCCTCCTGGCTTACCCAGCGCTGCGGAGTGGGGTGTTTGGCTGCCTCGTCGGCAATTTCGCCGGCTTTCATTCCGCTCCATTTAGCCTGGTCGCTGCCAACACCGCTCTTGGGAGCCTCGGTGGCGGGCAGGACGGCAAAGCCCTTGCGGCTGTAGCGGAAACCCGTTTCGCTGACGTCGCTACCCCAAGCTACGGTGTAGCCGTTGTTGATAGCGTAGTCGCAGATTTCAAGCATTTCGTCGATGGGAACGTTGTAGCTCATACCCCAGCGCCAGTTGTCCTGGATTTCAAGGGCAAATTTCTCGTAGAAAGGATGGTGGGTGAAACTGGTGATGCTAACATAGTCGTCGGCATTGAGGCCAGTGCTCTCGTAAAAACTTTTGGGAGTGTATTTTACACCCTTGTAGGTGAACTCCTTCGGGCATTCTCCAAGATAGACGTCGTGAACAGCCTGGATGGCTTTCAGGCACAGCAACTCGTGGTCTTTGTTGCGCTGCAGTTTGCTAAGCTTGCCTTTGGCGACAGCGGCAACCATAGCGTCGGTGAGAGCGCTCAGCTCGGTGTGGTTGGAAAGGGTGTCGCCATAGGCTACGCCGGGACGCATAACCTCTTCGGGCACCATTCCGAAGGTTTTCATACCGTAAATCACGTCGTTGAAGGCTCCACCTTGGGCAAAACTGACGTCGCCGTGGGTACGGATGGCGGCCATTGCGCGGTCGCGATAGGTGTTGCTGACAATGTACATCTCACTAAAGTCGTACTCGCCCTTGCCCATACGCAGCAGCTCGGCCTCGAGGAATGCCATAGTGCTGTAGCACCAGCAGGTACCGGCGTTGTTCTGGTTTTTGACCGAAGTGATGGGCAACATCTTTATGGTGTCAAACTTGTAGCCCTCGTCATCTGATTTTTCGTCTGCCTTTTGGGCGAAAACGGTGGCGCTGATGGCTATCGCGCCGAGGATTGCAAAAAGTTTCTTCATTGGTTTATAATTAATTATATATGATATTAACATATTAAATGCTCTGCAAAGATACGAAAAAAAATGGAAAAATGATAATTGAAAAATAAAAAATCTTAAAGGGCAAACATTTCAATAAACAAAAGAAAACCCCTACGGGGTAAAAAAACGACTAATATACAATGTTCTATTAAAAGAAAACGACTACGGCGTAATATCCCCTTTTTTTTTTCTAATAGTTCTAAATGAAAACGTCTATCTGCGTAATACCCCGTAGGGGTTTACTTTTAATAGCAAGCGGAAATTATGCAAAAATAACATATTCTCCGTTAGGAGATTTCTTTTAAATCGTTATAATAATGCGGTAATCTGAATAATCTAATATTTTCAACTCCGCATTACGTCGTCGTACTCACCTTTGACCGTTTCCAGAAGGTCTTCAGCGGCGTCCATTTCGCGCATCAGGCGTTCCAGTTCTGCCTCGTACTCCTTTTTGTCGTCGAGATAGGGCATATATCCGTCGCGGAACTCCTCGTAGCGTTCCTTGGCTTTGAGATATTCCTGCTCCGCTTTGAAGAGCATTGCCGATACTTCTCCTTCCATAGTTGTTGCTTGTTTTGACTATTCTTCAGGTGCAAACACATATGTAGCGCAGATAGTGATGACACCAAGGAATAGGAATGCTATTTTTCTTGTTATTAATTGTTTGATTGTTTGATTGTTTGATTCCTGATAGCTTAAGTGATAAAATTGCGATGCAAAGATACAAACTTTTTGCAATATGGAGAAAATTAATTTGGTGGAACGGGAAAAATGTCTTATTTTTGCATTCGATTTCAAACAGAGTATTAACGAATATAATTGCCAATGGAGTATAGCGCATAGATTGATATGCACATCATAGAATAGGAAAAAGCGAATAGCTGAAATCTGGTACTTTTGGAACTTCGACACTTTCAAATTACACTCCATACCCAAGCGACGGCTTTCACGTTTTGGCGTGGACTTGTACGTTGTAGTTGGAGTGTAAAGGTTGTCGAAGACCTCAGAACAACCAATGAAGACTAACAGTTCCACGCTCTTTTATGTGCATTCTTTTCAGGAACTGCAATAACATGTTATTAAATCAAAACCGATGCGCCGATGGTATATAACCGGCAGATTGGTATATGAAAATGCTGTCAAAATCAATTG
>JAGDCN010000063.1 GCA_017958525.1 Bacteroidales bacterium
TATTTCGCCGATCCTTACTCCTCGTGGCAAAAAGGCCTCATTGAGAACACCAATATGCTCATCAGGCAATACATCCCTCGCAACGAAAACTTTTCAAAGCTGACAAACGAACAAGTCGCTGCCATTCAGTATAAAATCAACCGTAGACCAAGAAAAAAATCAGGATTCCGAATACCATATCAGGAATTTTATCTATCTTTGCAAACGTGAGTTGCGTTTTGGTCTGGAATCTATATTAAAATAAAATTGATAACGATATTATTTGCAATTCTGAAAAAATATGTAATTTTGCAAATTCAAAATCTGAATTACTAAAATGGAAAAATCGACTCAGATAAAGATATATGAATGGGCATCGTACGCACTGATTCTGGCTGCTACTATATATTTCTTTGTCTCTGGCAAAGAGGTGACAATCACAATGTTTGGCATCGTTTTAGCTCTTTTCTGCCGCAATCTGATGTGCCGCACAAGGCTCAAAATGGTTGAGGAAGAAAACGAGGAAATGATGGTTGACCTGCGACGTCTGACAAACCTGCTGGAGGTCGAAAAAAAGAAAAACAACGATAATTCGAACAAAAAATAATTTAAAACAGAGATTTTTTTTATGGCAACAACAGCTGACATCAAAAACGGATTGTGCATCAATTTCAACAACGACATCTACACCATCGTCGAGTTCCTCCACGTCAAACCAGGCAAGGGTGCTGCCTTTGTCCGCACCAAGATGCGTAACGTGAAGACTGGACGTATGCTAGAAAACACCTTCCCCAGCGGCGCCAAAATCGACATCGTCCGCGTAGAACGCCGTCCTTACACCTACCTCTACAAAGAGGGTGATATGCACGTATTTATGCATACCGAGACATACGAGCAAATCTATATTCCTGAAGGTATTATCAACGCTCCCCAGTTCCTCAAGGACGGACAGTATGTTGAAATCACCGTCGATGCCGACACCGAGACTCCGCTGATGTGCGAGCTGCCTCCGTTCATCGAGACAGTTGTAACCTACACCGAGCCTGGCTTTGCAGGCAACACCGCCACCAACGCTATGAAGGATGCCACGGTCGAACCCGGCGTACAAATCCGCGTGCCTCTGTTCATCAAGGAAGGCGAGCGCATCAAAGTTGACACCCGCACCTGCGAGTATGCAGAGCGTCTGAAATAAAAAATAAGCTTTCATAATAATTTGGGGGGTGACCCTTAGTGGTCGCCCTTTTTTTGTGTCTGAAAAAACCTTGCAATGGCCGCTCAAAAAAGACAAATCCTAAACCAAAAATTTCCGCTCTATGCCATCAGCATCTGCTGCTTTCTGGCACTGATTCTGACCGTAGGTTGCCACAATGGCGAAAAGCAGCAGAAAACTGACAACCAGACATCTGTCATCGACTATACAAAAATCGCTGCACCGGAATTCAACGCCGACTCGGCCCTTCGTTTTGTTGAAGAGCAGCTGTCCTTCGGCTTTCGTCATCCCGGTACCAAAGGACACGGACAATGCGCAACTTACATCACTAATAATATGAAGCGCTGGTGCGACACGGTCATCGTACAGCCTTTCACCACCACCCTGTGGGACGGACAAAATGCTGAAGGCAAGAATATTATAGCCTCTATCGCCCCCGAACGCGACCGCAGAATTCTGCTGGCCGCACACTGGGATTCGCGCCAGTGGGCCGACCACGACCTCGACACGGCCAAGTGGCGCTCGCCTCTGCCGGGTGCCAACGACGGTGCTAGCGGTGTGGCCGTACTTATGGAGATGGCTCGCGCTATGTCGTCAATGCCGCCCGATGTCGGAGTGGATTTCATCTTCTTCGACATTGAAGACCAAGGCATTCCGGAATGGGCCAATCGCTATGAGGACAACACCTGGTGCAAGGGTTCGCAGCACTGGGCAAAGAACCCGCATCGTATGTTTTACCAAGCAGAATACGGCATACTCTACGATATGGTCGGTACCGATAAACCGCGTTTCACCAAAGAGGAAATATCGATGAACTTCGCACAGGGACTCACCAACAGACTGTGGAATTGCGCCGCTTTCCTAGGATACGGCGGCATCTTCGTCAATGAACTGAGCGGCGCCATACTCGATGACCATCTCTATATCAATCAGATACTCCGTATTCCCACTATCGACATCGTTCAGAATAGTCCCGACTGCAGTTTTTACCAGCACTGGCACACCACCAACGACAACCTGGACGCCATTAATAAAGAGACCTTGAAAACCGTAGCCACCGTCAGTCTCAAGCTCATATACAGCGACTTCCCGCACAAAAACGAACAGTAACCGGCTACCGGTAAAATGTAAAAACCACGACCTATGAAAACGCCGCGTTCCATCCTCTATTTTCCGCTCGCCGCTCTCCTTATTCTATTATTGGCTTCCTGCGGCAAGGATAACCGCTGCTATGTCCCCATAGGAATGACCAATTTTACCATCGAGCCCAACTCAGCCTACTATTCGGGGCTCAATGTAGTGGGCGGATATATGTATTTCACTGGTGGTCATCGCGGTGTGATTGTTGTCCGCACCACATACGACCATTTTGCCGCATACGAACGCACCTGTCCGGCCGACAGCACCACTGCAGTCAATATTTCCGAAGAGTATGGCAGCGCAGTGCTGGAATGTCCAAAATGCCACACACTCTATGTCGTCGATGCCGATGGCTATCCTATGGACGGTGGCGCCACCACCTGCCCCCTCTACCAGTACAGCACCACCTACTCCGGCGGCCAGCTGTGGGTCTATTAATGTCATTCTTAACCTTTAAAGAATCAACTCGGCGCAGGAGGTGGCTGTCTCCCACAGACGCAGACTGTGCAGGCGGACTCTGTCTGGAAAACGGCCTTCGAGAAGGCTGGCAAAATGAATCAGCAAATTCTCGCTAGTGGGTTGAAACGGAGTAACAATCAGATTGGTCTCCCCTACCCCTGCAAATGGCGACCCTTCCGGGACAACGAATGCGTGGTCGAAAACATCGACAACATACTGCTGGACAATACGTTTAATGTCGCCAAAGTCGGCAACCATACCGTTTTTTGCATCAGTGGCATTCTGTATGGGCTCACCTTCGACAGTGACCTGCAGGCGGTAGTTGTGGCCGTGGATATTGCGACATTTGCCGTCGTAGCCCGTCAGCGAGTGCGCCATCTGGAATTCCAGTTCCTTGGTCAATCTAATCAGCATAAGTAGAATCTTTTACTGGGTTGAAATCTTCGATTTGCTCAGTTTTTCTGTCGCCATTTTCTTGGTGATTTTAATCTTTTCACCACGATGCGAGGGCAACTCAAACATCAGGTCGTTCATAATTGATTCGACGATGGAACGAAGTCCGCGGGCGCCCAGCTTGTATTCAACGGCCGTATCGACAATGACATCCAGCGCACCTTTATCGAATTCAAGATTGACATCGTCCATTTTGAACAGTTCCTGATACTGTTTGACCAATGCGTTCTTGGGTTCCGTGAGTATTCGGCGCAATGCCTCACGATCCAGCGGCTCCAAATGGGTCAGCACCGGGAAGCGGCCCACCAGCTCGGGGATAAGACCAAATTTCTTGAGGTCCATCGGCAAAATGTACTGCAACATATTGTGGCGATCGATTTCTTCACGCGTTTTGGTACCGTTGAAACCAATGACATTCGACTTCATACGCAACGCGATATCACGCTCTATGCCATCAAAAGCACCGCCCGATATAAAGAGGATATTACGCGTATTGACCTGAATCATCTGCTGCTCAGGATGTTTGCGCCCGCCTTGGGGAGGCACATTGACCACAGCACCCTCAAGCAGTTTTAGCAATGCCTGCTGTACTCCCTCGCCCGAAACATCGCGCGTAATGGAGGGGTTGTCGCTCTTGCGGGCAATCTTGTCAATTTCGTCAATGAAGACAATACCTCTCTCGGCAGCAGCCACATTGTAGTCGGCAGCCTGAAGCAGGCGCACCAGCACATTTTCAACATCGTCGCCCACATAGCCGGCCTCGGTCAGAGTAGTGGCATCGGCAATGCAGAACGGCACCTTCAGCATACGTGCTATCGTCCTGGCCATAAGCGTTTTGCCTGTTCCCGTCTCACCTACCAGTATGATGTTCGACTTCTCAATTTCCACATCGTTCTTGCGACCGGTATCCTCATAGTAACGCAGACGCTTATAATGATTATAAACCGCCACAGAAAGAACCTTCTTGGCCTCTTCTTGGCCTATAACATACTGGTCCATAAGTTTTTTAATCTCGGCGGGTGTGGGTATATCCGTGTCTTTCAGGTTGAATTCACTGGACTGATGATGGTTTTGCTCATTGATGATGATGCTGGCCTGGGTCACACAGTCGGAGCAGATGTAGCCGTCGATACCTGTCAGCAGCATCGAACACTGCGACGCAGGGCGACCGCAAAACGAGCAGCATTCTTCATTGGAGTTCTTTTTTGACATATTTATATTTCTGTTTTTTTTCGATTCAAAGCGATATGTTAAAACGTATCTTTTTTATAGATTATTGATTCTAAATCGGTTTTGTCCTTTCCTGATCCTGGCGCAGGAAGATGAACAGCAGTATGGTGAACGCCATCAGCGACGAACCGCCATAGCTGAAAAACGGCAACGGGATACCGATGACGGGCAGCAGACCCAACACCATACCTATGTTGATCAGTATGTGGAAGAAAAGTATGCTCGCAACCGAATAACCGTAGAAGCGTGAAAACTTGGAATATTGTCGCTCGGCAAGTCGTATCAGTCTGAAAAGCAACCCTATGTATGCAAGAATCAATAGCGACGAGCCTACAAAGCCCCACTCCTCTCCCACTGTGCAGAAGATAAAGTCGGTTTCCTGCTCAGGCACAAAATCGGCCTTGGTTATTGTTCCATTCAGGAACCCCTTGCCCCAAAAACCGCCCGAACCGATGGCAATTTTCGACTGATTGACGTTGTAACCCGTATTGCTGTTGTCATCCGTTTTGCCGAGCAACACGTATATGCGGTCGCGCTGGTGTGGCTGCAACACCTTCTCGAAAGCGAAATCGACCGACAGCGTAAACAGCGTACAGCCCAGAAAGAGAGCAGTAACCCACACATACTGCTTGCGCGTGCGTTTGTTCAGCCACACAAACAGGTAAAAAAGGGCAATGGCAGCCAGAATACCGATAAGTATGTATTTGTTAACCAGCAGAGCAAGCACAAAAAGTACAGCGGCGAGAAGTCCCATTACCAATATTTTGGCCGACATTCCCTCTCTGTAGAACGGAAGCAGAAAACTGGCAAACACCAGCGCCGATCCAGTGTCGTGCTGCAAAACGATGATGATGGCGGCAGGTATCAGAATAAACGCCCACGCTGTCAACTTGGTACGCAGCTGACGATAGTCGAGGTCGAGCGAACTCATATACTTCGCCAGCGCCAGCGCAGTGGCAAACTTGGCAAACTCGGCCGGTTGGAACTTGAAGAAACCAAAGTCTATCCACGACAAACCGCCCTTGGTGACTTTGCCGACAAAAAATGTTATGACCAGCAATGCAATGATCACCAAGTATATAAGATATGCCATCGACGAAAATATGCGTGGATCTATATGCGTTATAATCAATGCAATAATCACCGAAACACCTATCCACATCAACTGCTTGCCGTGCATCGTTTTCAAATCCAAGATGGCCGTGTGCGCCTCGTCAAAGCAGGCAGCATAGATGTTGAACCATCCGAAAATGAGAATGGCGGCATATAACAGAACCGTTACCCAATCTATCTTGTTTTCCATCATTTCTTCTTCTTTTTGATTGTTTTCGGCAACGGCAGTTTCTGGCACGGAGCCGCCTCGCGGTACATACGCTCCACGTCCTTGCGATTCACTTCGCCGCGTATATATTTCTCAATCACCAGGCTGGCTATCGGTGCCGCCCAGTATCCGCCACCGCCGCGAGCATTTTCAACATACACTGCCACAGCAATTTTGGGATTGTTCTTTGGTGCAAACGAGATGAAAACCGAATGGTCGTCGCCTATGTTTTGCGCCGTACCTGTTTTGCCGCACACATCGATGTCGGGAATATTGGCACGGTGAGCCGTACCGCCCGCACCGTGGACCACATCGTACATACCGTTGGCGGCAATCTCGAACCAGGCAGGATTGATGCCCGTTTCGTGGCGGGTGTAGAACTCGTCGTTGCGGGTCGAATCGGGTCCGTAATAGCGCACCAAATGAGGCGTGATATAATAGCCGCGGTTGGCCACTATGCAGGCCAGATTAGCCATTTGGATAGGCACCACCTCCACTTCGCCCTGGCCGATACTGTTCGAATAGATGGTCGAAAACGCCCAGCGACCCTCGCCATAGCGCTTGTTGTAGAACGACGTGTCGGGTATGCGGCCCTGTCTGACATTGGGCAGGTCGATTTCCAACCGCTGTCCAAAACCGAACCGGTGCATATAGTCGTTCCACACCGTCAGGCCATAAGGGCTGTCCTTGTAGATGCTTTTGTATTTACCCTGCTGTATTATACGACGATAAGTGTAGTAAAAATAGGGATTGCACGACATCTTGATAGCCTCCTGCACCGACCGTGCACTGGGATGATTGTGGCAACCCACCAGCGACTTGTCGCAGGGAAAGCCCTGTCCGGGACCGATAACTCCCAAATTCAGTGCTGTCATTGCCTGCGCCACCTTGAAAATAGACCCCGGCGGGTATTGAGCCTGCAAAGCACGGTTGAACAAAGGCTTACTGATGTCGTTCAGCAATTTGAGGTAATTCTCGCCTCGCACACGACCCACCAACAAATTGGGATCATAGCACGGTGCCGACACCAACGCCAGTACCTCACCCGTCGAAGGCTCAATAGCCACAATGCAGCCACGCTTGTTGGCCATCAGTCCTTCGGCATATTCCTGAAGCGTGGCGTCGAGGGTGGTATAGAGGTTGCCGCCCTCAACAGCCATCGTGTCGTTGGCACCGTTCATATAAGGACCAATCTCACGGTTGTGGACATCCACGTGCATAATGCGGTCGCCCTTGATGCCGCGCAGCACAGACTCGTACGACTTTTCCAAGCCGCTCTTGCCGATATAGTCGCCCTGTTTGTAGTACGAATCCTCCTTGATTTCGCCGTCATCGACCTCACCCACATAACCCAGCACGTGCGCCGCAATGGGCTTGTCATAAACCCTCAACGTGCGCTGCTGCACATAGAAGCCGTGGAACTTGTACAGATGGTTCTGCCAAGCGCCATACTCATTCTTCGAAATCTGCTTCATAAAAATCGAAGCCGAATAGGTCGAGTATTTACTCGCCTTGCGCATCCGCGACAAAAACTCGTCGCGAGAAATACCCACAACACGGCAAAATAGATTGGTGTCCAGATTTTTAACCATCTTGGGAATAACCATCAAGTCATATACAGCCTCGTTGTACACCAGCAGCTCGCCGTTGCGGTCGTATATCAGGCCGCGAGCCGGATACTGCGTGATGTGACGCAGCGCCTGGCGGTCGGCCTGGCGGCGGTACTCACCGTCTAACACCTGCATAAACGCCAGCCTGACGATGAAAATTATTCCCACCGCCAGAAAAATGATGCGGACAACCGCGCTGCGTTCTTGATACTGGTTACTCATTCCATTAATGCACTTTTCGACAAACAAAATATGTTCGCGTAACAATTACAAACTGGTTGTCAGAATATTACACGAAAGAGGCCGCAATAAAAGCATTGCAAATTTACGAAATTAATTACACTCTATAGCACCTGCATTCCACTTTTCTGTATTTTTAGTCCATCGATTCTGCATTAGCTTCCAAAAGCGTCGCCACAAGCACCCGGAAAGGTCGCGAATGCAAGTACGAACCGTCGCGGAACGGAAGAGAAAGGATGCCCGTCGGTCTGTGCCGACCGGCTGCTACCTGGGAAAATGCCGGCGTTTGGAAATCAAAGTGTTTTGCTGTAGTGACAATTCAACACCTGATTGCAGTCGCCGTGCCAGTTGTGCATACCGCCGCCAAGACATCGGTGGAACACACGACAGTCGCGGCACTGGCCTCGGCGTGCCCAGTCGCGCTTGCGGAAGGGTTCGAAGCGTTGTTGCCACACCTCGAAAAAGTTGTCTTTGTATATGTTGCCCTGCCCGAAGGCAGTGCGGTCGATGTTGGGACAGGCGCTTATGGTACCGTCGATGAGAACCGAGGCGATGTTGATGCCGGCGTGGCAGAAATAGGGGTTTTGGCGCACCTCGCATTCGTAGCTGCCCAAGTAGCCCTCGCAGCTGTAGGTGACAGTCATCGGCGAGACAGGGTGCTGACGTTTGTCCTTGATAAACTCCATCAGATGAACAAACTGCGCATTGGTGAGATGCAGCTCGGGATGGTCGTTGGCGCGTCCGAGGGGGATGATGGTGAATATGCGCCATTGTTTGACTCCGAGGCTGACCAGCAGGTCGTGTATTTCGTTAAGATGCGGCAGGTTGCGCTGGCTGACGCAGGTTACGACATCGAAGTTGAGCCTGCGTTCGGTGGCGGCTATGGCAATGGCCTGGCGTGTGCGTTCGAAGCTGCCCTGGCGGCCGCGCATCCAGTCGTGGTCGGCCTCGAGGCCGTCGAGGCTGATGGTCATCGCGCCGAGGCCTGCCGCCATAAGCCGCTGGTGCATAGCCTGGTCGTAGAACCATCCGTTGGTGACGATGCTCCAGCCCACGCCGCGGCGGCGCAAGGCGCGTCCCACATCGGGCAGGTCGGGCCGCAGCAGTGGTTCGCCTCCGGTCAGGACGACGGTGAAGCGTGGCACCAATGCTTCCTTGGGTATGGTGTCGAAAGCGCGCAAGAAGTCCTCGAGCGGCATATCGGCCTCGCCCGATGAGGCGGTACAGTCGCTGCCGCAGTGCAGACAATGCAGGTTGCAGCGCGTGGTGCACTCCCAAAAGAGGTAGTTCAGCTCGTGGGTCTTGGTTTCGACGTGGCGGAAAAGCAGGCCCAGCTGCGTCTGAAGAACTTTTTTTATCATTGTGCCTTTTGGAGAAAGACATTGACGGTGTCGCCAGAAAGCGGATCGACAACTACGGTGTCATTGACATAGATTTCGTCAAGATCCCTAAGCACCAATCTTATCTTTTTGCCATCATAGGGAATACAAGGGTCACAATGTAAATACCCAGCACTGTCGGAGACACCGAAATCAATAAGGTGATTGATAGGACCGCTTTCTTCCAAATTGGCTTGAACCCGTATGCCTTCAATCGGACTGCCGTCTTCGGCCGAGCAGATGTGGACATCAAAATTGGCAGAGGTACAGTTTTCCCACCCGTCGGACGGGGTGCCATAGCAGGCCTGGAATACGAACATCGCCGCCGTCAGCGATATGCCGCCAAAAATTTTTCTTATAAGTTTCATATCTGTCAGTTTTTGATTGTGTCAAATTCCGTTTCCAACGAACCGCTTATACCAGAACGCATTGTACGTTAGTGTATTAGTTCATAACATTGTTGTGGGTTTGGCCACATTCACCTTGCAAAGATACACATAAATATCAAAAGCACGAAAACTATTTTGAAACAAAATCCGACTTATTTTTCAGCCACTTGATTTCCAGCCATTTGACAAAACTATCAATAGTGGTTCGCACTTTAACCCAAAACGTTCATTAGTGTAAATCAAGTTTTTCTTACGCACTGTCCCTCTTCCAAAGCATCCCGCAGACCTGCTCCTCCCGTTCTTATATTGTTCTCATATCGTTCTTATATGCGAAATATATGAACGATATGAGAACAATATAAAAAGTGTATAAGAACTGACTGTGTTGGTGGCAGTGTGGTTTGCTGAATTAGGTTGTCACCTTTATGTCCTGCGACTGAATTAAGTTGAGATTTTTCTTTTTATATTTGCGTGCAATAAAATATTTTGCGTATCTTTGCACGATTATAAGCGTGTACTTGACAGTACACAAAATGTACTTTAAACAATATGGATATGAACAAGATAAAGCTGTTTTTTATGTTTGCAGCCGTTGCTGTTTCGCTAACTGCAAGGGCACAATTTCGTCAAGACCGCTCGGATTTCGAGTATATGTTCAAGGCCGAAATAGGCTATATGCCCTTCGTGATGAACTTAGGCGATGCCGGTGCCAGCGGCTACTATATCAGCGACTTGCAGCACGCCGCCGGCGCCAGCGTCATCAACGGTGTGAACATCAAGCAGGATTTCTTTGTCGGCATTGGTTTGGGTTACAGCTATGTGGCTGTGCCCAAAGAGGTGATCGGCGGCAATTTTGCCAACGGATGGCATTGCCCGATGGCTTTCATCGACTTCGACTACCGCCCTCTCGACGTCGAATGGTCACCGATGGTAGGTGCCAAGGCCGGTGCCAGCTACCTAATGGCCGATTCGCCATACGGCAACACGCTGACGCCCTATGTGGAGCTGTCGGCTGGTTTGAACTGGTTTTTCCGCTATGAGTACCGCAATATGGAGCGCAACTACTTGAGTCTCTATCTTGAACTGGCTTTTGCCTACACGCAGCAGGCGGTGTTTATCCCCGTCCGCTTGGGCTTCCGCTTCTAAAACTGCCAAACTATGGATTCCACCCGTCAAAACAAAATATCGCGCCTTATACAACAAGACCTGGGCGACATACTGCTGAAAGAGATGAAGCCGCGCATCGGCAACTCGCTGGTCACTGTCACCAAGGTGCGCGTCACCAGCGACCTTTCCATTGCACGCGCCTTCATAAGCATTTTCCCCGTGGGCACAATGCCCGAAACGGCAGGCGACGTGGCTGGGCAAACGGCTACGAAACAAATGGTTATCGACGCCATCCTGACCAATGCCGCCGATATACGACGCCGGCTTGGACAGCGCGAAGGCAAGCAGCTGCGCATCATTCCAACCTTGGAATTCTATCTCGACGACTCGCTCGATTATATTGAGAACATCGAAAAGCTGCTGAAAACTTGAAGCTTTCGACCTTCATAGGACGCCGTTACCTATTCTCGCGCAAAGAGAAGACCATCATCAACCTTATCTCGTGGATTTCGCTGGTGGGCATCACCGTCAGCACGCTGGCGCTTATCGTCGTGATGTCGGTCTATAACGGCATCGGTCAGCTGACGCAGTCGCTCTTCAACGTCTTCGACCCCGAACTGCTGATAGAGCCCGCCGAGGGCAAGACGTTCCACACGTCCGCCATTAATAACGATGCCATTGTAGGTACCGACGGCGTCGCGCAGGTGTCGCAAATTGTCGAAGAAAACGCCTGGCTGACAATGCGACAGGCCGAAGCCATCGTGCAGCTGCGCGGTGTCGATGAGGGTTATGGGGCCGCCTGCGGGCTGGACACAATGATGGCCGAAGGTGAATACTTATTGAAAAACAGCATCCAACGCACCTTCTGGTCAGACGAAACTGGCGAAATGGAGGTGATTGACGAGGATGTCGATTTCCTGCTGCTGGGTTGGAACATAATGATCAAGATGGGGGTTAATTCGATGACAAACACACCGTTGTCATTGCATATCCCCAAACGCGGCTCGTCGGCAATCGGTTTCACGATGGACGAAGCCTTCAACAACGGCTACGCCTACCCTGCCGGTGCTTTCCGCATACAGGAAGAAATTGACAATCTGTACGTTGTGGCCGATATTGATTTTGTGCGCCGTCTGATGTCGTATGCTGACGACGAGGTGACGGCTTTGGCAGTCACACTGCGAGACCACAAAATGCTGGCCAACGTCAAACGAGAGTTGAGCAATGCCTTGGGTGACGGATTCACCGTCAAGGACCGTTTCGACCAGAAACCGCTCTACTACAAGATTTTCCGCTCTGAACGTCTGGGCGTATTCCTCATCTTGTCGCTCATAGTGCTCATATCGACGCTGAACCTCATCGCCTCGCTGTCGCTGCTTATCATCAACAAACGCAAAGATATAGCCACAATGCGCGCCTTGGGAATGGAACGACAGCAGATACGCCGCGTCTTCTTCACCGAAGGCATAATGATTGCACTGGTGGGCGTTGTTGTCGGTTTGGTTTTAGGACTGATTATCTGCCTAATGCAGCAGCATTTCGGGATCGTCAAACTGGGTGCCAATGCCATTGTCGATGCCTTCCCTGTGGCAATGCGGCTCGTCGATTTCGTCGCCACGCTCCTCGTTGTAACACTGCTTTCAACCCTTGTCGTAGCCTTCACGGTGCGGCGGGCCAAAATCTAAAACCAAGTATTATGAATCACGGAAAAACCATCTGCAACCAACTTAAAGAGATTCGCCGCAACATAGCTCGCGACAACGATATCGAACTTGACATCCCCGAATGCACCTACAAGGGCGAATGTGAAGGCACCTGCCCGCGTTGCGAAGCCGAACTGCAGTATCTGGAACACGAACTCACCCTGCGCACCGTTATGGGCAAGGCTGCCGTTGTCGCCGGCCTTACGCTGGGCATCTCTGGCGGCACCCTTACGGCAGCGGCTCAGGATGTCACACCCGACCGTAAAAGCCAATCCAAAATCATTTCCGACACAAAGCCATCGAAATCGGACACCTGCATCTTCAAAGGCAGTGTAATCGACAGCACAACCGGCGAGCCATTGATGTATGCAAGTATTGTTCTAAAAGACAAAAAAGGCACAGTAATCAGCGGAGGACATACCGACTTCGACGGCAACTTCACCATCCGCGTACCTAAAGGGAAATACAAGGTTGAATTCGCGTATATTGGATACGCCACTCAGAAAACGACCTTAAACCTCAACACCGACACCCTGACCATCGGCGCAGCTGTTTTGCTAAAGACCACAACGGTAATGGGAGAGATTCCTGTAATGATTGTCGGTATGCCACGAAGCAAAAGCCCCTTAATCGATATGGGTGCCCCCGAAAGCGGCGAGCGCATCGACGCCGACCGCATAAGTCACTTCCCGCAATAAAAACACCTTTTCGGCGTTATGGCTGTATGAAACAAAGAACTCACATACTGAGAACCGTAGCAGCAGCGATGATAATAGCCTCACTTCTATTGGCTTCCTGCAGCCGCAAGGGTGTACATATGTCCAAGCATCGCAAAAGCCGCAAATGCAACTGCCCGACATTTGCCGAAAGATATCAGGGCAACAGCATAGACTCCACATCCACAATCACCTATGGCCAGCGAGGAAGAGTATAAGTCCATCCTGCGACGCTACTTGCCTCCTTCGGCTGTCAACCCGATATATGACTATATTGTCGCCAATGGTGTCCGCTTCCACATCAAGCGACAGCGCACCTCCAAGCTTGGCGACTATCGTATGCCTCAGCCGCGTCACAACTACAATGAAATCAGTGTCAACGGCGATCTGTCGCCGCATCTGTTCCTGTTGGTGCTGCTACACGAAATGGCGCATCTCGAGACATTTAAGATATATGGCCGCACTGTGCAGCCCCACGGCCACGAATGGCAGCAGCAGTACCGCAACCTGCTGGTGCAGTACTATAACAAAGGCCACTTCCCTCAAGAAATATATGCACTTCTGAAAAAATACACTGCCCATATTCCGCTGAACCGCGCTACAGGCAACGAGTTGGAACGACGGCTGAAAGAAATAGACAACCCCAATGAATCCGGCCGTATCACACTGCTCAAGGATCTGCCGATAGGGACGGCATTTCGCGTAAAAAGCAAGCCGCAGATGGTGTTTCGTGCCGTCGAAAAAATGCGCACACGCTACCGCTGCATCGAGCAGCAAAGCAACCGAGCTTACCTCGTCAGCGGCAACGCCGAAGTCGAGCCGGCATAGATGCTGTCCTGCAGAGCCAGCAACGGCGAAAGTGTGTATGGTATATACTTACGCATACTTGGAGACATAGTATAATAATATTCAAGCTGTTCAGCCAGCATCCTCCGTGTTTGCGACATCAATATGCCTGCCTGTCGGCTATCACCACAATGTGAGTAGGCCTGCGCCAAAAGATACAGCATCTGAGGATTTTTTAGCAGTCTCGGCGGAATCTGCCTGCACGTTGCATCCAACACTTCGACACCCTTGCGCGGCTCGCCTTTTGCCGCAAGGTTTTCTGCTACAACGATTGCATCGTTCCAATACTGACGCAAAAAAGCACAGGAGGTCTCGTCAATATAAACTTCCTCCAACGGCTGCCATTTTAGCACCGAAGTCATCAGGCGGTGAGAGGTTCGGCGGTCGACACTGTCGGCCGACACCGTGTCGCACAGACGATAGGCAAAGCCGCTGAGCTGAAGACGATTTTCGAAAGCAACGCGACGGTCGTTGCTCGCATAATGGCTGAAATAGACAGGCCGCTCGCCGCCGTTGTTGCCAATGATTGCCATCATACGGCCGTACGGTCCCATCTGTCGCCACCCGTCACCCTCCAGCAGGTCACGACCCCGCCACGCAAGTTGCATCTTTGTCGATTCGCAATAGTCATCACTGCCCAATAACGAGATATTAATTACTTGAATATCTGTCCGTTTATTTTCAACATATTGAAGATACCAGAGGGGAAAAGTGTCGTTGTCGCCCACAGTGAAAAGAATGGCATCCTCGTCGCACGAATTCAACAGATTGGCTGCAGAATCGCGAGCAATATAACGTCCCGACCGGTCGTGATCATCCCAATTCTGCGAAGCCATCAGCAGAGGCGTGCCGACGGCAAGAAGCATCAACATAGGTTTGGCATAACGCTGTATCCATCTGCGTTTGAACGACTTGCAAAAAACAGCGTATGCTCCGAGGCCAATCCATATCGCAAAAGAATAAAAAGAAAGCACATACGCATAATCGCGTTCACGTGGCTCATAGACAGGATGGTTCAGATAGACCGCCAACAATAGGCTCGACGTTAAAAAGAGCGTCATCAACATCCAGAAAATCTTCTTATTGCGACGGCCTACAGCAATTAGTCCAATAATGCCCAGCAGCAGCGGCAGCATATAATAGCGGTTATATCCTGCATTTTCGAGCGAACTCGGACGCTTGGCGGCCGTGCCCACATAGAGGCGGTCGACGAAAGGAATACCTGTAACAAACTGACCCTTCTGCAGGTTGCCGAAACCCTGCCGGTCGTCGTACCGGCCCGAAAAATTCCACATCAGATAGCGCAGATACATATATCCCAGCTGGTAGCCTCCAAAGATGACAAGATTGTCGCCGAACGAAGGCTTGTAGTACTCCCGTCCGCCGACATCGACCATCTTTCCGTGACGACCGCACCAGTCGGTATAGTAGAGTTCCGCGTTGGAGTGCTGCTTCCACATTCGCGGAAAGAACATATCCATTTCTTTTGCATATAAAGGTTTGCCATCCTTGTATGCCACGATAGGAGAATTGAAGCAGCGGCCATAAATCAGCGGTGCCTTTTCGTACTGGTCGCGGTTGATGTATGAGCGGAAAGCTTCGAAAGAGCTAGGATTCCCTTGGTTAATAGGAGTGTCTGCAGCAGCACGGATAGGCAGTATGATAAATGGTGTAAGACCTATGCCGAAGAAAAAGAGCCAGAGCCACATACGCCTTAAAATCCTGCAAAAATCAAGTTTTCTGCGTTTCAGGAAATATACAAGCACCAGCATCGGCAGCGTCAAAAGGCTTAGCTGGTGTACACCCACGGAGAGACCGAGCAGTAGAGCCGTTAGCAGCATCCAGCGGGATTCCTCGCCTCCGTCCTCGCACTGCCACCAACAGACGGCAGCCCAAACAATTGCCGACGAAAATAGCATCGAAAGGCTATACACCTCGCTTTCGACGGCCGAAAACCAGACAGTGTCGCAGAACATGTAGCACGCTGCGCCAATGGCAGCAGCAAGGTATTGTTTCCAAGCCGCCTGAGTGTCGGAAAGCATCAAAATAATCCGCCATAGTGTCCAAAAGAGGAACATCGCTGTAAAACCTCCGGCGACAGCCGACAGTGCATTACTCCACCAAGCAAGCCTGGTCGCATCACCTCCTGCGAGAAGCATAAAACAGTGTGCCAGAAGTTGATAGAGAGGAGCTCCCGGCGGATGACCAATTTGCAACCCATAGGATGTGGCAATGAATTCACCGCAATCCCAAAAACTCACCGTCGGCTCAAGCGTCAAAAGATATACCGTAGTACCAAGCACAGCGATGATCCAGCCTACCAGATTGTGAATCTTGAATTTAAAACTAAAAGCGGACATCAGTCATTGGAAATTACCAGTTCACAACCGACTTATTAAAGACGTCGTCACACAATTCGCTGACAATCTCACCCATAAGGGTATTTTCGACCGACGAGAAATTGAGTTGTGCATTGTAGTCGCGGTAGCGCGAGAACGACTGTTCGAAATTAGCGTCAGGGTCACAGTTATTGACAAATTTCACCTTGATAGTAATCGTCAGTCGGTTCATCGACACTTCGTCGTTTGCCGACAGGGCTGCGGTGCGGGTAGCATAGGATGTTATCTCGCCCGAAATCTCAAGGTCAGCGCTGCCGTTGACCACATTCAGGCTTGTCTGCGACGAGAAGAGGTTGCGCAGGTCGTCGGTCAGTTTCTGACTGAGTTGCGGATTGACCGTAGAGGCATAGTTTGGAAACGTGCTCACCGATATTGTTTTAGCATTGGCGGGAATTGAAGCACCTGTAAAACTGTATCCACCTTTACAGCCAGATACAATCATCACCGCCACGAAAAGCACGAGAAACCTTATATGCCAGCCAGTTTTCATACGTTGTAAGAATCGTTGTCAATATGCTTCTCGTCCTCCATCTGCCAAAGCATAAAAGCCGCTTGCTGCTCCATATACGTCAAAACCGCGTGCTTGATGTTCAAGTCCGTGATTTTACCTATTTCATTGGCTATTTCGTCAATCTTCTGTTTGATATTATTGTCCATTATTATATTTTATACTCTAAAAATCAAAATATTGAATACGCAGACCAACTGCTCTTCAATTTGCAAATTTACACAAAAAAACACAATTTCAATGTTGATGCTCTCGAAAAATGTTTCCTTCACCAACGAGGAAGTCAGCATTCCTTCCGATTGGCAGAGTCAAACTTCAGATATCCGCCTATGTTCTCGGACGAGACGCCAAACGCTTTTTGTATTCGCTCATTGACAAGGGCCTCCTTGGTTGAGCCT
Organism: Bacteroidales bacterium; assembly: GCA_017958525.1. Taxonomy (GTDB): domain Bacteria; phylum Bacteroidota; class Bacteroidia; order Bacteroidales; family P3; genus Colimorpha. The sequence continues at coordinate 17,088 of JAGDCN010000063.1, forward strand.
TTGAACAGCAATGATTTGTCGTACAGCAGTATGGTTTCGGGACAATAGCGCAGCGCCAGATTCAAGTCGTGGACAACGATAAGAATCGTTTTTCCTTCGTTACGGTTGATATCGGTCAGCAGTTCCATAATCTCAAACTGGTGGGCAATATCGAGGCTCGACGTTGGTTCGTCCAGCAGCAGATAAGGTGTCTGTTGCGCCAATGCACGAGCTATCATTACCCGTTGCAGTTCACCTCCGCTCATTTCGCCCGGAAGCGAAAAACGCAGGTGGAAAGTATTGGTCTGTCGCATAACCTGTTCCACAATATCCCAGTCAGCCTTCGACTCGTTCTGCAGATGTCTTTGGTAGGGGTTGCGCCCCATCAGTACAGTTTCAAATGCTGAGAACTCAAGGTCGGTCTGCGGGTGTTGTTGTACCAGTGCCACTTTGCGGGCTCTTTCGCGTGCATTATAGCTGCCTATAGCCTGCCCGTCGATGTCGATATGCCCCTGTTGTGCTGCCGTCAATCCGGCGATACAGCGCAGCAGAGTCGTTTTGCCGCTGCCGTTGGCACCAAGAATGGCAGTAAAAGTACCGTCGCCAATCGTAAACGACAGATCGCGCAGAATTTCCTTTTTGCCGTATGAATAGCTTAAATTCTTGACCTCAATCATATTCTGCGTTTTGATTTGTAAAGTAAATAGATGAACATTGGAGCACCCAGCAGTGACGTTATCGAGCCCACCGGCAACTCATTGGGCGGTATAAGCGTCCGCGCCACCGTGTCGCAAAGCAGCAGAAATATGCCGCCGACAAAGATGGAATAGGGGATGATGCGTCGGTTGTCCGATCCGCACACCAGCCTTATGCAATGCGGAACCACAAGACCGACGAAGCCAATCACACCGCAAGCCGAAACCGAGAAAGCCACCATTAATGTAGTGAACAGCAGTAGGCGGCGGCGCACTTTTTCAACTTCGACTCCAAGGCTTTGCGCAGTCTCGCTGCCAGTCAGCAGCAGGTTCAAATCCTTGCTGTAATAAAGCACCACACCGATTCCCAGCAGGGTCACCGGCAACACAATTGTAACATCCATCCACGAGGCCGATGCAAAACTGCCCATCGTCCAAAAAATGATGCTTTCCATCTTGTCCTGATGTAATGCCATAAGCAGCGAAATCGCAGCTGTGATAAGGAAAGTAAGGCACACGCCCGTTAGCAGCAATGTTGTGGTGTGCATTCTGTTGCCAGTCGATGCCACTTTGAAAATCAGCAATATTGTCAACAGTGCCGTCATCAGTGCCATTGCTCCCACACCCCATAGGTATGACTGGAGCCCCAGCACAATAGCAATGGCGGCACCAAGCGAGGCACCCGACGAAATACCCAACACGTATGGATCCGTCAGCGGATTGCGGAACACCGACTGGTAGGTTGCACCGCATACTGACAGTGCAGCACCAACGAGTACGCTGAGAACCACTCGCGGCAGTCGGAGGTTCCAGAAAATTGGCGATTGCAGCAGTTCAGTGCGGTCAAAGCGCACCACACCCATCGTCGAGCACACCAGCATCGCCGCCGCCATCAGTAGCGCCAATCCCGCAGAGACAAGCCATATATTCAATCGTCTTTTCATTTCAAAAATCCTTTTTCAACATTCCCTGAAAAGAGTTGCGTCTTTCCAGTTCACGGTTCACCATCTGCGGCACTTCCTCGTTGCGCAGCAACCGACCGTCTTTGCGTCGCCAAGCCAACAGCGGAAGAGCCTGGAACCGAGGAGGCACTTCGCCTGCAAAGCGTTCCATCATTATGTTTCCGTCCAGTCGTTCCAGCAAGTCGCACACCAAAGCGATATAACCTTCCATCGTGGTCACTTCCTCGCATACGCCAATCGCCTGCAAGGCCTTACGTGCAGTGTCGGCAGAAGCATCCTGTGCCACATCCGCCATCAATTCCAGTCGCGTTCCTTTGATTACTTGCAGTTGATGAAGTTTCAAACTGTCCACCCCCAGCTCGTTAAGCGCATTGGCCTCTTCGAGAATCATCGGGCGCGATTCGCCCGGCAACCCAAGCACCAGGTGTGCACCACAATGCAAGCCGCGACTGCGAGTCATCTTGACTGCACGTTGCGTGGCTGTAAAGTCGTGTCCGCGCCCTATTGCTGCCAACGTCTTGTCGTAGCAGCTCTCTATGCCATATTCGACGGCTACAAACGAACAGCGTTCCGACAGAGAAGCTATATAATCCAATTTTTCTTCATCTACACAGTCGGGCCGAGTTCCAATGATGAGACCGACCACCAAGGGATGCGACAAAGCCTCCTCATAGCATTTGCGCAATTCGTCCAGCGGAGCAAAAGTATTGGAATATGGTTGGAAGTAGGCCAGATAGGATTTTGTGTCCGGGTAGCGATTGCGGTGGAAATCGATTCCCTCGTCCACCTGTTGTGCGATAGATTTGCTGGGTGAACAGTATGAAGGGTTGAAAGCGCTGTTGTTGCAGAAAATGCAACCTCCAATGCTTCGATTGTCGGCGTTGCGGTTGGGACAGCTGAATCCGGCATCGATAGACACTTTTTGCAGCCGCTCACCAAACTGGCGACGAAAAAAAGCAGCATAGGAGTTGTAGCGAAGTTCGTTCATACTTCGTCGGGCACAATTATATCAATAATATTCATACATTGGAGTTTAACACCAGCCTTGTTGATATACGCCTGCAGATGCATCAGGCAGCTAGGTTCGCTTGATGTTATGATACTGGCTCCGGCGGCGATGGCATTGTCCACCTTGCGGTGCGACAGGCTGTTGGCAATAGGGGTGAAGTCGTTGGCAAACAGTCCTCCAAGTCCGCAACAGACATCGTTTTGTGCCATTTCCACCCTTTGTAGTTGCGGTACGGCATCGAGCAGCTGTCGTGGTTCATCGGTCAATCCCGCTTTGTCGGAATGAGCCAAGCAGCGATAGTCGCGCTGCGTTGTGCAGTGGTCCATATATGCCACCGTATGGGGGAAGGGGGCAGTGGGCACAAAATGTACAATATTGACAAGAAAATCACTCAAGTCGAGGAACTTGTCAGTCATCTGGCGATAACTGTTGTGGAACGTTGTGTTGTGGAACAACTTGCCAAAATGCTTTTGAATATAAACCACACAGGCGCTACTGAGACTTACCACATACTGGCAGTCGTCGTACATTTCAATCAGTTTTTCGCCCAAGTTTTTGGCACCAATTTTATCACCCTGGTGGTAGAGTTCCTTGCCGCAGCAAGTCATCTCCTCTGGATAGAAGCAGTTGAATCCCAGCTTTTCAATCAGATGCATAGCTTTTAAAGCGCACTGTGGTGCGAATTGATCAATGCAGCAGGGTACAAAAATACCAACTTTATTTTGTTTGTTATCCATACTTTGGGACAGTTTGGAATTACCTTTTGTAAAATTATATTAACGTTCAAAACCGTTGTTTATTATACAAGGCTTTTTTTTATTTCGATATAAACTTTGCAATCTGCACTTTCACTGGAATTTCCATTATTCTTTTGGAGTTGTGAAGTTTTTTTTCGTCGTAAAAAAGTTTTTTTGTATTTTTGTAGGTCGTATCACGATGTCAAAAACAGCAAAAAAAATCACTAAAATATTGTAATTATGTACACTAAATTCCAACAGCATCTTCAGAAAGAACTGGCCGATATCGAAGCCGCCGGTCTTTATAAACACGAACGTATAATTGAGAGCCCGCAGGGTGCCGAAATTATGGTAAAAGGCAAGAAGTGCCTCAACTTCTGCGCCAACAACTACCTTGGTCTTGCCGACAACCCCGAACTTATCGAGGCCGCCAAGAAGGGTATGGACGCCCGCGGCTATGGTATGGCTTCGGTCCGTTTCATCTGCGGCTGCCAGGACCTGCACAAACAGCTCGAAAAGAAAATCGCTGAGTTCTTCGGCACTGAGGATACCATCCTCTACGCAGCTTGCTTTGACGCCAACGGCGGTGTCTTCGAGCCTCTGCTGACCGAAGAGGACGCTATCATCAGCGACGCCCTCAACCACGCATCCATCATCGACGGTGTCCGTCTCTGCAAAGCCCAGCGCTATCGCTATGCCAACGCCGATATGGCCGACCTGGAAGAGCAACTCAAGGCCGCTCAGAAAAACCGTTTCCGCATCATCGTTACCGACGGTGTCTTCTCGATGGATGGCAACGTCTGCCCGCTCGACAAAATTTACGAGCTCGCCAACAAGTACGATGCAATGGTGATGGTCGATGAGAGCCACTCGGCTGGCGTTGTAGGCAAGACCGGTCGCGGTGTTACCGAGCGCTACAACCTGCGTGGCAAAATAGAAATCCTCACCGGCACCCTCGGCAAGGCCTTTGGCGGTGCTATGGGCGGTTTCACCACTGGCAAGAAGGAAATCATCGATATGCTGCGTCAGCGCAGCCGTCCCTACCTGTTCAGCAACTCGATGGCTCCCGGCCTCGTTGCCGCTGGCATCCGTATGTTCGAGATGATGAGCGAGACCAACACTCTGCAAGACAAACTGCACGAGAACACCGACTACTTCCTGCGCCGTATGAAGGAAGAGGGATTCGACTGCAAGCCCAGCGAGAGTGCCATCTGCGCCGTTATGATCTACGACGCCGCCAAGAGCCAGCAGTATGCCGCCAAGATGCAGGAAGAAGGAATCTTCGTCACCGGTTTCTACTATCCTGTTGTGCCGAAAGGCCAGGCCCGTATCCGCGTCCAGATCAGCGCTGCCCACGAGCACGAGCACCTCGACAAGTGCATCGAGGCCTTCAAGAAAGTCCGCAAGGAGATCGAAGGATAAATCAATATTCAACTGGAGGAGGAAAGAGATTTCCCCTCCAGTTCCAATAAACATTAAATTATAGCGACTTACAAAATAGTGTATTTTGTATTCAAATAATATTTTTTGAAGTTACCTTATGAAAAAAATCAACCTCTATCTTATCGTTACCGCCCTGCTGCTCATTGTGCTCGGCGTTGTGTGCATCCTCAACCCAGGCAAAAGCTTTATCACAATGGCATCACTCATCGGCCTGCTGATACTTCTTACGGGCGTTTTCGGCCTGCTGTTTAGCCTCAGGGCGCAGAAATTCCTTCCCAATGCCGGTTCCACAACAATGCTGGCCATATTCCAGATTGTCGTTGGCGTACTGTTTGTATGCAACGGCCTTCTTGCCGCCGAGACACTAATCGTCGTTTTCGCCCTGTGGGTGATGTTCGAAGGCATATCGCTGTCGGTGTTATCGTTTGACTACAAGCGTGCCGGCTATGACCGCTGGTGGCTTATGGGCCTGCTGGGATTGTGCAGCCTAATCCTCGGCTTCCTCGCCCTGCGTAACCCCGACGGTGTCGGCACAATATTCGGCGTACTACTCGGTGTAGGCATTTTTGCCAATGGCATTGAGCGCATCGTGGCCATCATAGCTCTCAAACACATCGAGAATCGTGCTCGCGACCTCAAAGAAAGCGCCGAA
>JAGDCN010000064.1 GCA_017958525.1 Bacteroidales bacterium
GATTTTGGGTATGATTAACGAGACCTACCCTGTTTTTCCAGGCGGCGAAGAAGCTTTGTATAAATACCTGGAAGACAACATCGAGTTCCCAAGAAACAACGCTTGCGCCGACATCTCGGGTGTGGTGGTAGTCGTATTCACCATAGAAAAGGATGGCTCGATTACCAATGCCCGGATTATGCGCGACATCGGCGAGGGCTGTGGCGAGGCTGTCCTCAAGGCCGTCAACGCGATGCCGAAATGGAAACCCGGCGAGGTAGATGGCAAGCCTGTAAGGATGCAGTTCTCACTGCCCGTCCAGTTCGATTTGAAGAGCGAGGATTAGGAATCGATTGAGCTGTATCCCCTACAGGTGAAAGTATTAGCGCTTCTTTTGCAAGAAGCGCTAATACTTTTTTGACGTCGTTCGTCGTGGCTCAGACCTCGGAGAACTGGTCTTTGCCTGCCCCGCAGAGGGGACAGACGAAGTCGGCGGGGATTTCTTCCCACGGTGTGCCGGGGGCGATGCCGGCCTCGGGGACTCCTACTGCGGGGTCGTATTCCCACCCGCAGAGGTCGCAAACCATTTTCTTCATAATTGTTTATTTTGGAGTTAATAAATGTGGTACATAACCTAATTTGCCGTTACTTATGCTCTTTGTAGTAGTTTAGTCCGAGACGGACGTTCTCGATGACGGCGTTCGACGAGAAGGTGGCACCGCTGACAACATCGACGTTGGTGTTTAACGCTTCCTCGACCTTCATACCATCCCAACGCTTCAGCATCCCTCCATCGATCATTCGCTTGAAGAATCCTGGTGTTTCGCTGTTTTCAAGTGCCTCGACGCTGACAATCTTGTCATCCTTGATAGTTATCAGCAGCGGCGTGGGACCGTTGTAGCCTTTTACGTCGGCCGAAAGCGATGTAGTGTCAATAGTATAAACGCTTTTCTTCTTAGTCATAATGCCGTCGCTGCTGGTGCAGCTGATGAGCAGGGTTGCGCCGCAAAGGGCGGCAGCACAAATTAGTGTGGTTAGTCTTTTCTTTGTCATTTTATTTATTTTTATTATCGCCTTCGGCAAGAAATAATGCAAATCCTATAAAAATGTTAATTTGTTAAATTTGTTTTATTTCCACGCGACAGAGCGCTTTTTCATATTTCTTTTTTATCCCAGCACCGCATTCATCTCTGCATCGTTCCAATAGGTTGCGTGACGGAACTCGTTGGAGTCATCCTTTTTGCGCGAGATAACTTTCTGGTCGGCAATATACTGTTGTATGCGCTGATAGTGTGCACGGTAATTGTTCCATTCTTCGGCATCAAGACTGCGCTTTTGCGACAAATGGCATAGCACCTGATAGCAGTGGCGTTCTTTTTGGGCAGGATAGGCTTCCCATAGTTTGTCAAAACGAGAATGGATTGCTTCCCAGCTGTCGAGTGTGCCGTTCTCAATATCGGCAATGAGTGCTGTCATATCGTTTTCGCTTATCAGCTGTCCACCGATGTTCACCCAGCGCGTAATACGTTCGCCTTCGGCCAAAGCTGCATCGGGTAATTTGTCGCCAAAGAGCGGATCAAGGGTTTTCATAGCGTAATATACCAACATATCGTAATAGGCCTTGTATCCGTCGCCAGCCTTGAGTATGACGGTTTTACGCTTACCTTTCTCCATTCCGTGTGCCTCAATATCTGTTCTTCCTTCGCGGTTAGCCTCTTCGGCCCAGATGTGTAGCAGGTCACGACCGATAATGATTTCTTCGGCAGTGTCTGGTGCCAGGTTGTCAAACTCCACGTGCTGGGCTTTGTATTTGCGTTTGTCACGGGCAGCGAACTTACGACTGTTACGATCCATAGCATACATATTGTACATCCACCAGTAGGCAGGCATCACTTCCAGACGATTCTTCGCAGCATTGTTGTTGACCAATGCAAATGGCAGTGTGATGTTAAGTTCTGAAGGATAGTCAGCCTTCGCCAACAGGCAGTAGCTTGCAAAGCGGCTGCTATGCTTGAGGCTGACGCAGAGACCCGGCCAGAAACCACGTCCGGCACTGATTTCGTTGTCTGCAGTACGACTGTTGTGGTTGCTCCCCAAGGTGCCGCCAGCGGCAACATTGCTCTGTCCCATAACCAGTGCGGCGATAAGGAATGAATTGTTGTGGTGCTGTTCGTGGGCAGGGAAAATAATGCTACATCCCACCTCGCAGCGTGCCAGAGTTGAATTGTCACCCACAACGCTGTCGTTCAGGCGCAGACCGTATTCCAGATGCACGTGCTCGCCCAGCAGAAAGCGTTGGGCAATGATACCGAATTCAAGCTTGCAGCCATAGCCGACAACACCATCGGTCAGAGCGATACATTCCTCAATGCGACTGGGGTCTTCGGAACTGCTGCATACTGCAACATTGTGTATAAGTTTTGTATTCTTTATCACGCAGTTGTCACCCACGTTGGCGTAGCTACCCTTCTGCGACTGCAACTCTTTACGAGTTAGCTTCTCAAGCCGTTCCATCAGCTTGTTTTGTCCGCGAAAACGGGCCCACATATAGGCGTCGCCGATGGTCATTCCATTGAAAGGCAGGATACGTCGTCCGCCATTTTCGTTCATCGGCTCAATCCACGCATAGTCAGCGTCGTCGCCCTTCTTGGCGGTCATTTCGTCGATGTTGAACAGCAGGCCGTTGCTACCGATGGTATAGCCCGAAAGCATCTTTACATTATGGATGGCACAGTGGTCTCCAACACAGCAGTTGCGCAATGTGCTGGCACTGACACCTTCGGGCAATACGAGGTCGCCATCTTTCACGGTATCGTCAGTAACAGCACCAAAGTATATCTTCCCTCCGAAAAAATTGCCATAAAAGCAGGTTGTGTCGAATGTATCGGTTACAAAGATGGTGCTCCAGTCTTCAGCACGGTTGCCTTGCGCTTTGAGTGAGGCGATTTCTTCGGGGTTGAGGTTTCTATAATTCATATAAGTAAAATGATAAAAATATATATTTAAAATAAAAGCGAGTCAGCGGACGCTATGTGCTGACTCGCCAAATGATTGTTTCGAAATGCTTTTTTAGTTGCAGTCGTAATATGCCGTAAAACGGTCGAGCGTTTTTTCAATAGTCTGCTTGTCCTTGAAGTACTCGTAGGTGCTCATCTTCAATTCCACGGTGGCCTCTTCGTCGCAGAAAACGGTTCCGTGCTGGTGCATCTGTAACATCGACGATGTCCACATATGGTTAACACCATTCTCAATCATATGATGCAGCGCACGGGCCTTCTTTGGACCGTTGCAAAGAATCAACACTTCACGAGCATCCATAACGGTGCCGACACCAACGGTGAGGGCCTGTTTAGGCACCTTCGTGACATCATTGTCAAAGAAGCGACAATTGGCTTGAATAGTGTCCGTAGTAAGTGTTTTAATACGTGTGCGACTTGCCAGGCTGCTTCCGGGCTCGTTGAAAGCAATATGTCCGTCAGGACCCACGCCACCCATAAAGAGCTCAATTCCACCGGCTTGCGCAATCAACTCCTCATAATGCTCACACTCGGCCATAAGATCACTGGCATTACCGTTGAGGATGTGAACGTTTTCTTTTTTGATGTCGATGTGATTGAAGAAATTTGTCCACATAAAGCTGTGATAGCTTTCAGGATGCTCTTCCGGCAGTCCCACATATTCGTCCATATTGAATGTCACCACATTCTGGAAACTGATGAGACCTTTCTTGTTCAGCTTGATAAGGTGCTGATAAAGGCCCAGAGGTGAGCTTCCAGTGGGACAGCCCAACACGAATGGACGATCGGCGGTAGGCTTGAAATCGTTGATTTTTTTGGCAACATAATTTGCTGCCGCTACAGACATTTCGTTGTAGTCTTTTGCAATTAATACGCGCATAAAAATGATTTTTTATATATTTTAAAAAAGAATTAGTTAGGTCGTTTTATGTGAAGCTATGGAGAGTTGTGGGTAGTTATTGGACAATAGTTTTTTTAGTGTTCCTCGTCATTCCGTTTGCGGAAATCAATTCCATTATTCATTCGATTCTTGGTCAAGAAAATTAAAATCCTTCCGTTGTCAAAAATTTAATCCTCATCAGTCGTATCTCTTCTTCAGTATAGTCAGGGTCGTCCTCAAATTCGCTGTAGGCATCCTCAAGCGAATCACTTTCAGCATCGTGCCAATAGTCCATCAATACATCCTGATGATCCTGTTCTATGTTTGCATCGATATAGTAGTCGATATTCAACTTGGTTCCTGACGAGAGTATATGCTCCATTTCCGTGATGAGGTCATTCATCGTAATACCCTTGCCGCGGGCAATGTCCTCTAAGGGCATCTGGCGGTCTATCGACTTGATTATATACACTTTGAGACCCGATTTATTTACTGCCGACCGCACCACAATATCCTGCGGACGCTCTATCTCGTTCTCCTCAACATAGCGCTTAATCAAATCAACAAAAGGTTGACCGTTGCGCTGCGCTTTGGCGATACCCACACCTGTACAGCGACTCAGCTCTTCAATAGTACAGGGATATTGTATTGTCATATCCTTCAGCGAACGGTCCTCGAAAATGACATACGGTGCCAGATTCTCCTTCTGTGCAATGGAACGCAGCAAGCCTTTCAACTGGATATAAAGTGTCTCGTCACCAGCTGCCGATCCACCGCCACCCACTGACAATTCCTCATCGTCGTCACTGTCGTTGCCAGTATTGGCATAGTCGTGGTCGCAAGGCACCATAAGGGTGTAGGGACTCTTTATGTATTTGTACCCTTGAGGGGTGAGCTTCAAAACGCCAAACAACTCGACCTCCTTCGTGAGCAGCTTCTCGATGACAGCCTGCCGGATAACGGCTTTCCAATAAAGTTCATCACGGTCGGTACCCTTGCCATACTGCTCCAGCAAATTGTGCTTGTAAATGCGCGTATGAGCATTGGAGCGACCCAAGATGACATCCACAATCTCCTGCGACTTGAAGGCCTGCTTCATAGCGATGATCGTCTCTAACACATACACCATCTCCTCCTTCGTCTCGATACGTGGCTTTGGATGCAGACAGTTGTCGCAATTGCCGCAGTTGGGCTGGTCGTACTCTTCGCCGAAATAACGCAGTATGTTCATTCGGCGGCACATCGAACTCTCTGCATACGAAACCACCTCCTGCACCAGTTGGCGAGCCATTTCCTGCTCAGTGATGTTCTTGTCGGTGAAGAACTTGTGCAACCGCTCAATATCGTGTTCGGAATAGAAAGCTATGCATTTGCCTTCTCCGCCGTCGCGACCTGCGCGGCCAGTTTCCTGATAATAGCCTTCCAGACTCTTGGGAATATCGTAATGGATTACAAAACGCACATCCGGTTTGTCTATACCCATACCAAAAGCAATGGTGGCCACAATGACATCCACCTCTTCCATCAGGAATTTATCCTGGTTTTCAGCGCGTGTTTTAGCATCCAGCCCAGCGTGATAGGGCAAGGCCTTTATGCCATTGATAACCAGCAACTCGGCCAGCGTCTCAACCCTCTTGCGTGTCAGGCAGTAGATAATGCCGCTCTTGCCGGAGTTCTCCTTGATGAATTTAATGATCTCCTTGTGCAGCACCAGCGTCTCAGCCGGTTTTGGACGTACTTCGTAATACAGGTTCGGACGGTTGAAACTGGAGATGAATAATTGCGCATTCTCCATCTGAAGGTTCTTGATGATGTCCTGCTGCACCTTAGGTGTGGCCGATGCCGTCAGTGTAAGTAAGGGGACTTTATTGTTGATTTGGTTGATGGCAGTACGAAGCCGACGATATTCTGGTCGGAAATCGTGACCCCATTCCGAAATACAATGTGCCTCGTCAATAGCGAAAAAACTTATATCCAGTTGTTTCAGAAATTCAACGGTTTCGTCTTTCGAAAGTGTCTCTGGAGCTACGTAAAGCAACTTGGTCCCACCGCGTAGAAGGTCGTCCTTCACCTCCGTGGTCTGCTGCTTGTTCAGCGACGAATTAAGAAAATGGGCCACAGCATCGTGACCCGATGTGTAACGGACAGCATCCACCTGATTCTTCATCAACGCTATAAGCGGCGAAACAACAATCGTGGTACCTTTCAGAAGCATTGCTGGTAGTTGATAGCAAAGCGATTTGCCGCCACCCGTGGGCATTATCACAAAGGTGTCGTTGCCTGCAAGAAGACTCTGGATAATTTTCTCCTGGTCGCCCTTGAAATTGTCAAAGCCGAAAATCTCCTTTAGTTTTTGTCGCAAATCAATATTCGCCATCAAATACTTTTTTTGTAATACGAGCGTTATTAGTCTTGATAATAGTTTTACAAAGTTACACTTTTTTTTTAGAACTACAAAAATAAATTTGATTTGAAAACAGAAGAAGATATAAAAAATATTGCATATCAAGTAATTGAAAACGAAAAAAAAGCAGTCGAACAGATGACGCGCAACATTGATGACGGCTTTGTGAAAGCTGTCGAAACCATTTTTTCGGCAAAAGGACGCGTCATTGTGACTGGCATCGGCAAGAGTGCCAACATCGCATCTAAAATCGTTTCAACACTAAACTCGACCGGAACACCCGCAATCTTTATGCACGCCGCCGACGCCATACACGGCGACCTCGGTATGGTGCAGCCAGGCGATATAGTGATATGCATCTCCAAAAGCGGTGACACACCAGAAATCAAAATGCTGGTACCTCTCATCAAGGACTTTGGCAACACCCTCGTCGCCATCGTTGGCAATACCGACTCCTTCCTCGCCGCACAGGCTGACATCGTGCTCAACGCCTCTGTCGAACGCGAAGCCTGCCCCAACAACCTCGCCCCTACCTCATCGACAACGGCTCAACTCGTAATGGGCGATGCACTGGCAGTGGCACTGATGCAGTGCCGCAACTTCTCCGCACGCGACTTCGCACGCTTCCACCCAGGTGGCGCTCTTGGCAAAAAACTCTACCTGCGCGTCGATGACCTCTATCGACAAAACGAACGTCCTGTCGTTCATCCCGACACATCTTTGCGCGACATCGTGCTCGAAATGACCTCCAAACGACTCGGATGCACCGTAGTGACCAACAACGACGATGACGGCAACGAGAATATTCTAGGAATTATCTGCGACGGCGACCTGCGACGAATGATGAAACGCTATGAGAAAATTGACCACCTCAAAGCTCGCGACATTATGACTCCCAACCCCAAATACGTCGGCAGCAACGAATACGCTGCCAATGCCCTCAACATAATGCGCACCAACTCCATCACACAGCTCATCGTCGCCGACAACGGACACTACAAAGGTGTCCTACACATCCACGATATCCTCCGCGAAGGGATAATTTGATTGAATGTGTTAATTAGTCAACGTGTCTGCCAACTGCCGCATTGACGAGCAGGCAAATAAAAACAGGAGAAAATGGAACTCAGAACAGAACAAGTCATAAAGAAATACCGTCAGCGCACCGTAGTCCGGGGCGTCTCTGTCAGCGTCAAACAGGGTCAGATAGTAGGCCTGCTGGGACCAAACGGTGCCGGCAAAACCACAACATTCTATATGATTGTAGGCATCATCAAACCCAACGGCGGACGAGTCTTCATCGACAACCAGGATATAACCGACCTGCCGATGTATCGCCGCGCTCAGATGGGGGTGGGCTACCTGGCACAGGAAGCCTCCGTCTTCAGACAGATGACCGTAGCCGAAAACATAATGTCCGTTCTTGAGTTCCAGCCCAATATGAACCGCGGCGACCGCGAAGCCAAACTCAACAGTCTCCTCAACGAATTTGGACTGCGCAAGATTAAGGATAGCAAAGGCATACAACTTAGCGGCGGTGAGCGGCGGCGTACCGAGATAGCACGCGCACTGGCCACAAACCCAAGTTTCCTCCTGCTCGACGAACCCTTTGCCGGTGTCGATCCCATTGCCGTTCAGGACATCCAGGACATCGTGGCCCACTTGAAGGATAAGAATATCGGCATACTCATCACCGACCACAATGTCAACGAAACCCTACGCATCACCGACTATGCCTATCTTCTCTATGAAGGCAGTGTGCTACATCAGGGCGAACCCGAAGAAATGGCCAACGACACTGACGTACGCGAAAAATACCTCGGACGCGATTTCGAATGGCGCGGGAAAAAACAGGTTAAGGCTATTTGAAGAATTGATAATAAAAAGAAGTTCTTCTGCTACGATCTGACTTCTTTACTCTCCACCCGACAGACAACCCATCGCGAGAATTCATATAGCAGATATAGAGGCATTGCAACCAGACACATAGTGAACACGTCCGTCGAAGGCGTGATGAACGCCGCCAAAACAAGCACAATAACAAAGGCTATCTTTCTGTAACGTTTCAAAAAACTGTTCTTCAGTACTCCTATTTTTGCAAAGAAATATGCTACAATGGGCATCTCGAAAACGAGTCCCATTGTCAGCAATAGCCCAAGGAACGTGCTTATGTAGGAATTGAGCGATATCTGATTAACAACACTTTCGCTAACCTGATAATCGGCCAAAAAATTGAGTGTCAATGGAAAAATCAGGTAATAGGCCAATGCCAGACCTAAAAAAAACTGGAAAAAGAAAGCCACAATGGCAAATCGAGCAGGGCGTTTCTCTTTATCGTATAATGCCGGTTTGACGAACAGCCATATCTCAGCAATCAGATATGGCATCGCAACAACCGCAGCCAAATAAAACGACACGCTGATATGTGTCATCAGCTGGGAAGCCAGATTGATATTGATCATTTCTATTCCTCCCAGCTGTGGACACAATCCCGCAATACCGGTGACTATGCTCAACCTACACAAAAAACGGTATGTTATGAAGTCGCCATTGCACGGGGCAAGAACAATATCTTCAAAGACAAACTCTTTGAAGCAAAAGGCCGCAACCGCAAGCCCAAAAACCACTACAAGGCACCTTATCAGCACCCAGCGCAGAACCTCTACGTGTCCCCAAAAGTTCATACAAGGGGATTATTTTTCGTCCTTTTTCTGAGATTCTTCTGTATTAGAAACCGAGTCAATCTCCTCATTGACGTTATTAACGGCGTTCTTGTATTCTTTGACGCCCTTGCCCAGTCCTTTCATCAACTCGGGTATTTTCTTTCCGCCGAAAAGGACCAGAACTATAAGCAGAATAATAAGAATCTCTTGTCCGCCAATTATGCCTAATAGTGTCATATTTGTTGTTTTTTATCGTTCAATCATATTGTCTTCTGGTGCGCAAATCCAGATAATAAGGTATGCCCAAAAACCCAACGTGCCGCAAATCAAGGCAATCAGGAAAAGAATGCGCACCACCGTGGGATCAACATTCAAATATTTTGATAAACCGCCGCAAACGCCAGCAATCTTACGGTCACTGGTACTGCGGGTCAATTTTTTGTAACTGTTTTCCATAGGGTTTATTGTTTTGGATTAAATTTCGACAGAATGTGCGTTGGCGTTGGCATCGACGCGCTTAATCATTCCCTGCAGGGCAGTGCCGGGACCCACCTCGATGAATTCCTCTGCACCGTCCTTCAGCATATTCTGCACCGTGGCCGTCCAGCGCACCGGCGAAGTCAGCTGTTTGTTCAGGTTAGCCTTGATTTCTTCAGGGTCGCTGACAGGCAATGCATTGACATTTTGATAGCAGGGGCATATCGGAGCGTGGAAGGCTGTCTTCTCGATGGCAGCACTGAGTTCGACGCGTGCAGGCTCCATAAGCGGTGAGTGGAAAGCTCCGCCAACAGCAAGCGGCAGGGCGCGGCCCTTGGCTTCTTTCACCTTCTCGCAGGCTTGGTTCACACCTTCAACAGTACCGCTGATGACCAGCTGACCAGGGCAGTTGTAGTTAGCTGCAACGACCACTTCGCCATCAATGGATGCGCAGATGTCCTCAACGGTCTTGTCGTCGAGCTTCAACACGGCAGCCATAGTCGAAGGATGAGCCTCACAGCATTTCTGCATAGCATTGGCACGGGCAATGACCAGACGAAGACCGTCCTCAAAACTCATAGCCTTTGCCGCTACAAGTGCCGAAAACTCTCCGAGTGAGTGTCCACCCACCATATCAGGCTGGAAAGCCGAACCCATATATGTTGCCAAAATGGTGGAATGCAAGAAGATAGCAGGCTGTGTTACTTTTGTCTGCTTCAGGTCTTCGGGCGTACCGGCAAACATCAGGTCAGTGATGCGGAATCCTATGATGTCGTTGGCAGTCTCGAACATATCACGGCATAGTTTATTGCCGTCGTAAAGGTCTTTGCCCATTCCCACAAACTGGGCTCCCTGACCGGGGAATACGTATGCTTTTTTCATTATATGTATTTATTTTTCAGTTTGAATTATTTTGATTATCTCCTTCAAATCTATCAGTCTCAGTACCATTGCAAGTCCCACAGCTACCACTGTCACAACTGCAAGTGCTATCCACCACACCAGATGCGGTGCGCAGAACGTGCATCCAACTATGACTAACGCAAAAAACAGCAGTTTTAGTATGTAGCCTGCCGAAGGTTTTAATTTAAATATCCTTACCGCAGCCACTACCTGCGCCACTGCCATAAAGCTCTGCGCTGTCAGCGCCGCCCACGCACTGCCTGCAGCACCCCAGCGCGGAATGAGCAGCACATTGATCAAGGCGTTGACCACCAGCGATGTCGCAGCGAAGATGTTAAGACTCTTAAGCCGGCCGGCCGCCGTCAGCAGCGTACCGAAGACGTATGTCGTCGAGATAGGTATTATGCAGAACACCACCACGCGGAACACCGCCGCATAGTCGCTCACATTGTTCTCATAGAACAGCGCCATCAGATCGCCATCCATACTAGCCAAAGCGCAGGAGGCAGTGATGGCAAACACCATCATCATCGAGAACATCATCCGCACCGTGCCTCCTAGCTCGTTACTCGTCTCTCCTGCCTTCGTCATCTTTGAGAAAATAGGCAGAAGAGGCACCGACACCAGATAGGCTATCATCGTCAAGGCATCAAGCAGTCGGAACGCACCGGCATAGACACCCGCGTTGAAGTCTCCTGCGCCGTCTGGCGAAAGCAGCTGCAACAGCACGGGATCCAACCTGTTGTAACTGGCCATCAGCAGCACCAGCAACGCAAACGGCAGACTCTTCTTCAGTATAGCATACGTGAACGGCTTGTTCCAGTGCAATTTGCGCAGGCCTGTCTTGCGCGCCAGAACCCAAAACGCCAAACCTGCTGTGACTATGTAGGCCGCTGTCTGGGCATAGACAAACCTGAATATCGAAATGCCACCGCAAAACGGTGCCCAAAGCATTGTGCCGCAGATGACTATCATCAGTATGCGGTCCATCACGCTGAGCAGGCTGTCCCATTTGAACAGCAGCAGTCCTTCGAAATTACTGCGCAAATAGAGTATCATCGAACTGAGGAACTGGTTGAAACTCAGCCACGCCAGCAGTTTGAACTGCGTCGTGCCGTAGCCCAGTAGCGCACCGACGCTGAACGTCACAACAACATACAGTGCCAGCAACATCAGTTTGATACTCAATATGCCCGACAGATGCTTGCCTATAAGCTTGGGATACTGCGCAATATTGCGCGTGTTGAAGTTGGTCACGCCCAAGTCGAGCAGTATATTGAAGATGTAAGTAAGGTTGAAGATGGCAATATAAAAGCCATACATCTCGGTGCCCACAGCGTTCTGCACTCCGACCTCGATGCCGAGCAACCAGAACGGTTTGACCAGCAGATTTGCCAGCAAAACCCAGAACAATCCCGATAGCAGTGACTTCTTCATTTCGACACTTCTAATATCTCTTCAAAATCCCAATTGGCACGAATATCCAGTGTTTTGGGCAGATACACCACGCGTTCGGGCTGAATGCCGGCGGCGAAATCGCCCGTGTCCCACTTGCCGTTGCGGTTCTCATCCACTATGGCACGAACGCGGTATTTGCCTGGTTTCAAGTGTGGAAACTCCGTCTTGAGAACGTTGGCCAAAGCATTCTTCGAAACCACCACCGTTCCCTTCTCGTCGAGCAGCTGGACAATTGTTGTATAATTAGCCGGCAGCAGTAGGCTGCTGTCCCTGACCTCCACCGACAAATTGCCGTATTCTTCCTCCTTTGTCACACTGATGGCAGTTTTCAGCGAATCATTGTATTGATTGTAAATGTTTTTCAGACATCCCTTGGAAACCTCGACCGAATAATTTTCGCCCTGCTTGAAGTCAAAGACAATGTTTGCTCGCAGCAGATTGCTGTCCACCACCAAGGGGCAGACTGCTTCGACGCTGTCTTTGAGCCGCACAACCCTCACTGCTGAATCCGCCGTCTGTCCAACTGCAAGCGGTGTGGAGAAAAGCAACGACAAGGTGTCGTAATAAGGCAACTTGTTGTAATTAAGCTTCATTTCGCTTGTCGTCGATACAGCAGTAGTGCCTTTCTTCGGTTTCCATCGCAGTTTCAGCGTGTCGGCAATGCCCGACGCATCGCTCACCATAAGCCGCAGCGAGTCGCAGTTCTGGCGCATCGTCCACAGTGTCAGCGTGTCGCGTTTGACATTGAGGCGCCATATCACCTCCTCGCCGTCGCACTTTATGTCTGGTGCTTGCATAGGCAACTGGGTGACAATGCTCACTTTGCCAGCAGCGGTGAAACCACTGCCTGTGATGCGCTGACGGTCGCTCTCAGGACTAAAGACAAGCAGATCTATTTTGTCGATATCGGCAGAGCACTTCAAAACGCTGTCCACCAGAACACTGTCCTTCAGATTCCTTGCCGTGACATCTTCCATCTTGAAGCCCATACTCTCGTTGGGGTCAATCTGACGGTTTTTGTTTTCATCCTGAACGGCAAATATTCTGTAAGTGCCTGGTTTTATGTAGTTGAAACTAAACGACCCGTCTTTGTTGCAACGCGTAGTGTAGGCCAGTGTCGGCGCAGATGCAGTACTATCTCCAAAAGACGACATAAAAGCCTCACCGTCAGCAGAACTCATCAGCCATACACTCACAGCCTCTTCGCGCGGCTCGAATGTCAGAGCATCGACGACACGCCCGCGGACGGTCATACTGTCTATATAGCTTCCCGTTGAAAAAACATAATCCAGCGATGGAAGCAGATTGCCCTCGTTGTAGTCGGCAATGGCGTCCTTGAACTGGAATACATAAGTGGTGTTTGGCTGCAGCGTGTCCTTTATTCGCACCTGGATGCCGCGTCCCTTGGTCTTGTATTCAGGCTTCTGCGCCATCGGTGGCGATACCAGAATATTGTTCTCCGCATCCTTTATTACGACATACTCGTCGAACTCGATGTAGAACTGGTCGCTGCTGAAACCCAACGTGCGGTTCTCCGGTGTCATACGCTTCTGCTCCGGCGGCGCAACATCCTTAGGCCCGCCGCTGGGCATCCCCTGTTTGGCACACCCTGCCAGCAGTACAATAATCAATGAGACTGTCGCTATTAAATACTTATATCGCATTATAATCAATAAATAAATATAACGCCGCATCGACACTCTTATTGTCCAAAATCATAAAAAGTCAAAAAAATGCACTTCTGCAAAATAAAATATTTTCACATACGTTATTATGGCGTGCTTAATCAAATTTCAAGATGTATTTGAGGGCTTCAACCTACCCGGTCGAAGCCCTTTTTTTTGCAAAAACCAATTATCCTAACAATAAACAGCACACATCTCCGTTTCACATTTATTAACGAATCAAAACAACATTCATATATGAATATTCTTCTTCTTGGATCGGGCGGACGCGAACACGCAATGGCCGCCAGCATAGCAAAAAGCGACAAGTGCAGCAAACTCTACATAGCACCAGGCAACGCCGGGACAGCACAATGCGGCACTAATGTAGAGCTGAAACTAGACGATTTCGAAGGCATCGGCAAATATGTCCTCTCGCACGACATCAGAATGGTCGTCGTCGGGCCCGAAGCACCGCTGGTGGCAGGCATCGCCGACTATTTCGCCGGCAACGAGAAACTGAAAAACATCGCTCTGATAGGTCCGTCGGCACAGGGTGCACAAATGGAAGGCAGCAAGGATTTCGCCAAACAGTTTATGCAACGGATGGGCATCCCGACGGCCGAATACAAGACTTTTACGCGTGATACACTGAAAGAAGGCCAAAAATTCCTCTCAACACTGAAAGCACCCTACGTACTGAAAGCCGACGGACTGGCCGCAGGCAAAGGCGTGCTTATCATTGACAACCTGAAAGAAGCCAAACAGGCACTGAAAGAAATGCTTGATGGTGCCAAGTTCGGTGATGCCAGCAGCCGCGTGGTTATCGAACAATATTTGAGCGGTATTGAAATGTCGGTATTTGTGCTCACCGACGGCAAGCATTACAAGATTTTGCCTTCGGCCAAGGACTACAAGCGCATCGGCGAGGGCGACACAGGCCTCAACACCGGCGGTATGGGCTCCATCAGCCCCGTAGTCTTCGCCAACAAGACTTTTATGCAAAAAGTGGAACACCGCATCGTGCAACCCACCGTCAAAGGTCTGCACAAAGAAGGCATAAACTACAAAGGATTCATTTTCATAGGACTTATGGCAGTCAAAGGCGATGACGGCACACTCGACCCATACGTCATCGAATACAATGCACGTATGGGCGACCCCGAAACCGAGTCGGTCTTCCCGCGCATCAAGAGCGACGTTGTCGAACTGATGCAAGCCGCCTGGGAAGGCAACCTCAACAACATACAGCTCGAAATCGACGAACGCAGCGCCGCCTGCGTGATGCTTACAGCTGACGGATATCCCGAAAACTACCGCAAAGGCGACATCATCAGCGGACTCGACGAAGTCGGCGAATCCATCGTCTTCCACGCCGGCACCAAACGCACGCCCAACGGCAACATCGTCACCAACGGCGGACGCGTGCTCTGCGTCACAACCCTGTCCAACTCGCTGCCCACAGCCCTCCTCAAAAGCCTGCAAGCCGCCGAAACCATCAAATGGAAAGGACGCTACTACCGCCACGACATCGGCCAAGACCTACTGAGAATAGCTATCGATCAGTAGGCAAACCGTACATTCGCAAATAAAAGACTGTTATCCACAGTTACACCACACAAAAAAGGTGACTCGACATCGAGTCACCTTTTTTTCCAAAATTCCCGTTTTTGCCTTCAACGCCATTTACTTCATCCCAAATCGATCATTAGAGAAGAGTGTTGCACATCGCAACAGGAAATCATACGCAACAGCGTGGCACCCGCTCCGCCATTTCTTATATATAAGAAATCCATTGGCAGTCATCTTGTTAAGGTGTTATGGAATTGGGGACAAATGTGTCAGAAAAGTCCTTGATTTACCCTAATGACCGATTGGGGTTCATCCGTATGAACAAGGAGTGCTTAGGATTGGAAAACGGCGAGCTGACGGTCACCCACACCCTGGTTGAAGCAAGTACTACTTCGCTTCAAAAGTCTGATAAACAAGCATTGTGCCTGTTCCGCTGAGGGCGACGGTGAACCGATCGCCGAGGGCTTCGTTCAACGTTCCCTCCCACCAGTAATGCAGACGGCGATGGTCAATGGAAAATTTTAGTCCTTCAACGCTTATGATCAGCTTTTCGTCCAACGAAAATAGCGATACCTGCTGTCCGACGAAGCTGGGAAAGGTGGTGGTTTTTGTGATTGGAGTGAAAAAGCCGTAGTCGGTGTAGAGTCTTACAATCAGCGGATTGCCGCTTGGGGTGGTCATCGAGGAATAGTTTGCCAACAGGCTGATGTTGCCCAATGTGTGGTCTTCGCGCAATCCTGTGGCACCGAGTATAATCAGCCGTTCCAAGTCGTGCGCAAGGGCGTAGCGCACCACCTTGGTGAGGTCGTTGGTTTCCTGGTCGGTGTATTCGGAAACGAATACTGTAGGAAACGTCGGTTCCTTCTGGGTCAGCGAGTCGCCGTCGCCAATGACAACAACCTGCGGAAGACGCGCCGCGTGCGAAAACAACTGACTTTCGACCAGTTTGTCGTAGGCTCCGTCGCAACATATCAGTGTTTCGGCCTCAAGCATTGCCTGCAAAGCCTCTTTGCGGCGCGGGAACTGGCCATTGGCCAGGATTATAGTACGTCTCATTTCTTTACCTCCAAATATTTGCGACGCCACGAAATGACGCCGAGAATGCAAAAGACTTCATAAACGATGTATAACACTGCCGACGCGTAGTTGCCGCTTTTCCAGAACAATACCACCATTATCGGCTCGACAATCATCCAGCAGAACCATTGCTGCCACCATTTCTGGGCCAGCATCACCATAGCAACGATGGCCAGCGACGACGAGAAGCCGTCGAGGAGCGGATACTGGCTTTCGCCCAGCATTTTGAGCAACCACCACAGCAGTAGAGTCAGCAGTATTGTGGCACCGGCAAGCCATCCGAGAATGTGTGATGGGCAAGAGCCGAACGGTCGCTCTTTTTTTTCTTTGCTCTGTATCACTCCACGCCAGACGAGCAGACCATATATCGACATCAGGAAATTATATACGCAGATGGTGCCATTGGCATAGTAGCCCGAACTGTAGTCGATAACGATGTAAAACGCCGACATCAGCAGGCAGAGGTGCCAGAACCATCGGCCTGCTCTATATTCGCTGATGACATAGAGCAGGCCGATGACGGCACCGACAAAGTCGATGATTGATATCTGTAACCCTAATATTTCTAACATTTAGAATCTATAGATTACACGGCCCATAAAGTTAATGCCAGGCTGCTGCAGGAACCCACGGCTGTGGTAGTAATAGTCAGTGCCAGGAGTGGTATAGTCATCAATCCAGTCGCCGACCCAGGCACTCAGCCTATACTGGTGGTCCAAAACGTTGTTGACCAGCAGCTGTGCCTCTATCTCGTTGCTGCTGTTAAGATGCCACGTATATGAAGCCCTGATGTTCAGCAGGAAGTATGGGTCAATGGCATAGCAGTCGCGGCTGGTATTGTCGGCATACTGCTTTCCTACATATTTGCCTATGAGTTGCAACTTGCTATTCTTGACAGGCGAGAAAGTGGCAATGACAGCTCCTACAATATCGGGCGATAGGGCAAGGTCTGTTGTCTTGGTGATGAGATTGGGGTTGGCATCACCGTCTGTAAAGTCAGCGAAGGTGTAGTCAATCGCCTTGTTCTGGCTCAATGTGAGGTTAGCGTCCATACGGAACCAGTCGGTAAACTTGTAGCCACCCTCGAGCTCGATGCCAATACGGTAGCTCTTATCGACATTCTCCATAAGCGCGTATCCGCTACTACTAAGGTCACCGTTGGGAGTGAGTTGGTCTTTGTACAGCATAGCGTAGGCGTTGACATTGAAAGCGCCGCGTTTGTGGACCAACTGGTAACCCAGCTCGAAATCAAGCATCGCTTCAGCCTTCACGGTATCATTATTTGCGATGGCATCCTTTATATCGCTGCGGGTGGGTTCGCGGTGGCTGATGCCAGCAACAAAATAGGTACGCTGGTTGTCATTGATGCGGTAGTTGACACCTGCCTTGGGGTTGAAGAAGATATAGTCTTCGTTGAAGTCCATATCGTAGATGTCATCGTCCAAGCCTTTCAGTGTGTAATCAATTACGCGTAGCTGCATATCAGCATAGACATTGAAATTGTCGCTGAAGTTGTAATTGGCTTTGGCAAAGATGCTGTTGTCAATCTTGGTTCCGCGATAACGGTACCATTCAAACGGCGTATCAATATGTGCACCCGTGTCGCGGCACCACAAAACGTTGCCGTAATGATATCCATCGAAGTAGAGCATATTGTCACCGAACGATAAATTGAGTTTCTTGCCGTTATAGTTAAGTACCGCCACACCAGTGATTCCGTTGTTGTACATCTCCTTACGAATAATGAAATCCGAACGTCCTGAGCGGCTAATACCATATTTCGAGAACTTCTTATCTTCCTTGTATTGCTCATAATAGCCATCGCCTCGAGTATAGTCGATGGTACCTTTCAGGCTCCACCTGTCTTTGATAAGATGAGAGACGTTTAATTGGTAATGCTGCTGGAGATAATTGTCGGTTTCATTGCCATAGAACATCGTGTTACCGTCCACGTGGTACATACCGGAGGGGTTGTATGTGGGGTCGGCATCAAGTTCCTCGGCCGAAGCGCCATCCCAAGTAATGCCAACCTTCGGAGCACCTATGATGGTGACAAACTTGACAAGGGTACGTTCACCATACCAAGAGAGGCATCCAAAGAAACTCTGCTGTTCAGTGTTTCCTCCACGGAGGAAACCGTTGGATGTAAGGCTGCTGTATGCAAAATCCGCCGAGAGACCGCTCTTCATAATGCCAGTACCGACAGCCAAGCCGAACTGTCGAGTGTTCCAACTGCCATAGCCGAAATCAGCCGTACCGTAAGGGCTGCTCTTTGCGTTGAGTGTCTGCATATTGATTGCGGCGCCAAATGCAGGGCTACCGCCAGTGGAGGCTCCGAGACCTCGTTGTATCTGCATACTCTGAGCCATACCGCCAAAGTTGGGAATGTTATACCAAAACACCGACTGGCTTTCGGGGTCGTTCAGAGTAATACCGTTGATGTTCACATTGATACGCGATGCATCAACACCACGGATTCGGATGTATGTAGCACCAACAGTGCCATTCTCGCCACTGGCTACCACCGAAGGCAATGTCTCGAGCATATATGGTATACTGATATTACCCTGAGCCTCATAGAGCTGTTCTCGGTTGATTGTTGTAGTGGTGAGCGGCGTTTTGTTGCTCACACGCGAGTCTGAAACGACAACCGTTTCAAGCTGCTTCACTCTGATGCTGTCGCGCACCTTGTCCGTTTGACCATTTGAAATACCTGTGGCAGCAATCATCACTGCCGTTGTGCAGAGCACCTTGCTCCACACCGCTGCACACCGCGTCCCGCGGCGGACAGCCGTCTTACTGTTGTTTTTTGTCATAATTTTTTCCTCCGCCGGTATTATCCGGATCAGGTTCGAGGGGTATGTTCTCAGCCATTGGCCCTACGGCCTAGTTGGGCACCCCCGGGGTGTTGTTTTGAAATTGAATATTAAATATTTAAAGTTGTATAGTTTATAATTAAAGGGGGTTAATCGTTGACGATTACCTTGGTTTTGCTTGCGCTATTGGGGTGTTGTGCTGTGGCAGCAAGAGCCTCGGACGCAACAACCCAATAGCACAAGCAAAGATTTATCTCTTATATATCACATAGAATCGGTCGGGTGTGGAGTAGCGGATGCGCTCGACACGCTCGCCGGTTTCTTTGCCGCAGGCATTGATGGCGCGAACGGTTTCGAACATAGCACCGCCATTGACATTGATTATCTCGCTGACGAAGAAATTGTCGGCAATATGTTTCTTTTTACCTTTGCTACCTACGGTATAAGTTACGAAGTTGCCAAAGGTGAGAAGCGAGTTTTCTTCGGTGAACGAAAGTCCAACAGGTTTGCCTTTCTTGGGGGTGTCCCTGATGCCACATAGTTCCATTTCGCGAGTGGTGATACGGAACTCAGAGAAATACTTGGTGCTGTGGGGCGGAATCATAACGACATCGCGTTCGGAAACCTGGCTGGCTTTCATTTCGCTGGTGCTAGTACCTTCGGTGCTTTCGGAAGTTGCTTTCTTTTTGTTTTTGCGCTCCTGTTTGGAGATGGTGATGGTGGACGATTTGGTGGTGGTCCATCCGCGAGCCTGGTAGTAGTCGTTGGCATTGCCGTTGAGGATGAAGAAGGTCTCGGCAAGATTGACATATACAACAGAGTCGGAGTTGTTGGTGAACCAGAAGCCAGCGTCGCCGTTTTCGTCGAAGAAATTGTAACGGACAACGCAGTTGCCTGCATCGTGATACAATTTACCGTCTTTCATTTCGCATTGCGAAGTGCTGACAGGATTGGATTGATAGACCTGATAGTAGGTTGTTTTTGAACATCCTACCAACGAGCCAGCTATGATTGCGGTCAGCAAAAGAATACGTGTGTTTTTCATTGTGTATTATGTTTTGAGGGTTAATAATTTACAATTGTGTTGTGAAAACTTTAATTCAATCTTTGATAGTATTTTGTCCACAACTCCGGCAGCTCGTTCTGCTGAGCCTGCTGGTAATCGGCATAGGTACAGGGTACAAGCAGGTGGCGCTGGTATTGCTCGCGGCATTCGCCGTTGTATGGTACCTCCATCCACCAGCGGTCGCTTTTTTTGCTTTTATAGAAAGATATCTCGAAGTCGCCGTCGTTGAGACCAACAAGGAAATGCTTGTAGTTGTGCTTGTCGCGGTGTGGGAAGTCGGCAGCACGGTTGTAGAAGCCCTCGATGAAATACCAGATGGCGTGGGCGATGAGGTGGGCCGTTTGTCCGCGGTGGTCGTAAAGCGGGTTGTATTCATAGAAGCCTATTGAGGAAAGCTTGTCGCTCATACCCGCAAAACGCGCCAGTCGGCACAACTCTTCACCATAGAAGCCGTGCGGAGAGCCGTTTGCCTGCCCCGGTGCATCGCTGAGTCGAACGCTGTTGATATCAACCGAAACCATATCTGCAGAACGGACAAGTGTTTCGGCGCGCACCATATCGCCCTGGATGGCACCCAGGCGATAGGCGTCGAAGCCCAGCTCGTCCATCAGGCGCGCCAACTCGGAGCCATTGAAATAGGTTTGATAGCCAATGTTGGCGAAATTGAAGAGGTAGTTGGGCTGCTGCGCCACGATGTGGCTGAGCCAGTTGCGATTGTCGAGAGGTTTGGTATCGTTGCCGAGGTCTAGCATCGAGTCGATGCTGGCGATGTTTACGACACGTCCCAGCACCTCGTAGGCTTTGTAGTTGGAAAATGAAAGATCCTGTCCGCCTCCGAGTATAATGACTGTGACGTTTTTGTCAAGTAATTTATAAAGCACTTCGGTCACGGCAAACTGCGTATCTTCCGGGGTATTGCCGGGGATGATGTTGCCGAGATCTATAACGCTCAAGTTGTCATTCGGTTTGGCCAAAGGATAGAGGAAACGCCTTATTTCGTCGGGGGCATCCTTGCAGCCTTTGTTTTTCTTTGAGCCGTGGTCATCGCATATTCCAATGATTGCAAGAGTGGCTTCCTCTATGTCGGGAAAGCCGTTTTCGGTGGTATAGACATTAGCGGCCGAAGCGATATTTGCAAAGAATTCGCCTTCGGCGAGCACCTCTTTTTCGAGGTTAACCGGCTGAAAATAAGTGCTTAACTCCATTTCGTCGTATAGTTTTGGTTTTGTAAAGATAGTAAATTTTCGTGATATGCAATTATTTTCTTTTCCGATAATGCTTATTTACCGTCCCCACATCAGTTTGTTACGAATGGCGGTATAGAAATTCTGCTGCTCAAGTCGCAACAGGTTGATGTCGTAGTCAGCCTTTTTTATTTCCACCTGCCAACGGCCGCTGAGAGTGGTGACGAAGGAGTCGGCGCCGAGGGTACATACCATCTGGTCGTCGTTGTGCGAAAGACGAATCGCAGAGCTGTCGGAAACCACTAGAGGACGCAGGGTGAGGGTGTGTGCGGCGATGGGAGTGATAACAAGGCTGCGCGAATCGGGAGCCAAAATCGGACCACCACAAGAAAGCGAGTAGGCTGTTGAGCCTGTCGGTGTCGCCACGATAAGCCCGTCGGCGGCGTATGTGGCTATATTGTAGGCGTCCACCTGCACCTGAGTATGCAGCAACGGCGCCAGTTCGCCGCGATGCAGATAGACCTCGTTGAGGGCGAAGAGGGTTGTATCTCCTGTTGAGACCTGCAACAAGGAACGTTTTTCGGTTGAATAGCGATGCTCTATAAGGCTGTCTGCAAGGAGGTCGATGTCGTCGCGTCCGGCTGTGGTAAGAAAGCCCAAGTGACCAAAATTGATTCCAACGACAGGTATTCCGCGGGGTCCGATGCGGTGGACTGCACTGAGGAGGGTACCATCGCCGCCTATGGATATGAGTATGTCGATATGACTTTGATTATCCCAATTTTCTATAACATCGACACCGCGATTGGCAAGGGCCGCAACAAGTGCCTGCCGACCTTCTTCGAGTTCGGGACTGCTGTTTTTGGTATGAATGGCTATTCTCATTTTGGATATCAATAGATGATTGTTATTGTGCCGGTAATGACTTGGTCTGTACCATTACTTTGGCGATATGTGACAATGTAAGTATAGGCTCCCGCCGGGAGCAAGGTGTCGTTTTTCTTGCCGTTCCAGGCTTCGCCGATGGTGACGGAACGGAAAACGACTAATCCCTGACGGTTATAAATTGTAAAGCTATAACCGTCGGGGTTGATGTATGATGCCTGCGGTGCAGCACTGTTGTTGCTGTTTTCAAGGGGTGTTATGGCATTGGGCATCCAAATGCGAGTTTTGGGACTGTAGTAAACCTTGGCACTCTGAACGCTGTCGCCGTGCTGATAGTGCGAATCGGATCCCTCAAAGGCACAGACTTTGTATTGGCACTGACCCAAGGTTCCGTCCGTCAAGTCGGCAAGGCTGGTAGCGGTTGTGGAACCTATCTGCTGCCAGTAACCGCCGGAAGATACTGATGAATAAACCTTGTAATTCGTCGTACCGTCCCATCCTGTGTAAGGATTCCAAGAAAGGGCGGTGTTGCCGCCTTCGGTTTCAAGATTTGGCAAAATAGTGCAGGCTTCGCGGCTGCGCTTCTCGTTGCGGCCGCAGATATCGCTGATGCCAACAGAGTAGTAGTAGATTTTTTCACCCGGTTTTGCTCCCATATCCGTCCAACTGATTGACCCTTGCGCCGATGGATGACAGCGACCAACTACTGTGGGGTTTCCACCTTCGTTGCGACGATAGACGACAACTTCCGAATCCTGCCAACCGCTATCGGTTTCGGCAACGAGAGTGACATTCTGCTGTTCTCCTTCGACCGAAACACTTCTAAGATTGAGTTTTTCGGGCAGCATAGCTGACGATATGTCAATAGTAAGAAGATTGGAGACGGCGGTATAGGCTCCGGAAGCAGAGACAGCCCTAACATAAAGTTGCAATAGCGAGCATTCATCATCGACCACAAACATAGCAGAAGTTTCACCGTCAGCCTGAACAACAGCTTTGCGCTGGAAAGTACCGCCATTCTGACTGACCCATAGTTCGTAGCTGCCAACTTCACTGGGCATATTGATATACCTGTTCCAAGTGGCGAGGTAAGTCTGGCTGCAGGGTTCGTTTTCGACAATAACCACCATATTGTTGCAGGGCTTTGTGAGCGGCGAAGCCCTCAGACAAGAGTCGAAAGCATAGATGCGGAACTGATGTACATAAACACTGTCCTCGGCTGGATAGGCATATAGATTGTTGAGGCGTCCAAAAACAGTATCGACAACCATACTCGGCATTCCCTCTAGGACGAGATAGCCCATAATGTCGGTGTCGGGACTTGGTTCCCACTGAAGAACAATTTGCGAAATGCTGTGGTCCATCGTCACCACACCCCATTCGGCCGGAGAGGTGGGGTCGTTGTCTGTCACCAGCTCGGCAGCGTATCCGCTGTCGATGCCGTTTGTGACAACATAGTGGACAGTGTCGCCACACACCGACCGCCGTTGGTGATCGGTCCAGGAGGTAGAATTGGTGGATGCAATGAGCGAAAACTGGCTTTGGTCCGGATACAGCCTATAAACATCAACATTGCCATAGCCTTCAGTCCACATAATTTCTACAGTACGCGATGCTGTCTGTATGGCTTGGACAGGAATGGTGTCGGCTCGACCTGTCGAGGGGAAGAGACAAACCGCGAAAAGCAAAACCAGAGCAATATGAATCATTACCGTTTTCATTGCACATTAAAACTTATGCTGTTCGCAGGTTTTCGATATTGATTTGCTTGTCGCAGGCGGCGATGGTCGAAGCGCGGTGGGCTATAACGAAGACCGTCCGGTCGGGCAGCTGGCGCAACGAACTGGTCAGATTTTGTTCGGTAGCGGCATCCAAGGCTGCGGTGGCTTCATCCATCACGATGACGTCGGGATTGGCAGCAAGCGCACGGGCTATGCTGACACGCTGCCGCTCGCCGCCGCTGAGCAGGCTGCCGCCATCGCCGATGTTTGTTTGCAACCCTTCGGGGTGGCTTCGTATAATAGGTTCTACTTGAGCTATCTTGACTGCATTCCGAAGGTTGTCCTCAGTGATCCACTGACGACCGAAACGGATATTATCCTCTATCGTTCCGTTAAAAAGCATCGGTTCCTGAGGAATATAAGCTATCCGGCCTCTTCCTGACGCGGTGGAGCCGTTGATGAGTATCTCGCCTTGCTGCGGAGTCAAAAGTCCTAAAAGCATTCTGCCCAAAGTGGTTTTCCCACTGCCGCTTTCGCCTGTGATAGCTGTGTGACAGTGCATTGGCAGCTCTAAAGACAACCTGTCGAAGACCTCATTGTCGTCGTATGCAAAAGAGACATTTTTCAACTCGATGGAAGATATTGGCTCAGTCTGCGACGTTTTTTCTTCGTCAGCGGCAACAACGGCAGTCAAGCAGGCTTCTGCAATACGCTCCTCCACTCCCCTACCCTTCTTCAGTTGCGCAATGGCGTTGCTGAAATCCTTGATCGGTGTGAGAAGAAGAACATAAATCATTATGTATGACACAAACAGAGCCGGTGGCATAGCTGCCGACGAGGCGGCAACAGTATGTGCCGCTCCTATCAGCAAGATACCTACAACGATGATGTTACCTACAAGGTCGCTGAGTGGCGATGCAGCATAGATGCGGCGATAGATGGCGATGCGGCGCTGAGTGAAAACAGCGTTTTGCTGCTGCTGACGCTCGTTGACATAGTCGATGGCGGTAGCGGCTTTGATCTCCTTCAGCGAATCAAGTGTTTCCTGCGTAGTTGACATCAGTTCGCCATTGAGGGATTGCAGTTTTCGGCTCTCGCGTTTGAGGCGGCGGCTGGCCGACAGCAGAAGTGTTCCCAAAAGCATCACCCCAACGACAATGAGTGTCATTTGCCAGTTCAGGTAGAGCAACATCGCAATATAGATTAGCATTGTCAACGATGCCGTAACTATCATCTGGATGCTGTCAAGCAGATTGGTTTCGTATTCAGCAGTATCGTTGCTCATTCGCGAAAGCCATTGCCCTTGGGCTTGCGACGACCAGCGTAAAAAGTCCTGGTTCAACACCGCACGGTGCAACGAATTTCGAATGTCGCGAAGAACTCCCACTTTGACACGGGCAAATAGAACTGCTGACAGGTAGGAAAATATGTTTTTCAAACCGTAGAGGACGAAGAGCAGCAATGCATACAGCAGCAGTGCTCGCGCAGCCCCCTGTGCGATAAGAATGTCATAGACGCCGTCAACAAGGCGCATCACCGGATTTGCGACCGACGACGATGCTGTCGGGGTGCTTCCAATGGGGAATATAAGCTGGAGAAAATCGGTGACACTGAGTGCTGTGGCCATAGTGAGTAATGCAGCTGACGCAGCTGTAAGGACAAATGCCAACAGCAGAACTTTATAACGCTGCATTGCTATGGCGGTAATTCTCTTCAACTTACACCCCTCCCGCTCTTACCATTCTTCGGCGTATCCAATATAGTTGTGCGGCGTCACTGAACACAGACGCTCTTTGGTGTCGTCGCTAACATCGAGGGAAGCAATGAAGTCTGCTATCGTTTCTGCCGTCACTTTCTCGTTGGTGCGCGTCAATTGCTTCAACGCTTCATACGGATTAGGGTAATCCACCGAGCGCAGAATGGTTTGTATGGCTTCGGCTGTCACCGCCCAGTTGTCTTCGAGATCGTCGTGCAGCTTGGCTTCGTTCAGCAGGAGTTTCCCAAGACCTTTCATCAGCGACTGCAGCGCTACAAGCGTATGTGCCAACGGCACACCAAGGTTTCGGATAACTGTGGAATCTGTCAGGTCGCGCTGCATACGTGAAATGGGAAGCTTCATTGACAAATGTGTCAGTATGGCATCGGCAAGACCCAAGTTACCTTCGGCGTTCTCGAAGTCTATGGGGTTCACCTTGTGCGGCATTGCCGAGCTGCCTACTTCGCCGGCTTTGATTCGCTGACGGAAATAGTTCATTGAGATATAGGTCCATATATCACGGCACAGGTCGATAAGAATGGTGTTCAATCTTCTCAACCCATCAAGGTAGGCTGCCAGATAGTCATAGTTCTCAATCTGTGTTGTCAACTCCTGTCTTTCCAGGCCTAAACTCTCTTTCATAAACCGTTTGGCAAAAACTCGCCAGTCAACATCGGGATACGCAACCCGGTGGGCGTTGAGGTTGCCTGTGGCACCACCGAACTTGCCTGAAAATGGAATGGCATCAAGGGTATTCAGCTGTTCTTTCATACGATACACAAACACTATTAGCTCCTTGCCCAACGCTGTCGGCGACGCCGGCTGACCGTGGGTATGGGCAAGCATCGGTATGTTTCTCCATTCGTTGGCCATTCCTGTTATCTTTTCCATAACTTCCACGTATGCAGGTCGTATTACCTGCTCGTGGGCCTCGTGCATCATCATCGGGAACGACGTGTTGTTTATGTCCTGTGATGTAAGGCCGAAGTGAACCAACTCGTGAGGCAGCGATGACCCGAATTCCAGCGTGTTGAATTTCTCTTTGATGAAATATTCAACTGCCTTAACGTCGTGGTTTGTGGTTTTTTCTATTTCTTTGACTCGCTGCGCAGATTCCAGATTCCATTTGAGGTAAATGTCTCTTAACGCAGCCTCCATCGACGAAGTAAGATTAATTGCTCCCAGTTGTTTTACCAATGCAATGTAATACTCTATTTCAACACGGACACGGTAGCAGATCAGTGCCGATTCTGAAAAGAAGTTGGCTAAGGGTTCTGTTTTGCCGCGGTAGCGGCCGTCAATGGGCGAAATTGCTTCCAGTATATTCATAATCAATTTTTTTATTCTCCTATAGCAAGGTTTTTATTTTCAAATTCGTATTTATCAAGCAACTTTATAATCTTCTTGTTGTTGGTCGAGTGTTTCAACGCTTGTGCATACATAAGATTGTGCATATCTGTACCCAGAAATTCCACCCAGCCGTTTTCAATATACTCAAAGGCTTTTTTTTGCGCGGATTCGCCGTAGAATCCATCAAGCGAGAGTATATTTACCTGCAGATATACGCCCTGCTCCTTAAACTGTTCCAAATTATCGTCGTGAGCATCATAGTACGGATAGCGCTCAGGATGGGCCAGAATGACGTCGTATCCCTCCATCTGCAGTTTAAACACAGTGTCTTCCAATCCCATACGCTTCTGATGAAGCGAAAACTCAATAAGAACCATACCTTTTTCGGATCCTCGTTTAGGGTCGGTGAAGCGGTATGTCATTAGCTGGCCACTGTTCATATATTCGTCGAAACCGTCGCTAACCTGAAACTCACCTGTGACACTGGTCATTCTGGGTATATCGCGGGTTCCTTTATTGGCCTCTACTTCGGCACAGAAATTCTTGTAACGCTCCCTGATGTCGTCGGCCTTGTTCGGAAAACGGGGATAGCAGAAATGCGGTGTCAGACGTATTTCCTTGAATCCGCATTGTTTCATTGTCTCCATCACCTCCAACGATTCTTCCAACGATTTACTTCCGTCATCTACCAGCGGCAGCAAATGACAGTGCATATCCGTCACAAGTGGCGAATAAATGGGCGAAACACGGTTTTTTTTCAGAAAATCAAACATATTATGTATGTTTTTAGTCAGTTGTTTATTCTCTTTATCTTGGCTCCCAGTGCATTGAGGCGTTCGTCTATGTGCTCGTAGCCGCGATCAATCTGTTCGATATTGTCTATTGTGCTGGTTCCCTGGGCAGCCATTGCGGCTATCAGCAAAGCCACACCGGCACGGATGTCGGGCGATGTCATATGCATCCCGCGCAATGAGTGTTCTCTGGCTAATCCAATGACCGTTGCTCGATGGGGGTCGCACAGTATTATCTGCGCACCCATATCTATCAGTTTGTCAACAAAGAACAGACGGCTCTCAAACATCTTTTGATGTATCAGTACGCTGCCGCGTGCCTGGATGGCTGTGACAAGCGCGATGCTTATCAAGTCGGGCGTGAAACCTGGCCACGGGGCGTCGGCAATGGTCAATATCGATCCGTCCATAAAACGGTCTATCTCATAGATTTCCTTTGCAGGAATGTACAAATCGTCGCCTTTCTGCCATATCTCCACTCCCAAACGGCGAAACACCTGCGGAATGAGACCTAGATGGTCGAGGGCTACATTGCCTATAGTTATGTCACTCTGCGTCATCGCAGCCATTCCTATAAAACTGCCAACCTCTATCATATCCGGCAGAAGTCTGTGTGTAGTGCCTCCAAGTTGATCCACGCCCTCTATAACGAGGCGGTTGCTGCGCACACCACTGATGCGGGCACCCATAGCGTTCAGCATCTCACAGAGCTGATAGACGTATGGCTCACAGGCGGCATTCATAATGGTTGTTGTACCTTTGCCCAACACCGATGCCATAATAATATTTGCGGTACCTGTGACGCTGGCTTCGTCTAACAGCATATATTTTCCTTCCAACCCATTGGGAGCGGTAAGGCAATAGCCACCAAAAGACTTGCTGCGACCGTTGCCGTCGTCAGCAACACGCAACTTGAAGTCCTCGACTTTTGCTCCCAGCATCTCCATTCCTGTCAGGTGGGTGTCAATACGGCGCCTGCCTATTTTGTCTCCCCCGGGTTGAGGTACAATGGCTTTCCCAAAACGCGCCAGCAAAGGACCAGCAAGCATTACGCTGCCTCGAAGACTGGAGGCTAACTGGCAGTACTCCATTCCGCCAAGCAAGTCGGTTCTCACTTCATTGGCAGTGAATGCATAACTCTTTCCCACTCCTTCCCACTCCAATTCTTCAACCTTAACTCCAAGCAGTTTCAAAAGACTTATCAGATGGTTCACATCACGTATATCGGGTATGTTCTCGATAACCACACGTTCCTCGGTAAGCAACACTGCACACAACACCTGCAAAGCCTCGTTTTTGGCCCCCTGCGGCATTATGGTACCCTTGAGTTTATAGCCTCCTTCTATTTCAAAACTACTCATTTCTCTCTATTGTTGGTTTTCAATTGTTCTTTTTCTTCTTCTTTTTCTTCTTAGATGATATTATATCTATCGGCATTGTGCCATTGGGAACATCAATTGGTCTGTCACGAAGCAACATCTCTACACGTTCGTCTCCCGACATCCGCACCATCTGGTCAACAATGATATTGTCGTCTGACAACTCGCCGTTCCACACCAAATAGTCGCGCTTGGCATGTTGGGCAATCAGCTTCACCAGTTCGTTGTATTCTTCACCGTCAGGAACTTCACTCAGGTTTTTCAGCATCGACTGCAAATATTCGCCATACTGTCTGATTTTAATTTCCCCGCTTTTATACGGCAAACGTTCTCTCTCCTCTTGTTTCTCTCCACTGTTACGCTCCTTCAAAGTTTCCAGTTCTTTCGCCTCAAATGGCCACGCACTCGCCAACTTGAAATCAGACATCAGCATCAAATGATCCCACAACTTGTGATATGACACATCGTCGCGCAATGACAATCCACTCACAAGTCCCATCATTGTGATAATCGCCTGCGATGCCTCTTTCTTGGTATCTCCATCGGGAAGTTCACAGACGTCGTCAATTATCTTCTTGACTGAACGTCCATATTCCCTAAACATCATATCTCCTCTTTTAGTATTGTATTCCATTTTAAAATATAATATTAATATAAAACGGCATATACTATTATTTATTGTTTCACATTATCAAAAAGTGCGGCAAACTCTGCGGGGATATCTGTTTCAAAACGCATTTCCTTGCCTGTCACTGGATGATAAAAACACAACCTGAACGCGTGAAGCGCCAACCTTTTCAATGGAGAATCGTCGTCACGATAACCATAGATTGGATCCTTCAGCAGTGGATGTCCTCGTTCGCGCATATGCACTCTTATCTGGTTGCGCCGACCTGTCTCCAGAGTCATTTGAACTAATGCAAAACGTCCTTTTTTTTTCAATGTCTTGTAGTGAGTTATCGCCAACTTGCCACCATTATCAACAGGTGAGGATTCTACACAGAATTCTCCGTCGGTCAACCACGAACGTACCATTCCATTGGCTGGTATCGGCGCACCCCAACAGACAGATACATACGCTCTGTCAAAAACTCGCTCCTTCCAATTATGCTCTAATTCACGTGCTACTTCTTTCGATTTGGCCACCAATAATAAACCCGATGTGTCTCTGTCTAAACGATGGACAATATGAGCTCTCTGACGAGAACGACGCCTGATGAAATATTCATTCAATTCGCTTATCACCGACTGGTCATTGGGATGTACACTATTGCTTAGTAAACCCTCTGGCTTATTAACCACCATCAGATAATGATCCTCATAAACTATCGGCATTTTTCCACGCATTACCTTTTTCCTGTCTTCGTCACCCTCAATTATCACTTTCATACCCGCACTTAAAGGAAAATCGTATTGCGTTATCCTTCTCGATGAAATAATAACTCTATGTGCCAATATTTCCTTCTGCTTTGTCCTGCTGCTGTCCGGAAATGTCTTCTCTATTAACTCCAACAGTTTAATCGGTTCTTTAACCTCTATTTCCAATGTTCTCATCTATTCAAATCTTGATTTTTAATGTTACACGTGAAACATACACATAATTAATTACACTTCAGTTATTTGTGTATATTTTAGTATTATGAACCATTTGGTCCCGTTTATCAACACTCATTCCGACGAATCTCCATATAAATTCAGTATTTCGTACTTATTCCCCGAATATTTTATGAATTTCAACATTTCTTGGCTACTTATCACCAGCGAAGCCCTGTTATCGTTGGGATGAAAACTAACCTTTTCAACCTCTAACAACTTTGAATCAACAAACAAAGTCACCTCTTTATTTACGTCGTTGACAAGTGTGAACAGACTGACCGATCCTGGTTTCACTCCCAAATATCGCATCATTCGCTCAGGCGATGCAAACGAAAGTTTGCCCTGATGCAACATTTTCTCCACACTGTGAATATCCATTGCATAACTGCTCTCCATAATCACAAGGTAATGACGGTTGCCTTTGTGATTGCGAAAAAACAAATTTTTACACAACGTTGTCCCTTCACCGCGATAAAACTGCGATGCAATCTCTATTGTAGGTGCCTCAGGATGCTCATAGTACTCGTATTTTATTTCTAGTTTGTCTAAATAGTCATATACCTGCTGCTGACCTATCCTTTCCATATCTTCTCTCGAGGCTTTTGACTACTTTATTATTCCCAACTCACGCGACATATCAAGCATCTTGACTATCGGACGAGCTGCTTTTTCTATCATTTCTGCACTAAGTGTTATTTCAGGGCTCTCGTCGCGCAAACAACGATATAATTTCTCCAGAGTATTCATTTTCATATATGCACACTCCATACAACTGCAACTGTCTCCACTTGCAACGGTGAGGAACTCTTTGTCGGGATTATTTCTACGCATCTCATAAAGAATGCCAGACTCGGTGGCAACAATAAAACGCTTCTTTTCAGACGTTTCAATATATTTCAACATCGCTTTTGTCGATCCAATAAAGTCGGCTACAGCAAGTACAGCTGAATTGCACTCCGGATGGGCCACAACAGGTGCATCGGGATTCTGCTGCTTCAAGCTAATAATATTTTCTGCCTCCAACGCATCGTGGACAACACAAACACCATTCCATAACACCATATTGCGACCTGTCCTGCTGTTGATGTAACCACCTAAATTTTTGTCTGGAGCGAATATCAACTTCTGATCTGCAGGCAAAGCATTTATTAACTTTTCGGCATTTCCAGATGTACAAATCAAATCCGACTCTGCCTTTACCTCTGCAGAACAGTTCACATAAGATACTACCATATGACCCGGATATTTCTTCTTGAATTCACGCAGGTCGGCTCCACTGCACGACTCGGCAAGCGAACAACTGGCATCTACGTCGGGTAACAGCACCTTACGACTAGGATTCAATATCTTCGCCGTTTCAGCCATAAAATGTACTCCGCAAAACACAATTATCTCCGCATCCGTACGCTGGGCTTCTTGTGCCAATGCAAGACTGTCGCCCACGTAGTCGGACAATTCCTGTATCTCATCAATTTGGTAGTAATGGCCAAGAATTACAGCATTTTTTTCTTTTTTTAATCGCAATATTTCATTTTTATATTCGTTGTTAGTCATATTACTTTATTTTAGTTACGGATTCTGATTATAAATATAATAAAACTATATTTTTTTCCAATTGGAAAATGCAAAATTACAAAAATTCAACGATTCAAAAAATAAATAAAAGGATATAAATTTAAAATTCTTTTTTTCTTTTATTTTTTTGTGCTGTTCAAATGTTCAAAACCTGCATTTTTAAAACAATTCACAACTTTGAATAAACACATATAACAATACTTTTCACCATACATTATCCTTTAAATCAAATATTTTAATCTTTATCAACATATTGTTGAATTTTGATTAAACATAAACTTGTTAAAACAGCAATTCTGTTAATTCATCATTTGATTATTTATGAAAAATACCGTTTTTAATAACACAAATGAACATTTTTAAAAGCATATTATTTTTAAACTTTTTTCAAACATCAATATAAACAACAATTTCACATTCAAATGTTGAAAATTAAAAAAACTTAACACCGATATAACTCCGATATAACTCCGACCCTATTCCGTCTATACAATGTTCAAATCTCCTTCACATTTTAATATTTATGACATATAAAAATGTTATAATATCATAATTATTTGATTTATAAATAATTTTATTTTCGTGGTTAAAAAAAGTGTTTTATACCTGACTTTCAAGTGAATTATTATTTGTATATTTGCAAATCTTAATATTTACTATATGAAAGAAATAATCCCTATAGCTTCCGACCACGCAGGTTTCGAACTGAAAGAAATAGTAATCAATCACCTGCATTCACTAAATATTGATACTAAAGACTTTGGCACCTATTCGGCAGATAGTGTTGATTACCCTGATTTTGCCCATCAGGTGGGTTCGGCCGTCAATCGCGGCGACTATCCGCGTGGCATCGTTATATGTGGTTCCGGCAACGGTGTGCAGATGACAGTCAACAAATACCCAAATGTCCGCTGCGCACTCTGCTGGAATGAAAAAATAGCTCAACTTGCCAGACAACATAATGACGCTAATGTCATATCTATGCCTGCCAGATTCATTTCTTCAGATACTGCCTTGAAAATCGTTGATATTTTCCTCAACACCCCTTTCGAAGGTGGACGACATCAGCGACGCGTCGAAAAAATTAATAAACTACTTGAATAATCAATGAACAACGATTATTATACCAGCTTTTTAGATACTGCTAATAAGGTTATTGACAATAACAATTCCCCAGCCGGTTTTTGTCTAAAGGATTTAAATATTCCACTTGTAGCGGCAGATAAAGCTGTACGCAATCGTTTTAAATTGGCTCTTTTTCGCAGCATTGAGAATCTTGACGAGAATCTTGCCAGGTTCGAGAAATTGTTTTCCAACAAGCATAATGCGGTATTTTGGGCAACAGATTATAACGATGTATTTGACAATCTGAAAAAACTGTTCAAAATACACAAGGCCAAGTCAGTCAGATTGCCGAATATCAACTCTTCTACCATTTTCCGTGAACTTGGTATAAAGTACTTTCTTCGCGATAATAAAATTGATCTGCTTGAAGAAGGCGATATACAGTTCTTCGTTGCTGATATTTTGTTTGCCGATACAGGATCAATACTGTTGCTCAATCAATCCAATTCAAATTTCTCACGACTGAATAATGGTAAAACCAACGTCTTTTTTACCTCTATCGACCGTATCGTGTGTAACACCGAATGGGCTGAAATATATCAGCAACTGTATTCTTACAAGTCTGGCAGTGGAGCTCAGGATATGATTATCTTCAAAGGCTCTGAAAACTGCAACAACTATCTATTTATTATTGACAACCAACGCACCAATATACTGCACCATAAAGAACTACGACAATCTTTGACTTGTCTTGAATGTGGACGTTGCAACGATGTCTGCCCTGTTTTCCAAACCATCGGTGACGAGCCATACAACAATGTATTCGTCGGACCTGTTGCCAACATCACGCTTCCTTATCTTGAAACAATTGAAACCTATCGCCATGTGGCTTATGCTTGTACCCTCTGTGGACGATGCGAAGAGGTGTGTCCAATCAATCTACCTATTCGCGATATGATTATCGACAGCCGTCAGTCACTACTTGCCGATGATAACATTGACAAAGAAGATCGACACCGCTTGAATGCAATGCGCAAATTTATTTCAAACCGTAAAAAAATGAATGTTTCAAACTTCTTGAAACATCATTTGTTGTTCAAATATATATCTTCTGACTACCGCAAGTCGCATCATATTCTGCCTTTCGGCAAAGAGTCGTTCAACAAGGCATACAAAAAACTCATCGAAAATGAACAGCGGAACAAAAATTGATATTCACGAATTAAATGCTTCTGTTGCAGATTTAAAAAGAGAATGCAGTTCTCTTGCAGAAAAGGAAACCCTTACTGAGTTGCGCCAGTTGTTCACTTGTATCGACAACACCACTTTGAACGGCTCAGATACACCGTCGTCGGTATATGAATTCTGTGAAAATACCAAAAACACTATGGTTCCCTCTCCCGATGGGCCGCTGCAAGTTGCGGCGGTATGTGTTTATCCAAGCTTTGTGACTTTAGCAAAAAAACAGCTTAATGACACACCAATACGTGTTGCTTCTGTTGCAGGCGGGTTCCCAGCAGGACAAATTCCAATCTATCTTAAGATGCAAGAGGTGAGATATGTTGTTGACAACGGTGCTGATGAAGTGGATTTTGTCATCAATCGGGGTCTGTTTCTATCAGGTGAGACCAATGCAGTGTTCGACGAAATTGCTGCAGCTAAGGAAAATTGTGGCAAAAACTCCCTGCTCAAAGTCATTATAGAATGTGGCGAATTGTTGACACTGCAAAACATTTATGACGCTTCTTTTTTGGCACTTTGTGCAGGTGCCGACTTTGTAAAGACATCAACAGGCAAAATACCCGTAGGGGCAACACCTGAATCCGCCTATGCAATGATGTTGGCTTTGCACGATTTTAGAGAAAAAAATAAAAAAACAGTTGGTTTCAAGGTTGCCGGAGGAGTTTCCAACCATAATGATGCTATATTGTACGGTTTGATGTATAAAAAAATATTTGATGTTAAAAATATTAACAATCAGATTTTTAGAATAGGAACAAGCCGACTCACTGCTCAGCTACATAAACTTTTAACACTCTGAATCACGCAAAATCCGATTTTTTTTTGTTATTTTGCACTTTTGTTTTATATATTACAATTATTTAGATGAAGCCACTTCAACAGAAACTTGCGCGATACACTGCTCCCCAAGAAGCTAAAGCCAAAGGGGTTTATCCTTATTTCAGAGAAATTGCCAGCGACCAGGACACCGAAGTGCTGATGAATGGACGTAAAGTCCTGATGCTGGGTTCTAATAGTTATCTGGGTCTTACCAACCATCCTAAAATCAAGGAAGCGGCAAAAGCCGCCATCGACAAATATGGCACCGGTTGTGCAGGATCGCCTTTCCTTAATGGCACTCTTGATATTCATAAAAAACTTGAAAATATCCTTGCCGAATTCCTTGGAAAGGACGGTGTAATGCTTTTCTCGGCCGGTTTCCAAGCCAATTCAGGTGTTATTCCCTGCGTTACAGGTCGCGGAGACTATGTCATTTTCGACGAAATGGACCACGCTTCTATCATCGAAGGCAAACGCATCACTTTTGCTTCGACGTTGAAATATCGCCACAACGATCTTGCCGACTTGGAGCGTGTACTTCAGCGCTGCCCCATCGAAGCTGCAAAGTTGGTTGTCACCGACGGTGTCTTCAGTATGGAGGGCGATGTGGCTAAACTGCCCGAAATACAAGCTCTCTGCGAGAAATACCAAGCCACGTTGATGGTCGATGAGGCTCACGGTCTTGGTGTCTTCGGACGTGAAGGACGTGGTGTTACCGATCACTTCAACCTTCTCGACAAAACAGAACTCATAATGGGCACATTCTCCAAGTCGCTGGCCTCTATTGGTGGTTTCATCGCTGCCGACAAAGACACCATCAATTGGATGCGCCACAATGTACGCCCATATATATTCACTGCCAGCATACCGCCTTCGGCAACGGCTTCCGTCATCGCCGCCATCGAAGTGATGCGCAGCGAACCGGAACGTCAGGAAAACCTCTGGAAAGTGGCCAATTATGCTCTTAAATCTTTCCGCGAGGCAGGTTTTGAAATTGGCAACACCGAAACGCCGATTATTCCTCTTTATGTCCGTGACAATGATAAAACGTTTATGGTCACGAAGATGCTGCTGGACGAAGGTGTTTTCGTCAATCCTGTCATCTCGCCGGCTGTACCACCAGAAGATACCCTTATCCGTTTGGCTTGGATGGCCACCCATACCATCGAACAGGTGGATTTCGCCGTCGATAAGACTGTCAAGTGCTTCAAAAAACTTGGATTGTTATAAATTTAGCAATTATGAAGAATATTGTCATCAGCGAGGTTAAAAGCCGCCGCGAACTCAACAAATTCATTGCTTTTCCTAACCAACTTTTCAAAGGTGTCTCTACCTATGTGCCTCCTCTCAACCGCGACGAACGTGCTCTCCTGACCGACAAAAACCCATCTCTCGAACACTGCGATCTCAAAATGTTTCTCGCCTCTGTCGATAGCAAAATTGTCGGACGTGTGGCGGCCATCATTAACCATACCGTCAACGAACATTGGAACAAGAAGGCTGTTAGATTCGGGTGGTTTGATTTTATCGAGGATTTCGACGTATGCAAGGCTCTCTTCGACAAAGTTGTCGAATACGGACGCAGCAAGGGAATGACTGAAATTGAAGGTCCTTTCGGCTTCACCGATATGGACAAGGAGTGCTGGGTGATAGACAACTTCGACGGCTATCAGAATATGACCACACTCTACAATCCAGAGTATTATATTAATTTCATCGAACGTCTTGATTGTAAGATTCTTTGCCGTTGGCAGCAATACAAGATGCCGGCCAGTCAGCCGATACCTGACAAAGTGGCTCGTATAAACCAGCTAATACTTGAACGTTATAATCTCAAGTTGCTGAAATTCAAGAAGCGTAGCGAGGTATATCCTTATGCCCGCAAGTTCTTCCATACGCTTAACGACGCTTTCAAGGATCTCTATGACTTTGTTCCGATGACCGAGAAGGAAATTGATGTCTATATCAAAGAATATTTCCCCTTTATTAACTTGGATTTCTGCAACTTCGTCGTGGATAAGGATGACAATCTCGTCGCATTTGGCCTCAGCATCCCTTGTCTCGGACCGGCATACAAGAAAGCCAATGGTCGCCTATTCCCCTTCGGATGGTACCATCTGCTGCGTGCATTGCATAAATACGACTCTATCGACTTGCTGCTCAACGGCGTACACCCTGAATGGCAGAAGCGCGGAGTCCATTCTATCTATTATGCAGAGATGAACCGCAATGCCATCAAAAACA
This sequence comes from Bacteroidales bacterium, assembly GCA_017958525.1. Classification (GTDB taxonomy): domain Bacteria; phylum Bacteroidota; class Bacteroidia; order Bacteroidales; family P3; genus Colimorpha. The sequence continues at coordinate 37,584 of JAGDCN010000064.1, forward strand.
ATGTTATTTGGGCTTACACCAATCCGCAAATCATTGGCAACGAAGCCGAGAAGATTTGGGGTACCACCTACCAAACCGAGCCTCTTATGACCCGCGCCGTCTTCGGTAAGGAGATATAATTACATCTCTTCCGGATTAATACTAATAGCCTCATTGTCAGATGGGGCTATTTCTGTATTCTGGCATTGGGTGGTGTCCTCGGGATAGTATACATCACCTTCAAGTTGATCCGGCCAAGGGTCGCCTTCTGTGGTACAAGCCGATGCGGCAAGGCTCAACGTAACGCCTGCCACAAGCGCCGCCTTGCTCAGTTTGCCGCGGCGAGCCATCTCCTTTTCGAGATATTGCAGCTCGGCGTCGCATCGCGGGCAGGTGCCATTGCACGGACCGTCGTAGTGGCATTCGTGCTCTTCCAGCGGTATGTCGTTCTCGGAGGCAATCTGTTGACGGATATCCTTCAATTGCTTGCAGATGTCTTTTCCATTGTCTTTCATCTTGTTGATTGTTAGAGGTTACACTTTATAATAGTTCCTTAAAATCCCTACCATCCAGTTGCCTGGAATGATGCGTTTGAGCAGCACCGACAGCTTCTGTTCGAGGTTGGCGACGACGTAGCGCAGTCGCGGCCGGCGGCTGCAGATGATTTTTTCTATCGTTTTGGCCAGTTTTTCGGGCCGTAGGCCGCCGTTCTCCTCTTTCTCGATGAGTTCCAAGGAACGGGCGAAACTGGCGCCGTAGGCGGCGCTTTTCGCGGTCAATTCGGAATTCTTGCGCCGCGCAGTGAAGTTGGTGGCGAAATCGCCCGGCTCCACCATCGAAACTTTGATGCCGAAACCGCGAACTTCGGCCGCCAAAGCCTCAGTAAAGCCTTCAATTGCAAACTTGGATGCAGAGTAGAAGCCTTGATACGGCAGGCCCATCACGCCGCCGATGGAGCTAAGGTTGATGACCTGTCCCCCACCCTGCCGGCGCATCACCGGCAGCACGGCCTGGCACACGTTGACACATCCGCGGAAGTTAGTGCCCATCTGCAACTCTATTTCTTCGTTTGTAGCCATTTCTAACGAACCTCCGATACCCATTCCAGCATTGTTTACAACCACATCAAGACGACCTTGTTCGGCGATTATACGCTCAACA
>JAGDCN010000065.1 GCA_017958525.1 Bacteroidales bacterium
GCAGGCACCACCACTTCGACCTGTTCGCCGGCGCGCTTGCCGAGAAATGCTTGAGCAAAAGGCGACGAAACGGAGATAAGTCCCTGTTTCAAGTTGGCTTCGCTTTCGGGTACGATGGTATAGACCTGCTTCATATTGTTTTTGATGTTCTTGATAGTAATCTTGGAGAGCAGGAGTACTTTGGATGTGTCGATTTTAGACTCGTCGAGAAGGCGAGCGTTGGCGATGAGGTCTTGTAGTTTGGAAATGCGTGCCTCTAAGTGACCCTGAGCCTCTTTGGCAGCATCGTATTCAGCGTTCTCCGAGAGGTCGCCTTTGTCGCGGGCTTCGGCAATGGCTGCCGCTGCCGCCGGACGGTCGAAGGCTATGAGGTGGTGCAACTCGTCGCGCAACTTCTGCAGGCCTTCTTCACTGTAGTATTTTATTTCGGACATATTCTGTATTTTTGATGTTTTCTGAAGTTATGTTAAAAAGCAGGAAAGGTCCCTTTTAAGACCTTTCCTAACTTTTCATTATGTGGATTGTCTCTCTTTCCTTAGAATTTGAAGGTCGCTCCAATAGAGTGCGAGCCTTTCAGATTAACAGCACTGCGGTAGGAATAGTCGAGCGAAAGATTGCGCTCGTTGTCCTTGCCGAAGGGGAAATTGATAGATGCACCAGCGTGGATACCAGTATTGGCCGTAGTGCGGTTGTCGCTGTCGAGCAGGTCGGTCTGATAGACGTAGGCAGCGCGAACCATAAAGCGGTTGAGCAGCGAATACTCGAAACCAAGGCCAAAGTTGTCACGCAGGAATGCGTTTGAGGTGAAGTTGGCAGCAGCGGTAATACGCTGATCCCATTTCTCGATCAGGAAATCGTACGAAACACCGATGTTCAAGCAGGTGGGAAGCTCCATCTCCGATTCGCGCAGCTGGACAGTCATCTGGTTGCCAGCATCGTTGACGGTGGTGAAAGCCATACCCGTACCACCGAAGCTCAGAGCGGGTCCGATATTCTTGAGGGAGATACCGAACTTGAGTTCGTCGTTCTCACCGGTCTGGTATTGGATACCTGCATCGAGAGCAACACCCGTACCGCTGATATTATCAGTCGATTCGGTGATGATCTTGATATTGGCACCTCCGTGGATGGAGTTGGTGAACGAGTACGAGAACGCGACATTAAGGTTCATCATTGTCGGTGAGAACGTACCGTTGCTTCCCGGTTCAGGGCTCAATTCAGTGGTGACAGGAAGGTCGCCATAGCCCATTGCCATCACATACGCTCCCAGAACGCCGGCCTCGCCAAGACGGATGGCAAGACCGAAGGCGTTGATGGATGCACCGCTGACGAGACCTGTGCGGCCACCGTTCAGGATGGTGTTGGTATAGACAAATTCTGTTTTTTCGACAAACGAAAGTCCGGCAATATTGCTAAAGAAAGCATCTATGCCTCGTGCACAGGAGGTGTTGATGCCGCCCCAGCCGGAGCTGCGTGCCCAGGGGTTGATGAGCAGTTCCGTTGCACCTGCCGTTCCTCTACGGTTGTCGTTGCCAGCGAAGGCGCCGGGCATCGACAACGTCGTAGCGAGAACCATTACAGTTAATATAATTAATATTCTTTTCATTTCTGTCAAAATTTTAAAGATTGATGATAATTAGAACTGGAAACCACTCATATCGACAGGACGCATAGTACCGAACCATTTAACCACACGCTCGCCAATGCCGGGCGTGCTGAAGTGGATGAGATACATACCACCGGCGATGGGGATGCCGTTGTGGTTGTGGAGATCCCAGTCGTAAGTTGTCGTGTTGGCCGGTGTGTTCGGGAAGGTGCGGACAAGGGTACCATCGACAGTGTAAATAGTGATGGTGGTGTTGCCTGGCACATTGATGAAACGCACCTTGGTTTCCAACTGACTTGCGGTTTCGTACTTAGAATAACTGTAATAAGGGTTAGGTACAACGTTGATGGCTGCCATAATGGAATCCTTGTAGCTCTGGCGAGCTTTGTCACCCACAGCCACGTTGGTGAGGGTCACGATGTCCGGAGTAAGTTCGAACATATACATAGGATTGTTGGCGTTGACCGTGGTGAGACCTGCATTCTCAGGTTTGGTACCGTTGTCGCTCAAGTACTTGCCGTAGCGGTTGTTGACATTGATGTCAATAGTAACATCGCACGGTATGTTCTTCGGATTGTCGATATCCTCGGTGACAATAGGCATATTGACCCAAGAAACAGTGGAGAAGAGGAATGCCGAAGAGTCGCGAATAGGAACGATGTACTTGGCACCTTCGTATTTCAGCAGACCTTGGTTGAACTCTTTATAGTAATCCTTAATATTGTTGGCATTTGCGGCAGTGTTGGGATAGGGGCACTCGAAGAAGTGGTCGAGCGAGTGCAGCATCTTGACAGCCCAAGCACCTGCATCGTAGGACGGCGACGAGTAGCGATAAGGCATATAATCCTCGCGTGCTACGTGGTAGTAGGGGAAGTCCTGCGAAATAGCATTCATCACATAGATGAAGTGGCGACCACCCATAATGTAGTTTGAAGTACCGACGGTGACGGTGCTAACCGGGTTCCACATCATATCACGTCCATTGAACTGTGCATAGCGCGAATCTTCGCCATACATAATATTGAGACGTTCACCGGAGGAGAGGTCGATGGCATAGCCAGGGAACCAACCCATACCGCGGTCGCTGATGTAGTTGGGGCTGCCAGGATCGGTGGAAGCACCTGTTACGGTAGCAGTGTCGCCATTCTTGTCAATGGAAGCGTGCTTACGCATTTGGAAACGACGTGCGTTGCCTTCTGACTGAGTGTAGTCGTCGCACATTTCAAGAACCGGGCAGCGGGTCCACTTGGTAGTATCGCTGGTCAGAACGATACGGACACTGGGCAGTTTCGAGAAGTCGTTGAAGAGCAATGATTTGTTTCTTCTGTGCGACATAGTGTAACGCAGGTTCGTATAATAGTTACGGTTGAACATAGGATCCTGGTTGTGCAGTGAGTCGAGGACATCTTGTTCGGTCATATAATAACGGAACGAGAAACCGGGGTGATACTCGCGGTTGGAAGTCAAACCGTAGGGTGCCCACATACCCGAAAGAACTTTCTCAAAAGCCTGATATTTATCGACTGCAAAGGTATTGAGACGCTGGGTGTTGGGGTCGGTAGCACTCTTATAGTAGTCTTCATCAAGATAGGTCTCGTTGCCTGTGAAAGCACCAGTACCGTTGGTGAAGTTCGAAAGGTTGTTCTCAGCATACTGTGAACCGCTGCGGATCCAGTTATAGACAGGATAGTTGTCGTTGTCGGGAATACCGGACAGCCACTGGTGATTGTTGTCGGCAAAAGACATCGTCGATGACAGGAGAGTTCCGTCATTGATAATACCACCCATAACACTGCTTGCCGAGACTTCGAGCGATGAAGCGATGGCCTTGGGGTTGGTGATAGCTACAGCAATACCGAGGTCGAGGAAAAGCTGTTCATTGTAGCGGCTGATGACAAAGTCGGACGTGTCGCTATATACTCCTACCGAGTCGCCACCAGGAAGCTTTTTGTAGTACAGAGGTGTGCCGTCAACTTTCGAGATAGACCACTTGGCCGTATCGCCAGCGCCGGTGAAGTTGATATAAAACTGACCTTCCTTGATGTTGAGCGGGTCGATAACGCGTACATTGACCGGGCCTGCATTCTGCTCATAACGGGGATGAGGAATGATACAAGGATTATTCATAACGGCAGTGTAGATACCACCGGTAGTGTATTCCTGGATACGTCCAGGACCCTTGCCGGCAACACCGGGAGCACCCATAAGTTCTTCGATAGACTCCTGAGTGAGCTGAAGTACATTACCTCCGTTACCGATACCTTCAATACGGGTAATGTTAGGACTCATACCGTAGGTAGCCTGTACAATGGTACCGCCATTCTCTGACGAAGGATCGTGTGGCTTGGCAACAACAGGGACAATAGTACCGCCATACTCGTTCTTACGGCCTGCCAGATAGGGTTCTTTCTGACCGTCAAGTTTGGTAGGATCGCTCTGGGAATACTCTTTGTAACGGTTGTGAGCATAGGCAACAGCGATAAAGTAATACTCCTTGTTGTTGACCAGGTTGGTGCTGGTTCCGTTGGCGAAGAGGTCGTTGGTAACACGGACCACGTGTTTGATGCCTGCATTGGCACCGTCAACCATAATTCTACCGGTCAGGAGGCCAGTGGAAGAGTTGGATGTGTAGTTGACGAGCTTGGCAATGGGCAGGGTCGGATTGGCAGCAGTGTCATCATAATAGTTTTCGATATCGCACTGATAGACCAGTCGTGCCTTGGTTTCATCTCCGATGTCGGTGATGGAAGCTGTAGAATTAACGAGCTGATAAATCTGATAACCCTCGAATTTGTAGCGGCGGCTTTCAGCAGGATAGGACTTCAGGATCGAAGCATCCTCCTCGTTGTACGATTCGCCATAGTTGTTCGATGCGGGGTTCTCGTATGTGATATAGAGAATAACCTCATTGCTCATCTCCTGGACAACAAGTGTCGGAGCGTCGGGACCGTCAAGAACCTTGAAGCAGTTCTCGAAGAGAGCCTGGCAGACGTCGTCAATTTCGCGGAGAAGGGTGACAGAAGTCCATCTGTTGCCCGACGAAGCCTGAGCGAAAGGAATACCTACGGTAATGTAGTTTACAGCACCCGGTTTCAAAGTGAAGGGGCCTGCCGACTGCATAAAACGGCGGTCACCAGGGGTAACGTTGGAACCCGAAGTAACCTCGGTCCAGTCATTGGGATGGAATTCATCGTCAGGAACGACACCATTGGTACCCCAGTGAAGCGGGTCGCTATCGTCGGGGAACATAAAGTCGCAGTTGAGGCTGGATACACCGGTCGAAATAGCATTGCCGCCATATTTCATATGCGAACCGTTTTTCCAGTAACCCTGCAGGTAGTTGTAATAGTCGGTAGCCTTGCTGGGCTCACCATTGATGTTGCTGGAGCTGTTTTCATAATAGACGAAACGACGCATACCAAAACGCTCGTCGTCAACAATGTTGTTACCGAAGTTCACACCATTGATGGCGCAGTTTCCGATCGAGTCGTTGGCCTGGAAATACCAACCAAGAGGATAGTACAAGTCTGCATCGTCCGAAAGCATAATGGTATCATAGACATTCAAGCTGTCAATCCAATAGTCAGCAAGTTTTTCAGGATAGTAGATACGCATCTTGGCGATGTCGATCTTGGGGTTGTCCTGACCGTCGGCGTCCATATAGGGACCCTGGAAGAAGTCGATACCGACAGCAGGGGGAATGCCGCTATAGGAGCCCGTTCCGGGACCGTCAACATCCTTACCGTTGTAGCAGTAGCCAAGACCACGCTTAACGTCGCAACCAATATAGTCATCATAGCCGTAACCCAAGTCCGGATCGACCCACTGGCTGAAGTAGGTGTTGCGCAACTCATAAGTCGAACGGTTGATAATCTCATAGGTATAGAACGTCATATTGTTGATTTCGTCGTTGGTCGAGAATGCGAAAGCCTGGGCACGAATTTCAAGACCAATGGACTGTCCGCCCGATTCGGTATGAGTGTTACCCATATCGTTGAACACCCACCAAATAGTCTGGTCGCCTTTCAGCACCTGGTCGGAGAGAAGACCGCCCTTGACGATGCCGAGCGAGTCTTCCATCGTCGGGAACGGAACATAGTTTTCACCTCGTTTCAGGTTGGCCTTCAGGGTACGGGGACAAAGGGCATTGTCGAAGTCATAATAGGGATAGTCACCATTCTGGTAGTGATACTCACCGTCGCCATCAGCATCGAAGAACGGTGCCAAATAGTACGACTGGTTTGCAAAATTACCGTGGGCAGGCCATTCCTTTATAACCTGCGAGATAGCACTCTCGTCATATTTCTCATTTGCCTGAGGAGGATTGGACGTATAGTCGAACATCTGCATAAAGCTCTGCACCTCGGCCTGGGTTATTTTGTAATGTCTGTCATAATAGTTGCAGACTTCGATTGACACGTCAGCAGTACCATCGATGGTAAGCGGACCCGGCCAGTAGTCGTCACCTTCCTGACCAAAACGCAGAGCGGCAAGACGAAGCTGGTCGTTGACGTCGGTACCACCAATCCAAAGAGCGGCGCAGTAGAGCGGTGTCGAAGTACCGTCTTTTGGAATATGGTATTGAGTGATGCTACCGTCGTACCACATATTGCCATAGCCGTTAATCAATGCGCGGACATTGTTTATATTCAGCTCTGCAGTACTCTGTGCTCTTTTACACACAGCAGCCTTCGACTGCACGGCAGCCTTCTTAAGGCTCGACGGCTTGCAAGTAGTGCACTCGCGAGCAGTGGCTGTTCCCATCACCGATGAGAACATAAATGCCAATAAGACTGTTTTAATAAATATATTTTTCATCTCTTTATAATTTTTCACATTACGATATTAGAATTGGTAAGTCAAGGTCAAACGGATTGTTCTTGGCTGTGACCAGTTCCAGTAGTTGTTGCTGAGCATAATAGAGTACATATCGCGGTAGGACTGGGGATCAAGATAAGCATTGATCACCGACTGGGTTTCGGGGTCGGTCAGGTAGCCGTTGTCCGACGGGTTGCCGGTAACACCGAACACACCAGTGACATTTCTGATGTCGAAGAGGTTTCTGACAGTAACCGAAGCGTTGAGCATAGTCTGATGCGATTTCTTGCCTTCGTGTTTGATTTCGATGGGCCAAGTCTTATCGACGACGACGTCGAAATAGAAGCCCCAAGGCAGACGGGCACCGCGGTAGCTGCCCACGATAGTATTCTGAGTGTTGCTATAGGCCTTCGTGTAGGGACGACCCGACTGGGCTACAGCAATAAAGTTGACACCAAAGTTCTGGAGAGGATAGATCTCTTTCTTACGCGAGTTGCCATCCTTATCCTTGACAGTGCGGGTAATCTTGAAACCTTCACCCTTGCCGAGACGATAGTCAACGTTGGCCTTGAACTCGTGGCGACGGTCGTCGGCGATGGGGTTCAACATCTTGAGGGTTGTGTAGCCTTCCTTGATAAGTTCTGACATCGTAGTGGAGGAAAGACCCGTACCTTCTGCATACTGGAGAGTATAGTTTGCATTGATACGGACATTGTTGCTCTGGCGCATATCAAAAGCCAGCGAGAAACCCTTGATGGTCTTGAAGTCAATATTATCATATGAATAGTAGTTGCTATTGGGGTCAGCACCTGCATACTGGACAACCTGGATAAGGTCGCGAGTTTCCTTATAGTATGCCGAAATACTGAGAGCAGCCGTTTTGTCTTTGTTAAGTGCCTGCTGGAAACCAAGCTCATAGTTGGTGATGCGCTCGGGTTTCAGGTTAGGGTTGTTGATGTAGCCGTTGGCCTGAGTCATAAAGAGATAACTCATATAGTCAGCCTGCCATCCCGAAGAAGGACGACGTGCAATAATGTCATAGTTGGCTTTGAACTGCGACATATCATTAACTGGGAACGAGAACGCGATACGGGGCATAACGACAATCTGAGGATCGTAGTCCTTGAACGCGTTGGCCGAAATACGGTTGCCGCTGCCGTTACCGATGGTGGCCGTCTGCTGACCGCCACCTTCGCCGGTAGTACGGTATGGAGTCGGTTTACCCGATTCACCGTTGACTGCACTGGGCGAAGAAACCTGCACACCGTCGGAGTTATACCAAATACCTCCGTCACGATAACCGCGGATGGTAGGTGTAGCTGCACCAGCGTCATCGACATAGACTACCCAGTCGTCCTGGGCACCTGCCGGGAAGGCGTTGTTGGCCAAACCCGTCGAGTAGGCTGCCTTACCATTGTTAAGGTCACCGACAGTATAGGATTCATAAAGCAGATAGGGATCCTTCAAGACCATCTGGTTGCCATCGTAGTAGTCAACACGGACACCAACGTTGAAGATAAGGTCTTGGAAGAAGAATTTATCTTGAATGTAACCAGCAGCATAGATGGGCGAGAACACCGGCAGATACTGGAAGTTCTTGTGACCACGGCTGACAGGATCGAAGAAGTCGTCGAGACTCCATGTTCTTGAGCGGTATTTTTCACCGGTGTGGTCATAGCCGAAGTAGCTGACCAGCTGGTTGCCGCTGTTGAAAAGTTCGTCGGCCGAGAACATATTGATACCGCCAAAGCTGTTGTAGTCATCCGGAGAATAACGGTCAATATCAAGCCAATCGGTTCCATTGACATCCATTCCGAGGGCGCGGCGCAGCGACTCGTCAAAGCAGGTCTGTCCACCACCGTTCAAACGGTTGTAATCGACATAGAGGTCACCGTTCTCAAAACGCTCAATCGGCGAGTTGTAGTCCAACTGCGAAATATGGGCGTTGGCCGACTGGCGCATCAGAGTCCACAGCGAATAAGCCGAAATGCCATACGATGCACTGGTGTATTGGTCATACTGGAAACCAATTTCAAGGTCGTGACCCTTGACGGTGGCAGCGGCCTTAGCCTGCACATAGTAATAATTGTTTTCACCTTTTGAATAACCTGTGCTCTGAACACCAACATTCGAGAACATACTATATACCGATCCCAAAGTTGTACCATTCACAAGACCGTTATAGTTGCGGATCAGGTCGAAAGTGGTCAGATAAGGTGCCAGCGAAGGGATGTTGAAAAGCTGGCTGGTATAGTTGGACAGAATCGGGTTGTATTCCGAAGGAGCAACGAATCTTGAATTTTCAATCCAGCTGTTCTGGATATAAGCAGTCTGCGTCGTTCCGTGGAAGTTATAGTCCGAACGAACCTCATACGAAGGGGTCTGGGTTCTTTCAAAGGTACCGATATGACCATATTTGAACAGGTCGTCACCAAATTTCTCATTGTACGACTGCGAACTGTAGCGGTTGTACATTGCCGTAATGTTGTACATAACCTTCGAAACGATGGGGTCCGATTTTGCATCTGGGTTGCTCTCGTCCTTCACAGGTTCGGGATCCTTGAAACGCTGGGTGAAGTCGGCGGTCAACACAAAGTTGTGGACTTTGTTGACTCCGTTGGCAGCGTTGTGGAGGTTCAACGGGAAATAACCCAGAGAGGTGCTAGGACCAAAGCTGTAGTCATATTCGCCGGTCAGAACCAGAGAGGTCAACTCAGTGAAGCGGAAATCCAATGCACCTTGCAGATTGATGCTGTAACTGCTGAAATCAGCTTGACGATCTTTGCTTGCATAATAGTTGTTTGCATTGGGGCGCTTGATGGTCACGAAGTCTTCCTGACGCAGATACTCGGCAGCATAGTTGACTGTTCTTTCAACGGGGTCGTAAATAATCGGGTGCTCCTCGATTTCCATAACCTTTTCATCGTTGACAACCTGATAGCGACCGTCTTTTGCACGGTAGTAACCAAATTTAGAGTAGCTACCAACGCCCGTAAAACGGAAACCAATCAGTGTGCGCTCACCTGTTTTGGTGCCCGACTCATCTTTGAGGGAGGTTTTGGCAACAGGACCCGTCAGCCAAACAGTAAGGCTGTTCCACAGACGGTAGTCAAGCAAGGTCTCGTATTTTACCAAACCCATAAATTTTGTCGAAGGCGGTTTGAGTGTGATAATCTGGGTACCACCGATTGCCTCTCCGATGCTGGCAGGCGTACCACCAAGCACAACCTGAATTTCAGCAATAGCCTCCTTGGGGACATTGACACCGGTACGTGTGCGGACACCGCCCACCTGTGTCACCATACCATCCTCACCACGGGCTGTACCTGTACCACCGTCACTGTATCCCACACCGGCCACAGCGGCGACAATACCGTCAACAGAGTTGGCAGGCATTTTGCCGATGTCATCAGCCGAAAGACGTGTTCCAGACTCGGGGGCTCCGATTTCGATGACGGGAACCTTCTGTGTCTTCACGATGACTTTCTTCAACTCCTGACCTGACTTGGCCAGTTTCTCGTTGTAAACGGTGAAGCCCGTAGCCTTGACCTGGATTTCTGTTTTTACGGTGGCGTAGCCCATATACGAGACTTCAATCTCATATTTACCTACTTGCAGACCTTTGATGGTATAGTTACCGTCAAAGTCCGTGCGGGCACCACCCATAATTTGGCCGCCCTGCTTGGCAACGACATTTGCACTCATAAGAGGTTCACCGGTCTTTTCATCGGTGATGGTACCCTTCATAGTACCTTGTGCAAAAGCCGCCACTTGTGCAGCTAATAGCAGTCCGATCGTTAATAGTACCTTTCTGAACATACTTGTTGTTTTTGTAGAGAGTTAATTATTTTTTTATTTCATTTTTCCAATAGAATAGATGGTCAGTATTCAACCCTTTCAAGAACGGTTTGATAGATAACGGCCTGTCGCAAGTCGAACGTTCCGCCCATAAAGGATGCCGATACCGGCTGTGCCGATGCATCGGCGACGGTCTCTCTGAATGGATTGTTCTGCTGCGGCTGGTCCGAAGGGGTTTCATATGTGAAATAAGCGTTTCCAAAAACACCTCTGTCACTAACATTCTTCCCCTTGCGTCCTTTGGCTGTGGTTGTCACCTCTTCGTCGGCAGATACAAATTGTGCCTGCGGCCGAACCTCACTATCACGGCGCGGAGCACTGGACGGCCGCTGACTGCGGGCCGCCTTCTTAGTGCTTTTGCCACTAAGAAGGCCGCCAACTGCCAGTATGCCTATTGTGATTATGAGGTCTATAAAGTCCATCTTTTATATTATAGAATCAATTATATATTATTATTTGCTGTTAGCCAAACGTTTTGCCTCGCGCTTTTTGCTCACCTCATAGACGATGGGGCAGGCAAGGCAAACCGACGAGAACATACCGCACACAACACCGACCAACAGAGCAAAGATGAAACCACGGATAACCTCACCGCCGAAGATGAACATCATCAAAAGAGTGAAGAATGTGGTACCCGATGTGTTGATGGTACGGGCCAAAGTGGCGTTGATAGCATCGTTCATATGCTGAATCAGGTCGCGCTTCGGATAGAGGTTGCGGTTCTCACGGACACGGTCGAAGATAACCACCGTGGCGTTGATGGAGTAACCAATAACCGTCAACACAGCAGCGATGAACGACTGATCGACATCGAGGTTGAACGGCAACAGACCGCGCAGCAATGCGAACATACCTATGATAAGGATTGTATCGTGCGTCAGTGCGGCAACACTACCAACACCGAAACGCCAGCTGCGGAAGCGGATTCCTATGTATGCAAAGATAACCAACAGACCACCGAGCACAGCAAGGATTGACGAACGTTTCATATCGGTTGCCATCGTTGCTTCAACCTGCTCCGACTGTATGATACCATAAGGATAGATATCTGCATCGGCAAACTGCTGCAATGTTATCTCTTTGCCATCTTCGTTCTTGCCAAAATATTGCTTGGTGCCATTGAACAGGCGTTCGTTGATAACCATCTCAGCCGTGATTGTGTCGTTGGCGCTCAAGTTATGAGCCTCACGATAGGTGTCAAAATAGTCTTCGGCTTCGATGTTGGTCGTAATCTTAACCTGATTGCTGGGACCATAAGACTTCACTTCGGGAGCTTCGTCAAACTCAGCAGCAAGGCTGGAACGGACGTCAACAACATTGACATCCTTGTCAAAACGAACCACGTATGTACGACCACCTGTGAAATCAATACCCATACTCAGATGGCGGCCAAAAATTCCGACAAAGCACAGCACGATAGCGCAGACGCCGATAATGTAGAAAGTTTTGCGCTTGCCCATAAAATCAATATTGGCATTGCGCATAAAGTTTTCGCTAAAACTGAACGAGAAATTGATCTTCTTCTTGTGATTTAGCATCCAGTCAATAACCAAACGAGTGATAAAGATGCTGGTGAACAAAGATGTCACAATACCGATACACAGCGTAACAGCAAAACCCTGGATAGTTCCCGAACCAAACATAATCAGCACGAGACCAAGCAGGAAGGTAGTCACCTGACCGTCGATAATAGCCGACATAGCATTTTTGAAACCTTCTTCGACGGCATTGGCAATGCTCTTTCCGGCACGAAGCTCTTCCTTGATACGTTCGTAGATGATAACGTTGCCGTCAACAGCCATTGCCATTGTCAATACAATACCGGCAATACCAGGCAGTGTCAACACAGCACCTATCGATGCCAACACACCCACCAGCAAGAATACGTTGGTCACCAAAGCCACAACCGAAACCCAACCGGCACGGTTGTAGAAGACCACCATATAAATAAGTACAATAATAAATGCAAGGATAAACGAAATGAGACCCTTCTGGATTGATTCCTGACCCAATGAGGGACCAACGACAGCTTCCTGAACAATACGGGCAGGAGCTGGCAGTTTACCTGACTTCAGGACATTCGCAAGGTCTTTAGCCTCTTCAAGTGTGAAGGTTCCGGTGATTGACGAACGGCCACCGGCAATCTCGCCATTGACACGCGGGGCCGAATAGACCTGGTCGTCAAGAACAATTGCGACACACTTGCCGACATTGTCGTGCGTGATGTTCTTCCAAGCGTGTGCACCTTCCGAATTCATCGTCATCGAAATCTCGTTACCTTCTGTGTTGCTGAAGTCTTGGCGGGCATCGGTGATAACACTACCGTCCAATTTTGCCTTGGGCAGGTTGGTGTTGCGATCATAATCTTCTATTTTAATAGCATAGAGCTCATAAATGTTCGAATTTTCCTCGATTGGTTTCACCGACCACAGATATTTGACTTCGCGGGCATTAATTTTGCCAGCTTTCACACCTTCAGCAATCATACGGTTGACGGAAGCGGTGTCGGCCTCAGTGGCGCGGAAGACAATGGGAGGATAAACCGGATAACCCTGCCACTGGGCAAAAAGCGACATAAGAGGATGATCCTTTTTGTATTGTTCACTTTGGGGATCGCTCTCAGTTGAAGCGGCAACGGCAGGAGTTTCTGTTTCGACTGCAGTCGTGTCGGCAACAGCATTGGTATCAGCAACTTCTTCCACAGCGGTGCCTCTTGCTGCCAGATACTCATCGGTAGCGGTCAGGTAGCCCGAAACACGGTTGTATTCATTTAAATAGCGAGAATCGCTCATATCACCGCTATAGGTAGCCCAAAATTCCAACTGGGCTGTTCCTTTTAAAAGCTTGCGGACACGCTGAGGATCTTTCACGCCGGGCAACTCAACAAGAATGCGTTCCGAAGCCTGGAGACGCTGAATGGTGGGCTGAGCCACGCCAAACTTGTCAATACGTTTACGCAGAATCTCGTATGTGCGGTCGTATGCGCTACTAGTCTCTTCCCTAAGTTTCGACAATATTGTATTGTTATCATCGTTCAGCGTCGTACCTGTCAGCTGGCTGCTGAAATAGCCGGCCAGACGGACATCGGGCTTGATGGAAATAATAGCATCGTAGAAAAGATTGACGAAGTTTTCATTTACCGATTTCTTCTGCTGTTCAAGAGCCATATCTATAGCCTTGTTGAACACTTCGTCATTAGTGTAGTTGGCCAGAGCTTTGACAACATCAACCGTGGAAACCTCCAGCATAACGTTCATACCACCTTTCAGGTCCAAGCCAAGGTTAATCTCACGAGCCTGGCACTTTCTGTAGGTAAAGCCCATCCAGACCTTTTCATTAGCCATAGAATCAAGGTAGTAAGTCTCTTTGTTAGTACGCAGTGAATCGGTGACTATCGCCGTCAAGTTTTTCAGCTCAGCAGCACTCATATCGCTGTTGCCTTGTCTTTTAAGGCAAGCATCGATGTCACTCTTTCCCTGTTCACTCTCTACATACTTCACAGCGCTAGCCTTAGCCTTGTTTTCAACTCTCTTTGTCGCAAAAGAAAACGACAATTGGAACAAACAAACAAGCACAAAAGCAATCGCCAAAAATCTGATAAGTCCTTTATTCTGCATATCTTACGTGTTAAAGTTTTTTTTAGTTATTCTATATTTTGAATATGCAAAAATATATAAAAATATTGACACTACAATACTTTTTTCAAAAAAAAGTCTAATATTTAATATTACAATTATTAAAATACTAAAAATCAACCTGTGCCAAACGCATATTTTTTATAACAGCATCTTCTTTTTTGACTTTTTCTGCACAAATAAATTATTTTAGTATTTTTGCAGAAAATTTAATCCAATGAATTACGTCGAATCTCCTATTGAAAAAACAGCACAACCGACTGATTCCAAAGACAGAAAAGTCAATTTAACCCTCAAGGACTGGGCTCTGGAAGACCGCCCCCGCGAAAAACTGATTGCCAAAGGCAAAAAAGAGCTCAGCAATGCCGAACTGATAGCGATCCTCCTCGGTAGCGGTTCTGTGGGCCAAAGCGCTGTCGGACTCGCAAAGGAAATATTGAACAGCAACGACAACAACCTGTCGCTGCTGTCGCGCCAAGGCATCAAGGAGCTGACACGCGACTTCAAAGGTATGGGCAAGGCAAAAGCAGTAACTATTATTGCCGCTTTAGAGCTTGGTTACAGAATGTTAACCGAAAATATCAACAACAGCGAACACTATATTAAAGACAGTTTTTCTCTGTTCAACTATATTAGTCCTTCGCTTATCGACCTGCCAGTCGAGGAATTTTGGGCTATATATCTGAATGCAAGGAACAAAGTTCTTTTCAAACAACGCATTTCGATAGGTGGAATAACCGATACTCCCGTCGATATACGACGCATTTTCGCAACAGCTCTTGAAAAGAACGCTGTTTCAATTGCGGTCGCCCACAATCATCCAACAGGGCATCTGAGCCCCAGCAGACAAGATAAAAATCTTACTTGCAAAATATTAGATGCAGGAAAGACACTTAACATCAACCTTATCGACCATATAATAGTCGGCATCGGCGACAACAGCCGACCCGACTACTATAGTTTCCGCGACAACGGGCTGCTCTAACGGATCTTTTCGATGGTGATACTGACACCCTCCATCTTGCCGCCAAGGGGAGGATTAAGTTTTGAAACCTTGACACTTACATATTCCACAGCGTCGTATTCGGCCAGGATACGCGACGCGATGCGGTCGGCAACATTCTCGAGCAAATGCGACGGCTTATCCATCTCGGACTTCACCGACTGATAGACCGACAAATAATTCACCGTATCGTCTATGTTATCAGACAGTTGAGCTTTCGATGTATCAACTTTCATTCTAAGATTAACCCTGAAACGAGTCCCTACGGACCTTTCCTCGACAAAACAGCCGTGAAAGGCATAGAACTCCATATTCTCGATATCGATAAACGACATAGAACAAGACTGTTAGCGATAAACAAACGATTACACCAAAGCGTCGAACTGGCGAAGGAAGCGAAGGTCGTTCTCAAAATATAGGCGCAAGTCGCGAATCTGGTATTTCAGCATAGCCATACGCTCCACTCCCATACCGAGAGCAAAGCCGCTATATTCCTTGCTATCAATTCCACACGCCTCCAAAACATTGGGATCGACCATACCGCAACCAAGGATTTCAAGCCAGCCGGTACCCTTACAAATGTTGCATCCTTTTCCGCCACAGATGTTGCACGAAATATCCATCTCGGCCGAAGGCTCGGTGAAGGGGAAATAGGAGGGGCGCAGACGTATCTGGGTCTGCTCGCCAAACATCTCCTTGGCGAAATATAGCAGTGTCTGCTTTAGGTCGGCGAAAGTCACCTTCTTGTCAACATACAGTGCCTCAACCTGATGGAATATACAGTGGGCGCGTGCCGAAATGGCTTCGTTGCGGAACACACGACCAGGAGCAATAATGCGGATAGGAGGCTTATTGTTCTCCATAACGCGCACCTGCACCGACGAAGTGTGTGTGCGAAGCGCCACCTCCTGCCTACCCTCTTCTTTCTCCACAAAGAACGTGTCCTGCATATCGCGAGCCGGATGGTCAGGGGGAAAGTTGAGGGCAGAGAAAAGATGCCAGTCGTCCTCGATTTCGACCGACTCGGCAACAGTGAAGCCGATGCGCGAGAAGATGTCGATGATTTCGTTCATCACCACCGAAAGAACGTGGCGGCTTCCTACCGGCGAATAGTCGGTGGGCAGCGTCAGGTCGTCGGTTTGCGACTGCTGCTGCAACTGTTCTATGCTAGCCTTAAACTCTTCAATTTTGGCCTGGGCGGCGGTTTTCAACCGGTTCAGTGCCTGACCCATTTCCTTTTTCTCCTCGTTGGGGACAGTCTTGAACTGTTCGAACAAATCGCTGATTATTCCCTTCTTGCCCAAGAATTTAATACGGAACTGCTCGATGAATGCAGCCTTGTCGGACTGATGCTCGAGCGTAGCCATCTGAATCTCACGGATAAAATCCTCTATATTGTTCAGTTTCATATCTATATCTATATTTTGCCTAACGCTTATTGTTTAGCGTTCTATCACTTTTATCTTCATCTTTACATCCTCGATAGGACGATCGCCAGCACCACATTTGACAGCAGCTATTTTATCGATAACATCCAAGCCTTCAATTATTTGACCAAAGACAGTATAGTCATAATCCAAGTGCGGCGTACCGCCAACAGTGGTATATGCCTCCATCTGCTGCTTGTCGAAAACCTTACCCATCTGTTGGGCCATCATCTGAAGGCGTTCGGCCGGCCACACATTACCCTGAACTATGTAGAACTGACACGGCGACGAAGCTTTGGTGGGGTTGACCATATCGTTCTGGCGCGCAGCGGCAAGGGCGCCCTTGCGGTGTATCAGGCCCGGAACGAACTCGGCGGGTACGGTATAGCCCAAATTACCGTTGCCAAGCATCTGACCCGGTTTGGCATCACGCGAATTGGGATCGCCGCCTTGTATCATAAAGTTATTAATAACACGGTGGAAAATAAGACCATCATAAAATCCTTCATTTACTAACTTTATAAAATTGTCACGGTGCTTTGGCGTCTCGTTATAGAGCTCCGCGGTCATATTTCCGTATGAAGTTTCAATAAGTACGTAATATTTTTTTTGCATATCATTAGATTGATTTTTAGCATCTTGAGCCTGACAGGAAGTCAATGTTGCAAAAAAAAGCAACAAAAAAGTCATTTTTTTCACTTTCATACCATATAAAATTATTAATTTTGCAGTGCAAAAATAGTCAAAAAAATTGTAATAGAGCAAAAATAAAACAAATTTTATGAAGAAAAAAATCTTAGTCCTTGTATGCCTTGCTTTAATAGGCGGATTTTCAATTTTTTCAATCGCCAGCTGCGACAAAGACACGGATTGCTACGTGCAAATCACCGTCGTCGATGAGGTGACACACGCGCCGATTAAGGGCGTTTTTGTCAAAATTGACATCGACAGCAGCTATGTAAACGCACAGGGTTATACCGATGCCAACGGAATATTCGAGACCGTGTTTTCGGCTCCGGCAATCTACAACGTTGCAGCCAAATACGAGACTGGCTACGACAGCATCTACACCCAGGCTCTTTTCTATTGCTATCGCAAAGGCAACAACACGATTAGGCTGAAAGAGGGCGACACCGTCTATTCGACCATCAACCTGGAAACAGAAATACAACGCGAGTATAGAAACTAACTCAAAAGCAATCCGCAATGAGCCAAAAATTTTCGGAGCAAGACTTGCAACAAATTGCAAGTATGAATCTTACGCCCGAAGCCGTACTGAAACAAATAGAAAACTTCAGGAACGGTTTTCCAAAAATGAAGCTGATTGATGCCGCCACTGTTGACAACGGCGGGATTATCCGTATGAGCGACAGCGATATACGACGCCACGCAGCCTCCTATAAAAAACTATCAAAAGGGAAACGTCTGCTGAAGTTCGTTCCCGCCTCGGGGGCAGCAACACGTATGTTTAAAGACCTCTACGCATTTTCATCGACTTATTTCGGAGTAGCGCACAATTTCGAGAAGGAGTTTCCGACAGTCAGTGAGTTCCTGCAAAATATACGAACCTTTGCTTTTTTCGAAGACTTAAAGGCCTGTATGGAAAAATCGTCGCTGGAACTTGGCGACTATATGGAGCGTGGCGACTTCACCACTGTTATCAACTATCTACTTAAGGAACAGTATCTTGGCTACGGCAGCCTTCCCAAAGCGCTTCTTAAATTCCACCGCTATGGCGGCATTAGCCGCACCTCGATGGAAGAGCACATCGTTGAGGGAGCCAGTTACGCCCGCTGCGACGACGGCACAGTACACATCCATTTCACCGTATCGCCCGAACATCGCCTGCTTTTCAAGAAAAAAATATCCGAAGTCAAAAAATACTACGAGTCGAACCTCGGCATAAAACTCAACATAACATTCTCGGAGCAAAAACATTACACAGACATCATCGCCGTCGATGAATACAACGAGCCCATACGCGACGATAACGGCAGACTAGTGTTCCGTCCCGGCGGACACGGTGCTTTGATTGAAAATCTCAACGAATGCAACGCTGACCTGATTTTCATTAAAAACATCGACAACGTTGTGCCCGACTGGATGAAACACACCACCATCATTTACAAACAGGTTCTGGCCGGACTTCTGCTTGAACTGCAATCGCAAACATTTGATTATTTGCGCATTCTTGGACAGAAACCAGACACAAAAATGCTGCAGAAAATTGCACGTTTTGCAAAAAACAAACTGCAAATCGAACTACCAAAAGATTTTTCCAAAAAGAGCGACCGCGAGAAAGCAATCATTCTGCGTCGGAAAATGAACAGACCGATGCGAATTTGCGGAATGGTCAAAAACCAAGGCGAACCGGGAGGTGGTCCCTTCTTTACAGAAAACACTCTTGGAATCAAAAGCTTACAAATTGTCGAAACAGCTCAAATCAACCGCAAAGATCCGAAACAGGAGATGATTCTGTCATCATCAACACACTTCAACCCCGTCGATCTGGTATGCGGAACCAAGGACTATCTGGGACACCGGTTCAACCTGCGAAAATTTATCGACCCTGCAACAGGATTCATCAGCAAGAAAACCAAAGGCGCTGTGACACTCAAATCGCAAGAACTGCCCGGATTGTGGAACGGTGCTATGGCTGAATGGATTACAATCTTCGTCGAGGTACCTCTGGCGACTTTCAACCCGGTCAAAACCGTCAACGACCTGCTACGCAAAGAGCATTTGCAAGGATAAAATATCGTTAAAAATAGAAAATAATTTGCGGGATTAAAACATTTGATGTATCTTTGCAAAACATTTTCAGAAAGAATTATTGCTCTTTCTGATTTAGAATCAAGAAGTTGAACAATAAAAACATAGTGTATTATGGGTATTAATGCAAACAAAAAAGTAAAGAGAAGAAAAGTGAGAGTTCAGGGCAACAAGAACTCCACCAACAACTGGGGTCTGAATGCAGCTGGCTGGAACGCCGTCCACAAAGCCATTATCAACGCTGAATAATAGACAGCCTTTTGTGCGTATAAAGAAGCGTCGGAAAATCCGACGCTTCTTTTTTTTCGAAACTGTTTTTACTTTCCAATATAGAAGAATGTAATACCTTACCCAGAAAAACTAAAACCATAGCAAAGAAACAAAAAGTCGTGTCATCGAAAAGGACAATTCCGTGTCATAAAAAAAGCAATTTTGCGTCATAAAATCTGCCACAGCAAAAAACGTGCCAAAAAATCGCCTTTTACAAATAACAGCTTCCCCACCCTGTTGATAACTCTCAAAAAAGAGTCAAAAACGCCCTATTTTAACTCCCTGTTTTCCAAGTACCATCTTTATATTAAATTCTACTCAAATTCTTATTAAAATCTAACTATATTTTACTGTTGAAAAATATGATAAGACTTTTATAAGACGATGATAAAAAGTTGATACGGGAGTATGACAGCATTGTCACATCCGGGAAGCGGCAAAAAAAGCAACATTTGTTTGCCGAGAACAATAAAACGAAGGAAATAGAGTTATTTTATGAAGACATTTGAGGACTTTATGAAGAAGCATTTTGAACATTCTAGGAAAAGTGTTTTTGAATATCATATTTATTTATGAAAAAAGCATTCTTTCTGCCATTGACAATACTATGTACACTACTGATTACCAGTTGTCAGCGCGAAGAGTTTACACACGATGGCTGGGATGATGAACCCGATGTCGCCGACGGCTCACTGCGGTCACTGTTCAGCGTCGCAGACAACCGCCAGGTCTATTTTTCAAAGGGCAATCTGCAATACAGCACTAGTGGCACACACATCTCGGCAGAGGACACCGCCTACGGCATCTTCCGCTTTGCCGAGCACCAGTACGACTACATTGGCGAGGACAACGCCCTGGTATCAGCCACCTACGAAGGCTGGATCGACCTGCTTTGCTGGGGCAGCAGCGGATGGCACGTGGAACCGTGTTCGGAAAAAGACGGTGACTACGACATCGAAAGTCTCTGTGGCAATGAGGCTTACGCCGACTGGGGAGTCTATAACACCATCTCCAACGGTGGCAACCGTCCAGGAATGTGGCGCACGCTGACGCAGGAAGAATGGGATTATCTCGTCAACCGTCGTGCAGCATCCACCGTCGATGGCACCGACAGCGCCCGCTACGTCGAAGCCACGGTGTGCGGAATGAAAGGACTGGTCCTGCTCCCCGACATTTTTGTCCGCCCGGACGACATTGCCCCGATGACGGGTATCAATGGTAACAACTTTGGAATCAGCTACAACGACAATATATTCACAGCCGAAAAATGGACCCTGATGGAAAAAGCAGGAGCGGTCTTTCTGCCTGCCGCCGGATTCCGTGGAGGCACCTGGCTCTCGACCATCGGCGAAGGAGGAAGCTACTGGGCTTCAACCTGCAACACCGACCGTCAGGCCTACGCGCTGCTGTTCATCGACGGTCTCGTGAATGCCAATGCCGTGAGCACCTATGACAAAGACCGCGGCTACGGCCGCTCGGTGCGGCTGGTCAGAAATGCAAATAGAGTAAAATGAAACCCAACTCGCCACATATCCATTGGACCATAGCGCTGGTGCCGTTTGCAGTGCTGGTGGCATTGCAGGTGGCGGTTATCCGCACGTTCGGTTCC
>JAGDCN010000066.1 GCA_017958525.1 Bacteroidales bacterium
AGGCATTACAGGAACTCTCGGCGCCGGCAAAGGCACCATCGTTGATTATCTTGTCAAAAACCGCGGATTTGTACACTACAGTGTCCGCGCCTTCATCACCGAGGAAATAAAAAAACGCGGACTGGAAGTAAACCGTGACACAATGACATTGGTAGGCAACGATTTACGTGCTCAGCACACTCCTTCTTACATCGTCGAGCAACTCTACGAGCAAGCACAGGCTTCGGGATGCAACTGCATTATCGAAAGCGTCCGCACCCCCGGTGAAGTTAAGGCCTTGCGAGGCAAACCCAATTTCTACCTCTTCGCCGTCGATGCCGACCCGAAGGTGCGCTATGAACGTGCCGTGCTGCGAGGCTCGGAAACCGACCACATAGATTTCGACACCTTCATCGCCAACGAGCAACGCGAGATGGACAACGACGACCCCAACAAGCAGAATCTAGGGGTCTGCATAAGCCAGGCCGACTTCCGTTTCGACAATGGCAGCAGCATTGAGGACCTTAACAAGCAGGTCGAAAATGTCCTTTCAAAAATTCTTTACCACCGCCCATCGTGGGACGAATATTTTATGGAGCTGGCCGACACCGCCGCCAAGCGTGCCACCTGCGACCGCGGCCGCAGCGGATGCGTAATCGTCAAGGATCGCCAGCTGCTGGTGACAGGCTACGTCGGCTCGCCTGCCGGACTGCCTCACTGCGACGAGGTGGGACACTTGTTCCACAAGACCATCAACCCCGACGGAACAATCAGCAACCACTGCGTCCGCACCGTCCACGCCGAGCAGAACGCCATCTGTCAAGCTGCCCGCCGCGGCATCGCCCTCGACGGTGCTACGCTCTACTGCCGTATGACACCCTGCCGCACCTGCGCTATGCTCATCATCAACTGCGGAATCAAGCGCGTCGTGTGCGAATACAAGTATCACAGTGGCCAGGAGAGCGAAGAGCTCTTCCGCCAGGCAGGTATCCAGCTCGAATTCTTCCACGATGAAGTGGTGCAGTACGCCAACCAGTAAATCTGAGCGATTAATTCAAGCCGTTCAGGGTTTCTGGTTTCCGTTCTCAGGTTTCATCGCCTAAATCTTTGGGTTCTGCCTTTCGAGCAACCACAATTGAGAATTCGTACAACAACCAAAGAGGTAACGCCACAAGGCACATTGTAAACACATCGGTGCTGGGCGTGATAAAAGCCGCTGCCACCAGTACAAGGACGACAGCCACTTTGCGCACTCTTCGCAGGAACGCGGATTTCAACACTCCTATCCTGGCGAAGAAATAAGCCACAATTGGCATCTCGAACATTAACCCCATCACAAACATAAGTCCAATGAATGTGCCGATGTACGATGTGAGCGAAATTTGGTTTACCACTTTGGCAGAGACCTGATAGGTGCCAAGAAAATTGAATGTCAACGGAAAAATGAGGTAATAGGCCAGCGCCATACCAAGGAAAAACTGGACAAAAAAGGCAAGTATGGCAATAACCGCTGGTCTCTTTTCATTACTATATAGCGCAGGCTTCACAAAAAACCATAGTTCGACAATGAGATATGGGAACGCCACCACTAATGCCAGATAGAACGAAATGCTGAGGTGCGTCATCAACTGCGAAGCAAGATTGATGTTGATAAGGTCAATCTGCTGAACGTTGGTTACCAGCCACAACTTGCCAAGCAGCCGGTAGGTGACAAAGTCCGCATTGCACGGTGCAAGTATCAACTGCCCGAAGACGAAATCCTTGTAACAGAATGCTGCCACCGCAAGTCCGAACACCACGATGATGCAACGGATAAGCATCCAGCGGAACACCTCGACGTGTCCCCAGAAAGTCTTGCCTTCACTCATTAAGCATCGGCTTGAGGCTCTTGTTCAGGCATCTCTTCAGCAACACCGTTCATCTCCTCTTCTACACCATTCATCGCTTTCTTGTATTCTTTCACCCCCTTGCCGAGACCTTTCATAAGCTCTGGTATCTTCTTGCCGCCGAACAAAACAAGGACAATCAGCAGTATGACTATTATTTCCGGTCCGCCGATAACACCAAGCATCTGCATAGCCTATTCCTCCGATAAAAAGATTTCACAAGTGTCGAAGTTGATTTCCCAATGACCGTTAGGAGTACTTTTCCATTGGTACTGGCTGGCCATACGGTCCCACCAG
Organism: Bacteroidales bacterium; assembly: GCA_017958525.1. Lineage (GTDB taxonomy): Bacteria > Bacteroidota > Bacteroidia > Bacteroidales > P3 > Colimorpha. The sequence goes on from JAGDCN010000066.1 coordinate 2,163, forward strand.
TTCTGGAATTTCGTCCCCGTCTCGCCCATATCTTTGACCAGTTTCTGGTAGAGGGCATCGTTGTCGGGGGTTAGTATCTTGGCCAATTCGTTAAGGCCGTTGCGGCGCTCGAAGAGCTGCTGTATCTCGTTGCGCTCTTCGGGGGTTACTTGTCCTACTTTTTCTTTCATATTTGTTGGTACGCAGGCGCCCTCGCCTGCGATATTATTGTTTACTTCCGCAGGCGAGGGCGCCTGCGTACCATCGCGTTACCATTCTTTGCGAACGTCGAACGGGTCGATGTAATTGATTTCTTTTATTTCCACTTCAGGCATAAATTCACCTTCCTCCTGGATTGAAGCCAGCAACTTACGTGCCGCTTCGCGCTCAGTGTGTGCAACTATGCACTGCTCACGACTGGGAGTGTTTACCTCCA
>JAGDCN010000067.1 GCA_017958525.1 Bacteroidales bacterium
ACATAACAATATGAGATTCATAATAAATAGCCAGTTATTTCTGAAGCACCTGAGTGCCTTGAACGGCATCATTTCGAACAACAACACCGTACCCATCATTGCCTGCTTCCATATGCACCTTGAGGATAATATTCTGACCATCAAAGCCACTGACCTCGAAACCACGATGGTGAGCAAGATTGAACTCGAGAACGCTCGCGTGGATGGCATCGACAGCATTGCTGTTCCCGCCAAGCTGCTGCTCGATATGCTCAAGTCGCTTGACGATGTGCCTATCAACTTCGCCGTCGATGCCAACAACTACAGCATCGAAATCAGTTCGGGCGAAGGCAAATACAGCCTCGCAGGACAGAATGCCGACACGTTCCCGGCAATGCCCGAGATGAAAGAAACGGTGCAGACTTCGATGCCGGCATCGGTGCTGGTCAACGCCATCAACAAGACCGCCTTTGCCGCTTCTACCGACGAGATGCGCCAGCAGATGTCGGGTATCTACTGCGAGATGACTCCCGAAAACGTCACTTTCGTTGCCACCGATGCACACAAACTGGTACGCTACCGCCGCAACGATATCCACAGCGAAGAAAGCGTCAATTTCATCCTGCCGCGCAAACCAATAATGCAGGTCAAAAACATATTGAGCGGTAACAAGGAAGACTTTGATGTCACCATCGACTACAACAACACCAACGTTTTCTTCTCTTTCGACAATTTCCTTATTATCTGCAGACTGGTTGATGGCAAATACCCCAACTACGAAGCAGCCATTCCGAAGAACAACCCCAACAAGCTGACCGTTGACAGAATGACATTCCTCAACACACTGCGTCGCGTCAGCCTCTTCGCCAACCAATCGACCCACCAGGTACGCCTCAGCATCAAGGAACGCGAAATAGAAGTTTCTTCCGAAGACCTTGAATTTTCAAACAAGGCTCACGAAACCATCCCCTGCAGCTACGACGGAGACCCGATGGAAATTGGCTTCAACGCCAAATTCCTCAGCGAAATGATTACTAACCTCGACACCGAGCAGGTGCTGATGGAGTTGTCGCACCCCAGCCGCGCCGGCATCCTCTTCCCCATCAACGACAGCGAAGAGGCCAAAGCTGAAGATGTACTGATGCTCGTGATGCCCGTGATGCTGGCCAACTAAACTTGACCCGCTGGCATCCTGCCGACAAAAAGCCTCAGAGCTTTAATAACCCAATATACACAACACAAAGACATCTTTTTTATTAGGAAATCCCGCGCCGACCGGCACGGGATTTTTTCTTTTTTTCAGTCATCAATATTATTTTTCATACAAAGAGGTGCTATTCCGTTTTTTTTGTGTAATTTTGCACTCGCTATGAGTAGTAATAAAACCAACCGACACGGAAAGATAAGACTCTGGGCTGGAAGAACATCCACAGTTTTCAGCATAATGCTGGTGCTGTTTGTCTTCGGCCTTTTGATGTTTGTGGAATACCATTCGTATATGGCTACCAACGCACTGCAGGAGCGCATTACATACCAGGTGAACCTCAACGCCGAGACAACCGAAGAGGAAGCTTTAAGCCTACGCGAAGAGCTGCTTGCCTTGGACTATGTTAAAAACGTGGATTATATTTCTGCCGATGAGGCAGCACGCCTCTTTTCAATCGAACTTGACGAGGATTTCCTGACACTGCTTGACAGTGTTAATCCGCTCTACCCCACCCTGATGGTGACGCTGAAGGCCAGCAACAACCCCTCAAAAATCACCGAAGTTCGCAAACGCTTTGAAAAAGAAGCGAGTGAATACGCCAGCATAGATGACATCACCTATCAGGAGACGATGTTGAACGATTTGAGCCAGATATTCTACAAACTTTCGTGGCTGCTGATTGTTTTTATGGTGCTACTGTTGATTGTATCTGTGGCTTTGATAAGCACTACCATCAGGATTTCAATCAATTCCAACCGTGCCACTATACGCACAATGAGTATGGTGGGAGCAAAGATGGGCTTCATCACACGCCCCTTCCTATGGCGAAGCATATTGTATGGTTTTCTTGGCGCTACATTCGGTACCGTGCTGATGTTTGCCGCCATTTACATTTTCAACAAGCAGTTCCATCTGGCGCTGTTCCACCCACGCCATTTTATGGCCTATGCCATTTTGGTAGCAATAGTCTTTTTTGTCGGCATTGCCATATCGTTCATTGCCACCTACTTCTCCGTGCATCGCCACATACGCAGCAAAAGCGAAGAATAGGAAAAAAAACAAAGCAACATTTATAATTTGAAATTCAATATTTAACTATATGGATAACAAAAAGAAAACAACAAACAAGCCCGTCACTGGCGACGCCAAAAGCGCCAAGGTAGAACAGTCGGAATACGAATTCGCTTTCGGTCCGAAGAACTACATTCTATTGGCTGTTGGTATCATACTGCTTGGTCTGGGCTATATCCTGCTCAGCGGTGGCGGCAGCGACGACCCCAATGTATTCAATGCCGAAATGTTCAACAGACGCCGTATGGTAGTGGCCCCGCTGATGATTGTTGTCGGACTAGTGGTTGAAATATGCGCCATTATGTTCCGCCCCAAAAAAGATAAGAAAGAAGAATAATTCTGGAATCAGAAGAATAGATAATCAGGGGATTAGAAGAACTGACAATTTTACAACGCTTTAACCTCGACTCCTAACCTCCTCAAATAAACACAATAAATGGATTGGTTTCAAGCACTTATACTTGGTATTGTCCAAGGACTTACTGAATATCTGCCCGTCAGCAGCAGCGGACACTTAACTATTGGTTCAGCCTTGTTCGGCGTGGACGGCGAAGCTAACCTGACGTTCAATATTGCCGTACACGTGGCGACGGTGCTGAGCACCTGCTGCATCCTATGGAAAGAAATCGTGTGGATTTTCAAAGATCTGTTTAAATTCAAATGGAATGAAGGCACGCGTTACGCAGTGAACATCCTTATCTCGATGATTCCCATCGGCATAGTGGGTGTGCTTCTGAAAGACAAAGTCGAGGCCATATTCAATCCAGAGACTTCGCAGAGCATCTTCGGCAACTCGCTCTTCATCGTGGGCTGCTGTCTGATGCTTACGGCACTTCTGCTGACCTTCTCGTATTTTGCCAAACCTCGCCAACGCGAACACGTATCACCGTGGCACGCTTTCGTCATCGGCATCGCCCAGGCCTGCGCCGTATTGCCGGGTCTGTCGCGTTCGGGCAGCACCATAGCCACAGGTCTGATATTGGGCAACAAGAAGGAAAAGCTGGCCCAGTTCTCTTTCCTGATGGTTATCCCGCCAATCCTCGGCGAAGCACTGTTGGATTTTAAAGACCTGATCGGCGGTGAAGCCGCTGCAGAAGGAGCCACAACGAGCATCGGAACATTCCCGCTTATCATTGGTTTTCTTGCCGCTTTTGTCGTCGGATGCCTGGCCTGCAAATGGATGATCAATATTGTCAAGAAAGGCAAACTCATTTGGTTTGCAATCTATTGTGCTATTGTCAGCCTTTTGGCCATCGTTCTGCCCTACATTTTCTAAACAATGGCTGAAAAGGCTGGAGTAGTCATCGCCATCGACAAACCGCGCCAGTGGAGCTCATTTCAGGTGGTCAACAAACTGAAATGGCACATCAAACGCACCTTTGGACTCTCTAAATTCAAGATAGGCCACGCCGGCACGCTCGACCCGCTTGCAAGTGGGTTGCTTCTGGTATGCGTAGGCAGCGCGACCAAACGCATCGAGGAACTCCAATCAGGCATCAAGGAATACAGCGGCACGATGGTGCTGGGCGCTACAACACCCTGCTATGACCTTGAACAGGCCATTGACAAATACTTCCCCACCAAACAAATAACAAAGGAACTGCTTGAGGAAGTGCGCAAACGCTTCGTCGGCGAAATAGAGCAGGTTCCACCTATGTTCTCGGCCGTAAAGATAGATGGTCGCAGAGCTTATATCTCGGCCCGCGATGGCGAAACTGTTGAAATTGAGCCCAAAAAGATAACAGTTTATGACTTCGAGATCACGGCCTATCGACCAGGGAATGCAGATCCTTCTGAATTACAGAACAAATCAATCGAAAATGACGTTCTGAAATCAGAATCCAGAACCCAGAATCCAAAATTCCTGTACCGCAATCCACTGGGTACTGTTCCCGAAGGGCTGCCGCAAATCGACTTCCACATCACTTGCAGCAAAGGCACTTACATCCGCAGTATCGCTCGCGACTATGGCCTCGCCTTGGGCAGTGGAGCATTCCTCAGTGCCCTGCGTCGCCAACGCATCGGCGAATACAGCATTGAAAACGCCATTTCCATTGATTCAATTGAACAAATTATAACTCCTGACAACCCTGTTTATGAGTGCCTTGCAACTCAAAACATATCCCGATAAATGTTAAAACAATCTTTTTGACTTTTCCTAATCATCATTTGAAAGTCAGCAACTTAAAAACGAGTTTTTCAACAAAATGTTAAAAAACTTGACTTTCGCTTCTGTTTTTTGTATCTTTGCAAAATTTGAGGCATATCGAATACATTTGAAACATAAATAATCAATATGATAAATACCTTATATTCCACGATGAAGTTGTCGCAATTCAAGTTCAACCTTCCCAAAGACTTGATTGCCGAAAAGCCCTCCAGACAACGCGACGAAGCACGATTGATGGTCATTGACCGCAAAACACAGACAATTGAGCACAAACTATTTAAGGATCTTATCAACTACGTCGATACCGATGATGTGGTTGTGGTGAACAACACAAAGGTCTTCCCTGCCCTACTGAAAGGCGAAAAGGAAAAGACCGGTGCACAAATCAACGTATTCCTGCTCAGAGAGTTGAATCCCGAAACGCGCCTTTGGGATGTCGTCGTTGATCCGGCACGAAAAATACGTATTGGCAACAAACTCTATTTTGGCGACAGCGACGCACTCGTGGCAGAGGTTATCGACAACACCACTTCGCGCGGCCGCACCATCCGCTTCCTCTATGATGGCTCGCACGAGGAGTTCATTCGCCTGATCAAGAGTATGGGACAAACCCCTCTGCCTGAAGAAATCAGAGCTATGCGCGACATCAACTCGGAAGACAAAGAACGCTACCAGACCATCTACGCTAAGGTGGAAGGCGCCGTTGCCGCTCCAACAGCAGGTCTGCACATCAGCCGCGAACTGATGAAACGCTTTGAGATAAAGGATGTCAAATGGGCAGAACTGACACTGCACGCCGGAATAGGTAATTTCAAAGCCATAGAAGTCGAAGACCTCAGCAAGCACCGTATGGACTCGGAAGAAATGCACATCGGTGAAGAGTGCTGCCGACTGATCAACGAAGCCAAACAAAACGGGCACAAGGTCTGCTGCATAGGCACAACGACTATGAAAGCCATCGAGACCGCTGTCACCATCCCTGGCAAGGTCAGCCCTTACGACGGATGGAGCAACAAATTCATATTCCCTCCTCACGACTTCACAATCGCCGATATGATGGTTACCAACTTCCATCCATCTATGTCGTCAATGTTCATTATGGTGTCAGCCTTCGCAGGTCCCGAATTCCTGATGCAGTGCTACCAAACCGCCATCAAGGAGAAATACAAATTCAACACATACGGCGACGCAATGCTGATCCTTTGAATGTAAGAACGAGTTAATGGCAACTGCGACAGCCATTTTTCAACTATCAACTACCTATTCAGATGACTCCTTTGGCAGAACTCTTGCGACCAACAACGCTCGACAACTATATCGGGCAACAGCACCTTGTCGGACAGGGTGCCGTATTGCGCACATTGATTGAGAGCGGCAAGATTCCATCGATGATTTTCTGGGGACCTCCAGGCATCGGCAAAACAACACTGGCGATGATTATCAGCAATACCCTTGGGCGTCCGTTCCACACGCTGAGCGCCATCAGCAGCGGTGTGAAAGAGGTTCGCGAAGTCATCGAACAAGCCAAAAAGGAAGAAGGGGCCATCCTTTTCATCGATGAAATCCATCGCTTCAACAAGTCACAGCAAGACTCGCTGCTAGGAGCTGTCGAAAGGGGGACGATAACCTTAATTGGTGCCACAACGGAAAACCCTTCTTTTGAAGTTATTTCCGCCCTTCTGTCGCGATGCCAAGTCTATGTGCTCAAAGAATTCGGCAAGACCGAAATGGAACAGCTGATCGACAGCGCAGTTGCCCACTATGCTGCACAGGGACGTACCGTCGAAGTGCGCGAAAACGAGGCTTTGCTCCGCATCAGCGGCGGCGATGCCCGCAAGTTGCTCAACGCATTTGAACTGGTGGTGAACCGCGACAAGGAGAAGGATGTCATCATAGACAATGACAAGGTTACCAACGTCATACAACAGAATCTGGCACTCTACGACCGCCAAGGCGAAATGCACTACGACATCATCAGCGCTTTCATCAAATCGATGCGTGGCAGCGACCCCAACGGCGCCGTCTATTGGTTGGCACGTATGATTGAAGGTGGCGAAGACCCAGTCTTCATCGCACGTCGTATGCTTATCTTTGCCAGCGAAGACATCAGCAACGCCAACCCCAACGCGCTGCTGCTTGCCAACGCCTGCTTTGAGGCGGTAACAAAAATCGGCTATCCCGAATGCCGCATAACCCTATCACAATGTGCCGTCTATCTTGCCAATTCAGTCAAAAGCAACAGCACCTATATGGCCCTTGCCAACGCCCAGCAAGCCATACGCCGTACCGGTGACTTGGCAGTGCCGCTGCATCTGCGCAACGCACCGACCAAACTGATGAAGGAAATGGGTTACAGCGACGGATACAAGTATGCACACGACTATGCAGGAAATTTTGTTGACCTGGAGTTCTTGCCCGACGCATTGCGAGGCACAAAATTCTACGAACCCGGCGACAATGCACGCGAGAACGAAACACGAAAACTGCTGCAGTGGCGCTGGAAGGGGAAATACGGGTATTAAACCACAAGTCACACCATCTCTGCCTACCGCCGCAAAACCTCAACCTTCAATTCTTAAATAATAAATGGCCGACGCACTGCTCACAGTTGAAAACCTCACTAAGTCATTTGGCGACAAACTGTTGTTCGAGGACATCAGTTTCGGCATCAACGCCGGACAAAAGACGGCTCTCATCGCACGCAACGGATACGGCAAAAGCACACTGCTCAACATACTGACAGCTAAAGAGCTGCCCGACAGTGGCAAGGTCACCTTCCGTGGCGATGTCAAGATGGCTTACTTGCCGCAGAACCCTGATTTCCATAAGCATCAGACTGTGCGCAGCTTCGTCGAAGCCGCCGAACGACCCGAAACGGTCGAATCGTGGGATTTCGAACAGCGCGTCGAAGAGGTACTTTCACGACTGGAAGTCGATCGCCTGATGGACCGCCCGATGGACTCACTCAGCGGAGGCGAACAAAAGAAAGTTGCCCTGAGCCGCATACTGATTGACGACACCAATCTGCTATTGCTCGACGAGCCCACCAACCATCTGGACATCAGTATGATTGAATGGCTTGAAGACTTCCTCGGCAAACAGCGGTTGGCCATTCTGATGGTCACCCACGACCGCTACTTCCTCGACCACGTCTGCCAGGATATTATCGAGCTGGACAACAGCAGGCTGTACAGTTATCGTGGCACATTCGACTACTATCTTGAGAAAAAAGCTGAGCGTCAATACAACGAACGAGCCGAAGTCGAGAAGGCCAAAAGTCTCTACCGCACCGAACTGGACTGGATGAGGCGTATGCCGCAGGCTCGCGGAACAAAGGCAAGGGCACGCATCGACGCGTTCTACGAACTGGAAGAAAAGGCACACACGCGTTTCGAGGAAGAGAAGATGCAACTCAGCGTCAAAACCGAACGATTAGGCGGCAAAATACTGGAAATGTACAACGTATGCAAGTCATTCGACGGGCGCAAGATGTTGGACGATTTTTCCTATACTTTCAAAAAAGGCGAGAAAATAGGCATCGTCGGACCCAATGGCATCGGCAAAAGCACATTCCTCTCCATCATCACAGAACAGCTGCGACCCGACAGCGGACATATCGTTGTAGGACAGACCATTCGCTTTGGATTTTACACCCAGAACGGAATGACAGCCAAAGACGATATGCGTGTCATTGACATCCTTCGCGACGTAGCCGAAGTCATCGAACTTGACAACGGCAAGGAAATGTCAGCACATCAGTTCCTCTCCTATTTCGGCTTCGACGACACCACGCAATATAACTATTTTGGCAACCTCAGCGGCGGCGAGCGGCGACGGCTTTACCTGCTTACCGTACTGATTGCCAATCCCAACTTTCTCATTCTTGACGAGCCGACCAACGACCTCGATATCTATACCATAGGCATACTTGAGCAGTTCCTAAAAAACTACAAAGGCTGCGTCATAATCGTCAGTCACGACCGCAGTTTTATGGACAATCTGGTCGATCACATCTTCGTCTTCGAAGGCGATGGGCGCATACGCGACTACCACAGCAATTACAGCGAATACCGCGAAGCAAAACAACTAATGGAGCGCAAAGAACAAAAACAGCGCAAAGATGGTCGCCGCGCCGACGACTATCGCGAACAACTCAAAGCACAGCGCTCCAACGACAAACCCAAAGCCACCTACAAGGAAAAGAAAGAGTACGAACAACTTTCTGCCGAAATCGAAACCCTGACTGCCGAACGCAACAAAATCGAAACACTTCTCTCGTCTGGCACCGAAACCGACACCGCCAAACTTGTCGCTGCTTCCGAACGCATAGGACAACTCATCGCCCTCCTCGACGAAAAGGAGCTCCGTTGGCTTGAACTCGACGAAAAAATCAATTAGACCCAAGCTTATTTAACAGCAATTACAAGCAATCAATCCGCAATTATCAAAGCATTTGAACAAT